>JAVVFB010000147.1:0-8720 GCA_032251095.1 Roseovarius sp. | reverse complement strand
CGGCTCCGGAGGCGATCCGCACAACAATGCACAGAACCGGTCGAACCTGCTCGGGAAAATCCTCCGCATCGATGTGGACAACAGCGGGGACGGCAAGCCCTACGCCATTCCCGCCGACAATCCCTTTGCCAACACCCCCGGTGCACAGCCTGAAATCTGGTCTTACGGCCATCGCAACCCGCAAGGCGCGGCGCTTGATCTTGAGGGCACTCTCTGGGCGGTCGAGCATGGCGCGCGCGGTGGCGATGAGGTCAACCGCATCAAGCCCGGCGCCAATTACGGCTGGCCAGTGATTTCCTATGGCCGCCACTACTCGGGCCTCAAGATCGGCGAAGGCGCGGCCAAGGCCGGGATGGAACAGCCCGCGTATTACTGGGATCCGTCAATCGCGCCCTCTGGCCTGATGATCTATTCCGGGGCGCTCTGGCCCCAATGGCGCGGGGATTTCTTTGTCGGAAGTCTCAAGTTTGGCTATATCTCGCGCCTCTCGGGCACGGCGCTTGCCGAAGTTGAACAGCTCAAATCGCCCGAGACCAAACGCGTCCGCGACATCCGCGAGGCCCCGGATGGCAGCATCTGGTTTCTTAGCGTCGCCGAAGGCGCGGCCTTTCGGATCACCCCCAAATAGACCCAACTCCACCTGCTTCTTCTGGCTTGAAATATCCCGGGGGTGTGGGGGCTGGCCCCCACTTTATCCGGCGTGTGGGGGCTGGCCCCCACTTTGATCCGGCGCCTGCGCCTTCAGACCGAGAGCCGTGAGGCCTGCGCGCCGCGTTCGCGGTAGGGCGTGGTGTTGTAATGCGCCCGGTAACATTTCGAGAAATGCGAAGGGCTGGCAAAGCCACAGGCAAGCGCGACATTGATCACCGTCATATCGGTCTGCATCAACAGGTTGCGCGCCTTTTGCAGGCGCAGTTCCATGTAATAGCGCTTTGGGCTGCGGCTGAGATAGCGGCGAAACAGCCGCTCAAGCTGGCGGGTGGACATGCCCACATCGCGCGCCAGAACCGAAGGGCTGATCGGCTCTTCGATATTGCTTTCCATCATCTGGATCACCTGGCTCAGCTTGGGATGGCGCACGCCGATCCGGGTCGGCACCGATAGGCGCTGTGTGTCCTGATCGGTGCGGATCGAAGAATAGATCAGCTGATCCGCCACCGCATTGGCAAGCTTTTCACCGTGATCATCAGCAATGATATTCAGCATCAGGTCGATCGAAGAGGTGCCCCCCGCCGTGGTCATCCGATTGCCATCGACCACAAAGACCGATTTGGTCAGATCCACATCCTCAAATTCTTCAAGAAAGCTGTCGTGGTTTTCCCAATGGATCGTGGCGCGCTTGCCGTCAAGAAGGCCGGCCTTGGCCAGAACATAGGCCGCCGTGCACAGCCCTCCCATCTTGATGCCGCGCCGCGCTTCGCGCCGGACCCAGTTCAGGATTCGCTTGGTCGTGGCGGCCTGAACATCCATGCCGCTGCACAACAGCACGATATCTTCGCGGTTGAGTTCAGAAAGCGGGAAATCCACGTGAAACCGCGCCCCGGCCGAACATCGCACGGTGTCATTGCTCGCGCCGGTCTCGTCGGCCTCAGCGGTATCGCCCGTGATCACCCAGTCATAAAGACGGACACCCGACATCCGGTTGGCAATGCGCAGGCATTCCACCGCAGAGGCAAAACTCAGCAAGGAGAAATTATCCAACAGCACAAAAACAAAGCGCTTTGCCGTTTTCGGCGCGCTGACTTCGATTTTGGCGGTGTTGGATTTCATGGTCTTCGAATCCCTGCGAAACTTGGCTGTTTATCGGGTCTGTCACGAAAACAGCATTATTGACAAGACATACGGGCGCGAATTGCATGAATTCCTGCAATACCTATATGGTCACTTGGGGGTCGCCTTAGTATAGACGAAACCTGTAATTCGACAAAGCGGAGAAAGACAATGACGCAATGGCACAAATCGGACTGGCGCGCGAAACCGCGGATTCAGATGCCAGAGTATACCGATGCCGCCGCACTTTCGGCGGCTGAGGCCCGGCTGACGCAGTATCCTCCGCTGGTTTTTGCAGGCGAGGCGCGCCGCCTTAAAAAGCAATTGGGCGCGGCATCGCGCGGCGAGGCGTTTTTGCTTCAGGGCGGCGATTGCGCCGAGAGTTTCGAACAGTTCAGCGCCGATGCGATCCGTGACACCTTCAAGGTGATGCTGCAAATGGCGATGGTTCTGACCTATGGCGCCAAGGTGCCGGTGGTCAAGGTCGGCCGCATGGCCGGGCAATTCGCCAAGCCGCGCTCGGCCCCGACCGAGGTGGTGAACGGTGTCGAACTGCCAAGCTATCGCGGCGATATCATCAACGATCTGGCCTTCACGCCCGAGTCGCGCAGTCCCAATCCCGACAAGATGTTGCAGGCCTATACCCAGGCGGCGGCGACGCTCAACCTGTTGCGCGCCTTTTCGACCGGCGGCTATGCTGATGTGCATCAGGTGCATGCCTGGACCCTTGGCTTTACCGAATCCGAGAAGGCGGCGAAATATCGCGACATGGCCAATCACATCAGCGACGCCCTGGCGTTCATGGCCGCTGCGGGGATTGATAGCGATAGCGCGCATACGCTCAAATCCGTTGATTTCTATACCAGCCACGAATCGCTTCTGCTGGAATATGAAGAGGCGCTGACGCGGCTTGATTCGACGTCCGGCAAATGGCTTGCGGGCTCGGGTCACATGCTCTGGATCGGGGATCGCACCCGCCAGCCGGACGGCGCGCATGTGGATTTCCTGAGCGGGGTTCTGAACCCGATCGGCCTTAAATGCGGGCCGAGCATGACAAGCGAGGACCTCAAACTGCTTCTCGCCAAGCTCAACCCAAACAACGAGGCCGGGCGTCTGAGCCTGATCGCGCGATTTGGTGCCGGCAAGGTGGGCGACAACCTGCCGCGCCTGATCAGAACCGTGCAGGAGGAGGGCGCCAACGTGCTCTGGGTCTGTGATCCGATGCATGGCAACACGATCAAATCGGCCACCGGCTACAAGACCCGGCCGTTTGAATCGGTGCTGCGCGAGGTCCGTGAATTCTTTGGCATCCACAAGGCCGAGGGCACCATTCCCGGCGGCGTGCATTTCGAGATGACTGGCCAGGATGTGACCGAATGCACCGGCGGCATGCGCGCGCTGAGCGACGAAAACCTGAGTGATCGCTATCATACCGCCTGCGATCCGCGCCTGAACGCAAGCCAATCGCTTGAGCTGGCCTTTCTTGTCGCCGAAGAGCTTTCGGCGCTGCGGGTCGAACGCCAGCAGGCCGAGGCAGGCTAAGAGCGTAGGGCAAGCCCCTGTTTGACATGAAAAAAGGCGGCGCAAGGATATCCCTGCGCCGCCTTTTTCCGGTTTGATCCTTGGGTTGGAGGGCCGCCGGATTACTTGATCACTCGAAGGTAGTCGCGCGCCGATCGGTGGGTCGGGGCTTGCGGCGCAGCGCCGGTGCGCTCGGCCAGGCCGCCGGGCAGGGCGCGCATGCCACTTGATTCGATCCCCGCAACAAGCGGCTCCACATGGCTGTTCACGATCTCAAAGCGGCGTGAGGCGCGGCCAATCTGGCCCTGGGTGACGACACAGCCAAGTGCACGCGACACATCGCCAAGATCGCTGCGCAGCGGCAGCATGAGAAGCGTGCCGGTCAACTCGGGGCGCCCAAGACTGGCCTTGCTGCGCAGATCAAGGCGCAGGGCGGCAGGGCGGTCAAACACGTCAACCAGATTGAGCGCGAAAGCGTCGCGATCCGCAGGGGCGATAAAGCTGCTGAGCGGCATGCCGCGCACCTCCATGCCCATGAGATCGCTCAGATGCATGCCCGCGATCCGAAGCCGCGTGACACCGGGTGCGATGCGCTCGGCGATAAAGGCATTGGACAACAGCGGCTCGATCCGGCGCGGGTCGATATCCGAACGGCGCGGCACGTCATGGCCCTTGCGCATGCTGTTCCAATAGGCGCGAAAGGCCCGCATATGTTCGCCCTGACGGGCGGTTTCGCTGCCGGGGCGCGCGGTGATCACGTGACTCTTTACGTCGTCCTGCATCTTTCAAAACCTTTGTTTACCATCGGTGCCATTCGCATTTGAACGTCACCGGTTTGCCTTAATTCGAATACGCCCCACCGTACTGTGACTTTAATTTGCCACATTTGTGCCCCGATTTGTCTAAAATTCGTCGTGATTGGTTAACTTCCCGGAAATGCTTTCGCACCAGCGGGCGCTTGCCAGGCGCAGGGCCAGTGGCTAGGACAGGGAACCCCCTTATCAAGGAGCCAACGCCCGATGCTGAATTCCATGACCGCTTTCGCCGCCTCGAAAGGCGCCCTTGAGGGCACCAGCTGGGCCTGGGAGATGCGCAGCGTCAATGGCAAGGGACTTGATATGCGCCTGCGGGTGCCGGATTGGATCGAGGGGCTTGAGGTTGGATTGCGCGCGCGCCTTGGCAAGGTGGTGGCGCGCGGCAACCTGTCGCTCAGCCTGCGGGTGCAGAGCGAAGAGCGGGCCGGGGTGCTTGCCCTCAACGAGGCGGTGCTTGAGGATGTGCTTGGCGCGATGGCCCGGGTCGAGGCGCGGGCGATGGATTGCGGCCTGTCGCTGGCGCCTGCCAATGCCGCCGACATTCTGGCGCTGCGCGGGGTGCTGGAAAGCGGCAGCAGCGAGGCGGATAGCGGCGCGCTCTGCAAGGCGCTGCTGGCGGATTTCGAGCCGGTTCTGAACAGTTTCCTTGAGATGCGGCGCGCCGAGGGCGCGGCGCTTGCTGAGGTTCTGAACGCGCAGCTTGAAGAAATCGAGGCGCTGATCAATCAGGCCGCAGAGATTGTCGTAGTGCGCAAGGACACGTTTGAGCAGAGCTTTCGTGAGGCCCTTGGCCGGGTGATGGAAGCGGCGAATGGCGCCGATGAGGGACGCGTGGCGCAAGAGCTTGCGATGATGGCCGTCAAGCTTGACGTGACCGAAGAAATCGACCGTCTGCGCGCCCATGTGGGGGCGGCGCGAGAGCTGATCGCGCAAGGCTCGCCGATGGGGCGCAAGCTTGATTTTCTCAGCCAGGAATTCAACCGCGAGGCCAATACGCTTTGCTCCAAGGCGCAAAACACCGGGTTGACGCGCATTGGTCTTAGCCTCAAAACCGTGATCGACCAGATGCGCGAACAGGTGCAGAATGTGGAATGACCACCAGCCGGTGCGACCCGTGGGGCGGTGGAATTGAGTATTTTGGGAACGATGAAAGTCAGGGTGTGATCCCTGACACGCCAAAGCGAAAAGAGAGTGCAATGAGTGATCGCCGGGGCCTTTTGATTATCCTGTCCTCGCCGTCGGGCGCGGGCAAATCGACGCTGTCGCGGCGGCTTCGGGCCTGGGATCCGACGATTTCGTTTTCGGTCTCGGCCACCACGCGCACGCCGCGCGAGGGCGAGGTTGAGGGGCAGGATTACTATTTCCTGAGTCAGGATCAGTTCAAGCGCGATGTGGCGGCCGGTGACATGCTTGAGCATGCCCATGTGTTCGGCAATTTCTATGGCTCGCCCAAGGGCGCGGTGCAAAGCGCCATCGAGAGCGGGCGCGATGTGCTGTTTGACATCGATTGGCAGGGCGCGCAGCAAATCCGCAACTCGGCGCTTGGGGCGCATACGCTGTCGATCTTTCTGTTGCCGCCCTCGATTGGCGAGCTGCACCGTCGCCTTGAAACCCGAGGGCAGGACAGCGCCGAGGTGATTGCCAAGCGGATGGAGAAAAGCTGGGACGAGATCAGCCATTGGGATGGTTATGATTTCGTGTTGATCAATGATGATCTGGACGCCACCGAGCAAAAGCTGATCACGATTATCGAGGCTACCCGTCTGCGGCGCAGCCAGCAGCCGGGGCTGACCGATCATGTGCGCCAGTTGCAAACCGAGTTCGAGGAGACGAGATGACCCTTTATGCGCTTGACGGCCGTGCACCGCAGACCCCCGAGGATGGCGATTTCTGGGTGGCGCCCGATGCCAATGTGATCGGCGATGTGGTGCTTGAGAGTGCGGCATCGGTCTGGTTTGGTGTTACCCTGCGCGGTGACAATGAGGTGATCCATATTGGCGCGGGCAGCAATGTGCAGGAAAATACCGTCATGCATACCGACAAGGGCTATCCGCTGCGCATCGGGGCCGGGTGCACCATCGGGCACAAGGCGATGCTGCATGGCTGTACCATCGGCGACAATTCCCTGATCGGAATGGGGGCGACCATTTTGAACGGGGCGAAGATCGGCAAGAATTGTCTGATCGGGGCAGGGGCCTTGATCACCGAAGGCAAGGAGATTCCTGATGGCAGCCTTGTGATGGGCGTGCCGGGCAAGGTGATCCGCGCCCTGGACGCGGCGGCAATCAACGGCTTGCGCGCCAGTGCGTTGCATTATCAGGACAACATGCGCCGCTTTCGCGCTGGTCTAACGGCGCTTTGAGCGACATGCCGGAACAGGGCATCGCCTCGGTTCTGGCGGCGCTTCCGCTGGCGGCGGTTCTGGTGGCGCCGGATGCGCGCATCATCGGCGCCAACAGTGCGGCGGGTGGTCTTTTGGGGCCTGCGCTTGAGGGGCGGCATTTCATGACCGCGCTGCGCCAGCCCGATGTTCTTGATGCGGTTGAGGCCACGATGGCAGACCGCCAGCCGCGCCAGACCACCTATCACAACAGCGAAGCGGGGCGCGCGCACACCTATGCGGTGAGCGTCGGGTTTATCGACATTGCAGCGGCACAAGGCGTTCTGGTGTGTTTTGAGGACATGTCGGAGAAAGAACAGGCCAGCCAGATGCGGCGCGATTTCGTGGCCAATGTCAGCCATGAATTGCGCACGCCACTGACCGCGCTGATCGGGTTTATCGAAACCCTTCAGGGGCCTGCGCGACGCGACGACAAGGCGATCGACCGCTTTCTTGGCATCATGCAATCCGAGGCCGCCCGCATGGAGAGGCTTGTGCGCGATCTTCTGTCGCTGAGCCGGGTGGAAAACGAAGAGCAGGTGCGCGTCAAGGAGCCGGTCGATCTTGGCCGGATCATCGGCTCGGTTCTGCATACGCTGCGCCCGCTGGCCAAGGAGCGCGATTGCGAAATTACCTTTGACGCGCCCGAGGGCGTGGTGGTGCCGGGCAATTCGGATCAGTTGCAGCAGGTATTCACCAACCTGATCGAGAATGCGATCAAATACGGCGGGCAGGGCAATAGTATCACCATCACGCTTGACGGGTCGGCGCCCGAAACAAGCCTGCGGGTGCCTGCGGTTATCGTGCGTGTAGTCGATCGCGGGCCGGGGATTGATCCGCTTCATATTCCGCGCCTGACCGAGCGATTTTACCGCGTCGATACGCACCGCTCGCGCGAGATGGGCGGCACCGGGCTTGGGCTGGCGATTGTGAAACACATCGTCAACCGCCATCGCGGGCGGCTCCGAATCCAGTCGGTAGAGGGGCAGGGCAGCGAGTTTGCCGTGATTTTGCCGCGCTGGAGCGCGCCGGAGTAAGGCGTATCCCGACCTTGAGCGGACAAAAAATCACCAAAATGGCACCTGTCATAAAACCGTTACAAAAACGTAACAAAAGCGTTGTCGGAACACCCTAGCACCGGGCCAGAGGTCGCCAAAACGGGCGCCCCGCACAATCGAACTCAGGAGCAATCCATGTCGCTTTTCAAACTCACCGTTTCTACCCTGGCCCTGTCTGCCGTGGCCGTTGGCGCCGCACAGGCCCGTGACGAAATCCGCATCGTCGGCTCGTCGACAGTGTTCCCTTATACCCAGGCCGTTGCCGAGCAATTTGCCAATGTGACCGGCGCGCCCTCACCGATCGTCGAATCGACCGGCACCGGCGGCGGCATGAAGATTTTCTGCGCGGGCATCGGTGAAGCGCATCCCGACCTGACCGGTGCCTCGCGCGCCATGAAGGCCTCGGAATACAAGCTTTGCCAGGACAACGGCGTGACCGATATCACCGAGGCGATGATTGGTTATGACGGCCTTTCGATTGCCATCTCGCGCGATGCGACGAACGACTGGGATCTGAGCCTTGAGCAGGTGTTTCTAGCGCTTGCCGCCGAAATCCCCACCGATGGCGGCTGGATCGCCAACCCCAACAAGACCTGGGCCGATGTCGATGCAAGCCTGCCTGCGGTGGATATCCTTGCCTATGGCCCGCCGCCCACATCGGGCACCCGCGACGCTTTTGTCGAGCTGGCGATGCATGCCGGCTGCGAGGCGACCGCCTTCATGAAAGCCTTGAAAGAGGCCGACAAGGACGCCTATAAGGCGACCGTCAAGGACAACTGTTCGCGGATGCGTCAGGACGGACCGTTTGTCGAGGCGGGTGAGAACGACAACCTGATCGTACAGCGCCTGAATGCTGACGAGCATGCCATGGGCATCTTTGGCTATTCCTTCCTTTACGAGAATCTCGATACGCTCAAGCCGGTCAAGATCTCCGGTGTCGAGCCGACCTCCGAGACCATCGGTGACTTTTCCTACCCGATCTCGCGCCCGCTGTTCTTTTACGCCAAGAACGCGCATCGCGGCGTGATCCCGAACTTTCAGGAGTTCATCGAGGAATACATGTCCGATGATGCGCTTGCCCCCGGTGGCTATCTGTCCGAGCGTGGCCTCGTGCCGCTGAGCGACGAACGCCGCGCCAAGCTTCAGGACGAGGTCGTCAACGCTGTGGCGATGGCC
>JAVVFB010000146.1:0-8732 GCA_032251095.1 Roseovarius sp. | reverse complement strand
GGCGGGCTGAGCCTGTTTCTGGTCGCCACGCTTGGCTGTATCTTCGCGCCCAACGTCTATGTTTTCCTGACCTTTCGCATGGTTCAGGCCAGCGTGGTCGTCGCCATGGTGCTAAGCCGCGCCATCGTGCGCGACATGGTCCCGCAGGACCGCGCCGCAAGCATGATCGGCTATGTCACCATGGGCATGGCGGTGGTGCCGATGATCGGCCCGGCCTTTGGCGGGGTGCTGGATGATCTGTTCGGCTGGCAGGCCAATTTTTGGGCCCTGTTCGTGCTTGGCGCGCTGATCCTCTGGCTGGCCTGGTCCGATCTTGGCGAAACCGCACCGCTGAGCGGGCGCACCCTTGCGCAACAGTTTCGCGACTACCCCGAGCTTTTGACCTCGCGGCGCTTTTGGGGCTATGCCTTGGCGGCCGGGTTCTCGTCGGGGTCGTTCTTTGCCTATCTCGGTGGCGCGCCCTTTGTCGGCGCAGAGGTGTTTGGCCTTGAACCCGCAGTGCTTGGCCTGTTTTTCGGCGCCCCGGCCATCGGCTATTTCCTCGGCAACTTCGCCTCGGGGCGCTTTTCCACCCGGATTGGTGTCAACCGGATGGTATTCTGGGGCACCCTGATAAATGCCGCCGGGATCGCGGTGAACCTTTTGCTGTTCTATCTCGGGCTTGGCACGCCGGTCACGTTTTTCGGGCTGATGACGCTGATGGGCCTTGGAAATGGCATGGTCATCCCCAATGCCACCGCCGGTGCCCTATCTGTGCGCCCCGAACTTGCCGGCACGGCAAGCGGGCTGGCGGGGGCGTTGATGATCGGGCTTGGGGCGGCGCTCTCGGCCTTGGCCGGGTTGCTTTTGACCCCCGCAAGCGGCGCGTTCGCCCTGCTCGGGATCATGCTGAGCACCGCGCTTGCGGCGGTCCTGACGATCCTGATGGTGATGCAGCGCGAACGCCGCCTTGGGCTAACCTGATGCCTGCTCACATCTGCTCACGATGTTTCGATCCGCTCTGGATGCGAACAGCCGCAGTGCCTAGCTTTGGTCTACGCCCGCCAAAAGGAGGCCCCCATGACCCAGCAAACACCCCACCCCGCCAATGACACCAAGGCCAAAACCCCGCCGCCCGCACGGCCAAGCCCCCTGGTGCGGCGCGCCCTGCCCTTTACCTTCACCGACTGGGCGGCGATCTAAAGCCGCCTGAATCGCGGCCCCGCCGCCACAATCGTGCAAAAGATGATCAAATCACCGGAATTTGAATGTTTCAACCTCACCGGGTTATTCTATACTTCAAGCCGCATTTGAGGAGACTGCCAATGATCGAACGCCGCAAATTTCTGGCCACCGGCCTTGCCGCCGCTGCCCTTCCCGCGCTTGTGCCTGCCATGGCAAGCGCCTTTGAGCTTGACCCGCGATACGCGCCGCAAGAGGTGGACTTTGATCCCAAATATGGAACCGGTCAGCTGATCATCCTGCCGCGCGCGCATTTTCTCTATTTCGTGACCGCGCCGGGCAAGGCACGGCGTTACGGCGTCGGCGTTGGCAAGGCCGGTCTCGAATTCACCGGCACCGCGACGATTGACGTGAAAAAGAAATGGCCCACCTGGCGGCCAACAAACGAGATGATCGAGCGTGATCCGAGGGCCTATGGCAAATTCAAGGGCAACGATTATGTTCAGCCGGGCGGCCAAGGCAATCCGCTTGGATCGCGCGCGCTATACCTGTTTCAGAACGGTCGCGACACCTATTACCGCATCCACGGCACGACCGAGCCAAGCTCGATCGGGCGCTCGGTCTCGAACGGCTGTATCCGGATGATCAACGAACATGTTCAGGATCTTTACGAGCGGGTGCCGACCGGCACCGTCGTCACGGTTCTCTAGGCCATTGCTCATCAGACATCGCCGCCGGTTCCGCCCCTCGCAGGCCCCCCTCGCAGGACCGGCGGCTTTGCATTTAACACCAGTAAACCGTGACATTTCACGGAGAATGCATCAATCTGCGCAGCGCGTCTTGTCTCTTGATTTTTAAAAAAACTGCTCCCATATTTTTCCTGCGACGTTACGGCTATCGACCATCTGCTCCTATCAACGGCTCAGTCACTCGATCTTGCACGACTTTGCCGGGCTGCCGCACTAACGCGGGCAGCAAAAACTGATAAGGACTCTACGGAATGGCTTCTGGCACCGTGAAATGGTTTAACGCAACCAAAGGCTTCGGCTTTATCGCGCCCGATGGTGGCGGCAAGGACGTCTTCGTCCATATTTCGGCTGTTGAGCGCGCAGGCCTCACCGGTCTGGCTGACGATCAGAAGGTGACCTTCGACGTCGAAGCGGGCCGTGACGGTCGTGAATCGGCGACAAACATCGCCCTCGCCTGAGCGCGCTTTCATGCTTTCGGAATTGGGCCCTTCGCGGGCCCTTTTTCATTTTGCGGCCGCGATAAGCTCTAACACCTTGGGGCCAAGCGCCTCGACGATCCGGGCCACGCCTTCGGCATTGGGATGGATGCCGTCGGGCTGAAAATACTCTTGCAATTCGGCCGGGCCACCCTCGCCGAGACCGTCAAAGAAATTGCCCGCGTAAAGCGTGCCAAAGCTTTGGGCAAGATCAGGATAGATCGCATCGAAATCGGCCTTGTACTCGGCCCCGTAATTGCCCGGCGCGTTCATTCCGACAAGCAGCACCTTGATGTCCCTTGACTCTGCAACCTTTAAAATCTTCTCCAGATTTTCGCGGCTCACGCTTGGGTCAAGACCGCGCAACAGGTCATTGCCGCCCAGCGTGACGATCATCGCGTCAACCTCGGGCGTCAGGCTCCACTCCACCCGCGCGGCGCCGCCCGCTGTGGTATCCCCCGACACGCCGCCGTTGACAAGCCGCGCCTCAAGCCCCTGATCCGCAATCCATTTCTGCATCTGCGGCACAAAGCCCTGATCCTGCACAAGCCCATAGCCCTGGGTCAGGCTATCGCCAAGCGCCAGCACCGTGACCGGCCCGGCCCACGCAGGGCTGACAAGTATGAGAAAGGCGGCTATTGCCTTGCCCATGGCCCGGCAGGCCCCATATGTCACAAAATCCTTATTGATCAGGCGCACCTGTATGACCTCTCCGATTTTATCGCTGACCGACGCCACGCTTTCCCTGCAAGGCAACGCCGGACTTGTCCAGATACTCCACGGGATTTCTCTGGATGTCCACCGTGGCGAAACCGTCGGGCTAATTGGGCCGTCTGGGTCCGGCAAGTCTTCGCTGTTGATGCTGATGGGCGGGCTGGAACGCGCCACCTCGGGCAAGGTCATGGCGCTTGATCATGACCTCTCAACCATGAACGAAGATCAGCTTGCCCGCCTGCGGCGCGACAATTTCGGCATTGTCTTTCAATCCTTTCACCTGATCCCGACGATGACCGCGATCGAAAATGTCGCCACCCCGCTTGAGCTTGCCGATCAGCCCGACGCGTTGGAACGCGCCGCTCAGGAACTTGAGGCGGTCGGCCTGCATGCGCGCGCCGGGCATTACCCCTCACAGCTTTCGGGCGGCGAGCAACAGCGCGTCGCGCTTGCCCGCGCCGCCGCACCGCGCCCCGCGATCATCCTCGCCGATGAGCCCACCGGCAACCTCGACAGCAGCACCGGCGCCGCGATCATCGACCTGCTGTTCGATCTGCGCGACCGCCATGATGCCACGCTGGTTCTGGTGACCCACGACCCCGAGCTTGCGGCGCGTTGTGATCGGGTGATCAGCCTGCGCGATGGCCGCATCGAGACCGCCGAGGCCGCCGCATGAGCCTTGCCGTTGCGGCCAAACTGGCCCGACGCGAGCTGCGCGGCGGCTTGCGGGGGTTTCGCATCTTTCTGGCCTGCGTCATCCTTGGCGTGGCCGCGATTGCCGCCGTCGGCACGATCCGCGAAAGCATCAAGGCCGGGCTTGTGTCAGAGGGCGCGGCGCTTTTGGGCGGCGACGCCGAGCTTGAGCTGACCTATCGCTTTGCGACCCGTGCCGAGCGCGAGTGGATCGACCAATTCGCCACCCGCACCTCGGAAGTGGCCGATTTCCGCTCGCTTGCGGTGATCCCTGACGGGCCGCGCGAGTTGACCCAGGTCAAGGCGGTCGACGGCGCCTATCCGCTTGTCGGCGCCGTCGAATTGCGGCCCGACATGCCGCTTGATGTGGCCCTTGCCGGGGCGGATGGTCTGCCCGGGGCGGTGGCCCATCCGCTGTTGATCCAACAGCTTGGCATCGCCATCGGCGACAGCTTTCGCCTTGGCACGCAAGAGTTTCGCCTGATGGCGGAACTGGTGCGCGAGCCCGATCAGTCGCGCGCCGGCTTCGGCCTTGGCCCGCGCAGCATCGTGGCGACGACGGCGCTTGAAACCTCGGGCCTTTTGACGCCCGGATCGCTGTTCACGACCAAATACCGGCTTGATCTTCCGGGTGGCACTGATCTTTCGGCGGCGGAAGAGAGCGCCAAGACCGGCCTTGCCGGCGGCGGTTTTCGCTGGCTTGACGCGCGCAACGGCACGCCGCGCGTGGCCCAGTTTGTCGAGCGCCTTGGCGCGTTTCTTGTGCTGGTCGGCCTGTCGGGGCTGGCGGTGGGCGGCGTCGGCATTTCCTCGGCGCTGCGCTCGTACCTTGCGGGCAAGACGCGGGTGATTGCCACCCTGCGCACCATTGGCGCGGATCAGCGGACGATCTTTCTGACCTATTTCATTCAGGTCGGCGTTCTGGCGCTTGTCGGAATCGTGGCCGGGATCTCTCTTGGCGTTGGCCTTCCGATTGCTCTGGCCCCGCTCTTTGCCGATAGCCTGCCAGTGCCGGCGGTCTTTGCGCCCTATCCCCGCCCGATGGCCGAGGCCGCACTCTACAGCACCCTCAGCGTGTTGATCTTTACCCTCTGGCCGCTGGCGCGGGCCCGAGATGTGCGCGCTGCGGCCCTGTTTCGGGATGCCGTCAGCGGGGCAAGCCGCTGGCCAAGCTGGCCCTACCTGCTGGCCACTGCCCTGCTTGTCGCGGCGCTTCTGGGCTCGGCCATCCTGTTTTCCGGCAATCTGCGCCTGACCCTCTGGACGGCGGGCGGCATCGCCGGGGCACTCGCATCTCTGGCCATCGCCGCATGGCTGGTGCAACGCGGCGCGCGCGCGCTTCGCCCACGCCTGCGCCGACGCCCCGCGCTAAGTTGGGCGCTCGCCGCCATCGGCGGGCCGGGAACTACGGCGGGGCCGGTGATGCTCTCGCTTGGGCTTGGCCTTACGGTTCTGGCCGCCGTTGGTCAGATTGACGGCAACCTGCGCCGCGCCATCGCCTCTGACCTGCCGGAACGCGCGCCATCCTATTTCTTTGTCGATATGCAAAAAGACCAGATGCCCGGCTTTCTGGAGCGGCTGGAAAATGACCCCGCCGTGAGCCGGATCGACAGCGCGCCGATGTTGCGCGGGATCATCAGCCGGATCAACGACCGCCCCGCAACCGAGATCGCCCCCGGTCATTGGGTCATCGAGGGCGATCGCGCGATCAGCTATGCCGATGCCCTGCCCGCGCGCACCAAACTCACCGCCGGAACATGGTGGGACGAGGATTACACCGGGCCGCCACAGCTTAGCTTTGCCGCCGAAGAGGCGGAGGAAATCGGGCTGAAACTTGGCGATCTAATCACCCTCAACATCCTCGGGCGCGACATCACCGCACCGATCACCTCGTTTCGCGAGGTCGATTTTTCAACCGCCGGCATGGGCTTCGTGATGCTGATGAACCCCTCCGCCCTGGCCGGTGCGCCGCATTCTTTCATCGCCACGGTCTATGCCGAGGAAGAGGCCGAGGCCGCGATCCTGAGCGATATCAACGACCGCTTTCCCAATGTCACCGCGATCCGGGTGCGCGACGCGATTGCACAGGTCTCTGACCTGCTGGCGGGGCTGGCCTCGGCCACCTCTTGGGGCGCGTCGGTCACGCTTTTGACCGGGTTTTTGGTGTTGATTGGCGCCGCCGCCGCCGATCAGCGCGCCCGCACCTACGAGGCCGCTATCCTCAAGACGCTTGGCGCCACCCGTGCCCGCATTCTGACAAGCCTCGTGTTGCGCGCCGCCATTCTTGGGGCAGCGGCCGGCTTTGTGGCGCTTGGCGCGGGGATCGCCGGGGGCTGGGCGGTCAGCCATTTCGTGATGGAAACCAGCTTTGCGGTGATCTGGCCTTCGGCCATCGCAATCATCCTTGGCGGCACGCTTGTCACCCTTCTGGCCGGACTCGGGTTTGCGCTTGGGCCGCTGACGGCGCGCCCGGCGCAAACCCTGCGCGCAAGAGAGTAAGCCGCATTGAAAATCGCCCGGCGCAGTGGCAAACATAAGACCACGCGACAGGAGACGCCATGACAGATTCGCTGCCCATCCCGCTTAGCTCCCCGATGACACCGGCCCAGCAGACCGCTCTTGTGAACATGGTGCGCCGCGCCGCGCGGGCCGAGATCATGCCGCGATTTCGCAATCTGGCGCAGGGCGAGGTTACCACCAAATCGGGGCCGCATGACCTTGTGACGGAGGCCGATCACCTTGCCGAGGCGATGCTGGCGCGCGGCTTGCAACGGATGTTCCCGCATGCCCTGATCGTGGGCGAAGAGGCCGTCGCCGCCAAGCCCGGCTTGCGCGACGAGGTGGCCAAGGCAGAGCTTGCGATCATCATCGACCCGGTCGATGGCACCTGGAATTTCGCCCATGGCCTGCCGCTTTTCGGGGTGATCATCGCCGTGACGCGCTTTGGCCGTCCGGTGCTTGGCCTGCTTTACGATCCGGTGGCCGATGACTGGATCATCGCGGATGAGACAACCCCAAGCCGCCTTGGCGCCGCCCTTGGCACCGAGCGCCCGGTGCGGGTGTCGCCCGGTGGCGCGCTTGACAGGCTTCAGGGCTATGTGCATTTCTCGCTGATGGCACAGGACCAGCAAGAGGTCATGGCGCCGCTTATCCCGGCATTGGCGCGGGTCACCTCGCTGCGGTGTTCGTGCCATGAATACCGGCTTTTGGCGCAAGGCTCGGTCGATTTCATCATGTCGGGCATGCTCAACCCCTGGGATCACGCCGCTGGGGTCCTCATCTGTCAAAAAGCGGGGGGCGTGGCGATGATGCTGGATGGGCGCGATTATAACGCCGAGATCACCGAGGGCTTTCTGCTTTGCGCGTCAAATATGCCCACATGGGAGCGATTGCGCGACCATTTCGCCGCGCTTCTTGGCGAGGACCGGGGCGAAAAGCCCTAAGTCCGGCCTTAAAATCGACATGGGGAAATGAGAGTGGTTAATTCGACTTCTGATTGATTTGAAACAGGTTAAAACGTGGTTTCCAATTGGCGACAGGCGGATGATCGCGATTTGCCGACCCTTTCCGACAAGGAAAAGGCAGAGGCGATCGGCTGTCTTTATGACGTCGCGCTTGATCCGGCCCGCTATGAGGCGCTTCTGGACCACTGGGAAAGCGCGGTCAGCCCGTTGCGTGCCCGTGCGGATTTCGCCGCGCCACGCCTGCTTGATGATCCGCAGATCGCCAGCCATTTCCGCCGCTCCGGGGAATTTCTTGACCGCCTTGCCCTGACCGACAAACCCGATGAGATTGACGCGATCCTTGCGCCCTTTGACCGGGTTGCGGCGCTTGTGTTTGACCGCGACCATTGCATTCGTGGCGCCAATGACGCGGCACGGACCCGGCTGAACCTGCCCTCGGGGGCGCGGCTTGGTGACCTGCCGATCAACGACGATGACCTTGCCTCGGTGGCGGCGGCGATGCGGCTTTTGCTGGGGAAAGGCGAAAAGGACACCGCCGTTTTGCGGGTCCGCTCGACGGTCGAGGATCACCTGATCGTGCTGCGCCTGCAACGCCATGTGATTGCCGACGGCACAGAGTTTGTGCTCGCCGCCTCGAACGAGGTCACCTGGCCCGAAGGGTTCTGCGATATCCTGCGCCGCGCCTTTGATCTTACCGGGGCCGAGGCCGAAATCCTGCGCCATCTTATCGATTGCCGCACGGTTGCCGACATCGCCGCGCAGCGCAATCGCTCGGTCGACACGATCCGCGCCCAGATCAAATCAATCCTCGCCAAGACCGAAACCCATTCCCAGCTTGAGCTGGTGCGCCTTGCGCTGTCGGTCATGGACATGGCCAACCTGACCCTTGAATCACTGCCCGGCCCGCGCGTGGTCAGCGGCGGGAATGGCATGCTCAAGCCACTTGATTTCAAGTCCCTTGTCACGCCAGACGGGCGGCGGCTTGATTACCTTCTGCTGGGCGATCCGACCGGCACGCCGGTGCTCTACCTGCCGCTGGATTTCGGGCTCGTGCGATGGCCCGCCTCGGCCGAAGCCGAGGCCGCAAAGCGCGGCTTGCGCATTATCGTGCCTTTGCGCGCGGGTTATGGCCTGTCGGATATGGTCGATCGCAAGACCGATTATGACGCCGCCCTGATCGCCGACACGGTGCAGGTTTTGCGCGCCGAACACGTCAAACGCTGCCCGATCCTTTGCATGAGCGGCGACTTCTATTACGCCGTCCTTCTGGCCCGTCGGCACCCCGAGATGTTCAGCGCGATCATCGCCTGTTCCGGGATGCTGCCGCTGACGCGGTGCGAACAGTTCGAGCGGATGGACAAATGGCATCGCTTCATTATGGCAGGCGCAAAATATACGCCGCACCTGTTGCCATTCATGGTCAAGGCCGGCTTTCTTCTGGCGCGCAAAATCGGCAAGCGGGGCTTTCTGCACGC
>JAVVFB010000145.1:0-8734 GCA_032251095.1 Roseovarius sp. | reverse complement strand
GCGCCCTTGCTCGCGCCGCGCCGCGGCTTCATGATGCCGCCCTGCCCGGTTTTGGCCCCCAAGACGCAAAGCTGCGGATCGGGTTTTTTACCCGCAAGACCTGCGCCGAATGTGCCAATGCAGAGGCCGATCTTCGCACCTTGAGCGAAACCTATGATCTGCGCGTCACCCTGCTTGATATGGACGAACACGCCGATCTCGCCCGCGATCTCGGGCTTGATCTCGCCCCCTCCTACGTCTTTGGCGAGATGATGCTGCGCGGGGCCATGCCGTTGATCGTGCTGGAACGCTACCTGAGCCGCGACTAGGCTTTCATCGTTCCATAAATACTCATGCGCTCAATCCCACCACGGACCGTGATGCTTGCCGCTTTGTCCCAGCCGCTCGAACCCGTGATGGCCGAAGAAATCCCGCTGCGCCTGAATGATGTTGGCGCTGCCATGGCCCTGTCGCATGCTGTCATACCACGCCAGCCCGGCCGAAAGTGCGGGAACCGGGTGCCCGCCATGCACCGCGCTGCACACCACTTGGCGCAGGGCCGGCAAGGTGCGCGCAAGGGTCTGGGCAAAGTCGGGCGACAGGATCAATTGCCCCTCAGGCGGGTCATCACCAAAGGCCTTGGCAATATCCTCCAAAAGCGCCGAGCGGATAATACAGCCCGCCCGCCAGATCCGCGCAATCTCGGCAAGATCAAGCGCCCAGCCATACTCCTCAGAAGCTGCCGCCAGGATGCGAAAGCCTTGCGCGTAACACAGTATGCGCGCCGCCAGAAACGCCTCGGCCAAGTCCTCCGTTGTGCCGTCAAAGGCCCCAAGCGCGCCGCCAAGGATGGTCTCTGCTTTTTGCCGCCTGCCCTTCTCCGAGGACCAAGCGCGCGCGCCGACGGCGGCTTCGATCATGCTGGCCGATTGCCCCAGGCGCAGCGCCTCGATCACGCTCCAGCGCCCGGTGCCCTTTTGCCCCGCAGCATCCTTGATCACATCCACCATCGGATGCCCGGTCTCGGGGTCTGTGTAGCCAAGCAAAGTGCCGGTGATTTCAACGAGGTAGGATTTCAACGCGCCCTCGTCCCAGGCGGCAAACACAGCCCCGATCTCGGCTGGCGGCATCGCGGCGCCATTGCGCAACAGGCTGCAGATCTCGGCAATCGCCTGCATATCGCCGTATTCGATGCCGTTATGAACGGTTTTGACAAAATGCCCGGCGCCATCCGGCCCAAGATGCGCGACGCAGGATTGGCCTTGATAATGCGCGGCGATGACGCTCAGGATCGGGCGCAATTGCTGCCAGCTGTGATCGGACCCGCCCATCATCATCGACGGACCGGTCCGCGCACCAAGCTCTCCGCCGGACACCCCAAGCCCGACAAAATGCAGATCTTGCGCGCCAAGCGCGGCGGCGCGGCGGCGGGTGTCGTGAAAATTGGCATTGCCAGCATCAATCACCGTGTCTCCCGGCGACAAAAGCGGACTCAGCGCGGCGATCATTGCGTCCATCGGCTCCCCTGAAGGGATCATGAACAGGATGACACGCGGGCTTTCCAGGTCGGCGACAAAAGCCTCAAGCGTCTCATGCCCGCGCAGATGCGCAGCAAGCCCTCCCGCCTCTTCGAGGAAAGGCGCGATCCAGTCGGTTTCGCGATTGCTCACCGCCACGTCAAACCCATGCTCGGCCATGTTGAGCGCAAGGGCGCTACCCATCGTCCCAAGACCGAAAACGCCGATCTGTGCCCCTGACATCCGCCCCCCCTTGCGCCACGCGCCTTACGTCTTCACGCTACGCCATGGGGGTTAAATTGCAAGTGCGGCCATGGCTCAGAATTTTCGGCGAAAATTCTGGTCACCGAAGGGGGAGAGGGATCAAACGCCAAGGCACCAGCGCATGACCGCCTTTTGCGCATGCAAACGGTTTTCGGCCTCGTCAAAGACCACCGAATGTGGGCCATCCATGACCGCCGAGGTAACCTCTTCTTCGCGATGCGCCGGCAGGCAATGCATGAACAGGGCATCTGGCTTGGCCGCCTCCATGAGCCGGTCATTCACCTGATAGGAGCGCAGCATATTGTGGCGCCGCTCCTTGGTGGATTGGCTGTCATGCATGCTTACCCAGGTATCGGTCACGATCAGGTCCGCCCCTTCGGCGGCCTTGAGCGGATCGCGCTCAATCGTGATGGTGCTGCCGGCCTTGCGCGCGAAGCCAATGAATTCAGCTTCGGGATCAAGCTGCATAGGGCCGGTAAAGGTGAGATCAAAGCCAAACTGGCCCGCGGCATGCAACAGCGACGCACAGACATTGTTGCCATCCCCCGACCAGACCACTTTCTTGCCTTTGATCGGGCCGCGATGCTCTTCATAGGTCAGGATATCCGCCATGATCTGGCAGGGATGGGTGCGATCGGTCAACCCGTTGATCACCGGCACATCAGCGTATTCAGCCATGTCCAGAAGAACGCTTTCGTCAAAGGTGCGGATCATGATCAGGTCGACGTAGCGCGACAGCACTCGGGCGGTATCGGCGATGGTCTCGCCATGGCCAAGCTGCATATCGACACCAGAGAGCACCATGGTCTGCCCACCCATCTGGCGCACGCCCACGTCAAAGCTGACCCTTGTGCGGGTCGAGGGTTTTTCAAAGATCAGCGCGACCATGCGTCCGGCAAGCGGTTGATCATCGTCGGGCATGCCGCGCGGACGCCCCGAGCGTGCCTCTTTCATCCCCCGCGCCTGATCAATGATCGCGCGCAAGTGGTCGGCCGGGGTTTTGTGGATATCGAGAAAATGCTGCATGGGACTTATCGCTTTTTGTCAGGTGAGGCATGTGGGGGCCCGCCCCCACACCCCCGGAGTATTTCGGGAACGGTGAATGATCAGACCAGAGCAAGCGCACGGGCGGCGGTATCGAGGCGGTTGATGGCCTCGCCAATCTCGGCGTCGCTTATGGTCAGGGGGGGCAACAGGCGCACCACGTTGTCAGCGGCGGGTACGGCAAGCACGAGAGCGTCGTAGCCTGCCTTTACCACATCGGTATTCAGGGCCTTGCATTTCAACCCGAGCATCAGGCCCGCGCCGCGCACCGCCTCGAAAACCTCTGGATGGGCGGCCACCAGCCCTTCGAGTTTTTGACGCAAGAGGCCCGCCTTGCGGTTGACCTCGGGCAGGAAATCAGGATCGGTCATGTGATCCATCACCGCGGACCCCACAGCGCACCCCAAGGGGTTGCCGCCATAGGTAGAACCATGCGTGCCCGCCGTCATGCCAGAGGCCGCCGCCTCGGTGGCGAGAACCGCGCCGAGGGGAAAGCCGCCGCCGATGCCCTTGGCGACCATCATGATGTCCGGGGTCACGCCTGCCCATTCATGGGCAAACAAGCGCCCGGTGCGCCCCATCCCGCATTGCACCTCATCGAGGATCAGCAGGATGCCCTTTTCGTCACAGAGCGCACGCAGCCCCTTGAGGCATTGATCGGGCAGCGGGCGAATGCCGCCTTCGCCTTGCACCGGCTCGATCAGGATGGCGGCGGTGTTGTCGTCAATCGCCGCGTGCAGAGCCGCATGATCGCCCCAACCGAGGTGCTTGAAACCGGGCAGAAGCGGGCCAAAGCCCTTGGTCATCTTTTCAGAGCCCGCTGCCGCGATGCCCGCCGCCGAGCGGCCATGAAACGAGCCCTCGAAGGCAATGATATCGGTGCGCGCGGGTTGGCCCGCGTCATGGAAATGCTTGCGCGCCATCTTGATCGCCAACTCGCAGGATTCCGTGCCCGAATTGGTGAAGAACACCGTATCGGCAAAGCTGTGGGCCACGAGTTTATCGGCCAATTCCTGTTGCTTGGGAATGTTGTAAAGGTTCGAGGTATGCCAGAGCGCACCGGCCTGTTCAATCAGCGCGGCCACAAGCGCCGGGTGGGCATGGCCAAGCGCGTTGACCGCAATGCCGGCGCCCAGATCAAGAAAACGTCGCCCGTCGGCCTCGATCAGCCAGCTGCCTTCGCCTTTGACAAAGGTCAGAGGTGCGCGGTTATAAGTGGGCAGAACGGACGGGATCATGTCAGGTTTTCCTTTATAAGAAGCCCTTTGAGTGCCGCAACACCGGGGCCAAGTCAATGATGTGAGAGAGGATCGGGATTTTTGAAGGGGGCAGCGCGCCACACGAGGGGCGCGGGGATCAAACAGGCGGGACCGTCAGGCGCTAAGGCGTCGGCGTCGGGTCGGGATATATGTAGCGTGTTTGATCATGGCCACGCGCATAGCGGGTTTCAGGCGCTGTGAAAAGCAAAATTTCATGGCGCGATGCCCACGACTCGCGCCTCTACGTAGGTGGGTGGCTCGATCGTCATCCGAGCGCGCCCCAGACGCGGATGCAACTTGCGCGCCAATCCCCAGGCCCCCCAAAAGCGCCAGCCCCCCACCGCGAATATCCCCGGCATCGGCGCCACCAACAGCACGAGCCAGGACACCCCCGGCGTAAGAATGCCCGAGACATCGCGGTAACTGGCATAGATCGCCGACATCTCGGTGCGTTCCGAGGGCTTGACCGCAAGCAGGAATGGCAAGCCCCCCGAGACATCCAGCAGGATCAGAAAGAACGAGGCCGAGGCCAGAGCAAGGACCGTCACCCTTGTCATGCCCAACAGGGCCGCAGCGAGGAAAAACAGCCCTCCCGCCAGCAAGAACCCGGCGCGTACCGCATGGCGGATGCTGCGATGCGGCATCGAGGCCAGCATGAAGGGCGTCAGGAAAAGCATCCCGTTGGAAAACGACAACATCATCCCACCCAGATTTTCGCCAAGACCGCGCTCAACGGCAAAGATCGGCAGATAGACAATATAGATCCACCAGCCGCAGGATCGGATCACCGCGAACAGCCATCCGGCAACAAGGCGACGTCGTGCAAAAAAGCGCGGCAGAAAGGCCAACGGATTGGTCGGCGGGCGGTGGCTTTTGGTGATCAGGCGGCCATTGCCACGCCGCATGTACAAAAACACCCCAAACACCACCAAACAGGCCAGAGCCGCAATCAGGAACGGCAAAGGGCGCCACCAGCCCAACAGGGCGACGCCGAGAAACGGGCCGATGGTCCAGCCAAGCGCGCTGTAGAACATGCGAGAGGTTTCACAGCGCCCCAGATCGGTCTTGGCGATGTAATCCAGCACATAGGCATTGAAGCAGACAAAAGTGGTGACCGTTGCCGAGGTGATCAGCGCAAGCGCCGCGATCATCGCCGCGCTGCTGCCCTGAATGGCCAAAAGAGCGCCCGCACCGAACATCGCGACCCCGGCCACATAAATCCGTCGCCGCGCGACATAGCGGCCAATGAAAGGCACCATGAGGCCGACGGCAAGCGACAGCAGGCCGACCATGAAATAGACCTCTGACACAAGGGCGGCGTCCTGCAAGGCCGTATACATTTCCAGCGGGAATACCGAAATCAGGATGCCGCGCGCCACCGCCTCGGCGCCGGCCAGCACAGCAAAGCCGCGCACCGAGGATGCAGGCGCATGGCGTCGCTTTTGCCCCATTTCGCAACGTGCTCGTGACCTCTTGTGCCTCAGGCCGGGCGGCGGCAGCATTTGACGCAACGCGACCTTTGACAAAACCGGCCCGGCTTTGTCTTAATCCGACAGGGAAGATTGGGAGGGCGCGGGTCATGCCGCTAAGCATTCTGCTGCCGATGGTTGGGCTTGGAATCGCGGGCATTGCCGTGATCCTGCATCTTCTCGGGCTGTCGCGTGCGGCCGTGCTTGGCGATGAGGCAGCGGCCCGCGCGGCATGGTTGCGTGAATGCCCCGACCGGGCACCGCGCCGCATTATCCTGAGCCATGACCGCCACGCCGCACTGATTGAAACCGACGCCGGGCCCGGTGTGGTTTGGGCCATGGGGGCCGACACCACCGCGCGGCCCTTGAAAGACGCGCGCATCCGGCGCACGGCCAGGGGCCTGTGCATCGACCTGCCCGATTTCACCGCGCCGCATATCCGCCTGCGGCTTGATCCGGACGAGGCCGCGCAATGGCCCACCCACATGAAGGACAGCGCATGAGCGATATGATCACTTTCCCCGATGTGGTGAATTGGGCCGTGCCGTTTTTCATCGCCGCCATTCTGGCCGAACTTGTCTGGATCGCGATCAAGGGGCGCGGCGGGCGATACGAGACCCGCGATGCGTTGACCTCGCTTTTGATGGGGGCGGGCAATGTGGCCTCGGGCATCGTGCTTGGCTTTGTCGCTTACGGGTTTTTCATGCTGCTCTGGGCGATCACGCCGCTTGATCTTGGCACCTCTTTTGCCGTGATTGCGCTGTGCTTTGTGCTGGATGATCTGCGCTATTACTGGGTGCATCGTTTTGGCCATCGCATCCGTTGGGTCTGGGCCAGCCATGTGAACCACCACTCAAGCCAGCACTACAACCTGACCACCGCCCTACGTCAGACCTGGACCGGCACATTCACCTTCATGATGGTGATGCGCGCGCCGCTGATCCTGTTGGGGTTTCATCCGGGCATGGTGCTGTTCGTCGGCGGGCTTAACCTGATCTATCAGTTCTGGATTCACACCGAGGCGATCACCCGCCTGCCCCGCTGGTTCGAGGCGGTGATGAACACGCCAAGCCACCACCGGGTGCACCATGGCCGCAATCCGCGCTATCTGGATTGCAATTATGCCGGGGTGTTCATCGTCTGGGACAAGCTATTCGGCACCTTCGTGCCCGAGCTGGACAGTGAAAAGGTCGATTACGGGCTTGTTCACAACCTTGGCACCTTCAACCCGCTGCGTGTCGCCTTTCACGAATGGGTGAGCATTTTCCGCGATGTCACGCAACCCGGCCTAAGCTGGCGCGAGCGCCTCAACTATTGCGTCATGCCACCGGGTTGGAGCCATGACGGCAGCCGGGGCACGTCGTTTGACATCAAAACGCGCTATATCTCGGATCATCCTGAATTGGCTGAAAGCCCCGGATTTCAAAGTCACGACCCCCGCGGATAGAGCCGCAACACGCAATACGCACAATTTGTCACAGGGCGCGCACGTATTTTTTATTTGACCAAGCGTTCTGAATGACCACAACTGAACAGGCGTATTCAAACCACTCACGAACGACCATCACGCGCCCACCGATTCCAAGCATCGACGGGCAAGAAGCACCCGGCGCCTTGTGCAAGGGCCCATTACTCACCCTTTTGCAGGGTGCCGGGGAAGTTTAATCGCACCCACCATGAACCGATCGGTCACCCAGGCGTTCTTGACGGGTGCCACATGATCATGCAACCCTCCTGAATGCCTTGGGAAAAGAAATATCGTGAAGCAGACGTTCTTGATGCGGCCATGCGCGCCTTTTGGGAGCATGGCTATCAGGGGACGTCGATGGCGGATCTGGTCAAGGCGACCGGCCTCAATCGCGGCAGCCTTTATGCGGCCTTCAAGGACAAGCGCAACCTGTTCATCCGCGCGCTCAGGCATTACGATACCGTCTATCGCTTCGCCTTTCTGCAAAACCTGCGCGAAATGGGCGATCCCAAAGCTTCTATCCTCGCGGCGTTCACCGCCATAGAGACCGGGAATGAGGATTTTCCCGGCGGCTGTCTGGTGGTGAACTCCACCCTTGAGGTGGCCCCGCATGACCCCGAAATCGCCAGGCTCATCGAGGCCAGCATGGCCAAGGTCGAACGCTTCTTTCTGGACTGTCTCAACGAGGCAGAGGCACAGGGTATCCTTGCGCCGGGGGCACGCACCGGGGATATCGCCAAGGTATTGATGGGCATGCTTGTCGGCCTCCTGGTGATCACCCGCGCCAGCCCGCAAAGCCCGGCGGTGGCGCCGATCCTGCAACAGGTGCGTGACATCATCGCCTGAGGCGGTTACCAGCGGCCGGTTGCCGCGCGCATCATCAAGGTAAGGCGGCTCTGTGCGGGCGCGATATCAAGCCGCCCCTCGGCGACGGCCTTCGGATCACGCGCCGCCCTTTGCAGAACCGACCCGGCCTGCCAGAGCGCCAGCATTGCAGGGCGCGCCGCACGCGACACTTTGCGGCGCCCGCGCCGTGCCCGGTTGAGCCGCGCCAAACCATCCGATGCCAATGCGCGCAGCGCCTCTGGGCGCCCGTCAACCAGCGGAATGCGCCCCGCCGCCTCTAGCGCCGGGATCGCGCGCAACCAATTGGCCAGCCCAAGCGCATAGCCCGCATCCGCCAAGACCCCCTCATCCGCCGCCCCAAGGGCGCGCGCAGCGACCGCAAGCAGGCCACCGGATGTATCGTTGATATAGCGCTCGAACGCCGCGGCGTCCGCGAAGGGCTCGCGGTAGATATCCCAGCGTCGCGCCTCGATCAGGGCCTCAAGCCGCGCCGCACCCGCCGCATCAAGCACCTCTGCCAGCGGCGTGACCACCTCGTGTCGGCGCACCGTGCCGCCCTCGCGGATTTCGCCCAGGGCGTCGCGCCACCATTGCAGACGCATCTCGGCGATCATCGGCTCTTGCGTGACCCAAGGCGCGCGCGCCACCTCAAGGTTGAAGGCATAAAGCGGCAACAGCACTTGGCGCGCCGCCACCGGCGCCGCCATCGCCGCCAGAAAACGGTCGGGATCGCCGCGCCGAAGCATATCGGCGCAGGCATTGAGGTCATCACTCAGCACGCAGCAGCTTCCAGTTTATCGCATCCAGCAGCGCCTCGAACGAGGCATCGACTATGTTCGGGCTGACCCCCACGGTGGACCAGCGCCGCCCCTGCCCATCCTCGCTGTC
>JAVVFB010000144.1:0-8776 GCA_032251095.1 Roseovarius sp. | reverse complement strand
CGTCGCGCCAGTTCGGCAATGTGATCGGGGCCGACCTCGCAGCAGCCGCCAAGGATCGTGGCGCCCTGAGCAAGCCAGCCCATGGCGATATCGGCATAGGCGACGGGGGTCATGTCGGGGCGCTGTTCGAGGGCATCGACGGTCGGGGCATCCTTCAGGAAGCCATCGGTGATACAGGTGAAGCCGTTGGCATAGGCGCCGAAGGGTTTGCCGAAACCGGCGATGATATCAAGCGCGGGGGCGACCGCCTCGGGGCGGGTGCAGTTGATCAGCACGGCATCCGGCACGTGGCGCGCCACCACCGGGGCCAGATCGCCAAGCGGTTCGCCCGAGCGCAGGCGCGTGCCATCCTCGTCCATCACCGTCACCGCGAGCCAGACCGGCACGCCCTGGCCGGTGGCCGCGCGCAAAGCGCCTTCGGCCTGATCGACGGAAGACATGGTTTCAAGCAGCAGGAGATCGACGCGCCCGGCAAGCGCCTGCACCGGCTCGGCATAGAGCAACTCGGCCTTATCGGCGGGCGGGCAGATGTCAGGCCGGTAAGAGGCGATCAGCGGACCAAGCGCGCCCGCGACACGGCCATTGCCATGGGCATCACGCGCGGCGCAGGCGGCGGTGATTGCGGCATCCATCAGCGCGCCCATCTTGTCCTGAAGGTCGACACGCGCCAGCCGGTCGCGCAGCACCGCATAGGTATTGGTCGTGGCGACGCTGGCCCCGGCGGCAAAGTAGGCGTCATGCACCTCGCGCACCAGCTCGGGGTGCTCGATCATCACCTGGGTCGACCAGAGCGGCGTGGGGCTGTCGCCCGAGCGTTTGACAAGTTCCTGTCCGATCGAGCCATCGAGAAGGGTGATTGCGGTCATGGGTAAATCTCCGAGAATTTCTGTTTATAAAGCGCGACCATGTCAGCCTCGCTTACCCCGTCGTCATAGGGCGGCGGCGTCATCGGCTTTACATGCTCTGCCCCGATCAGGACCAGTGCATTTATGCGCCCCGCCAGATCGCCCCAGGCCGCGCGCCATTGGCCGATCAGCGCGTCGAATTCGGCCCCTGGCGCAACGACGCGCGTGGTGCCACGCACCCGGATGCCCTTGGGTGAGACTGCGGGCCAACCCTCGGGCGTGACCGTGGCCACGCAGCCAAGCGGGAAGCGGACGATCAGCGCCTCGGCGGTGTCATTCAGTGGCATTGGGCACCTTCTCCGGTGGCAGTAGAACCAGCTTGCCGGCATGGCGTTTACTCTGGAAATCGGCCTGCGCCGCGCTGATCTCGGTCATCGGATAGGTTTTTGACACCAGCGGGCGCAACTGACCGGCATTGACGCGCGCGATCAGGTCGGCAAAGACCGCGGGCGGCTGAAATGTACAGCCGTGGATCGTGATATCGCGCAGATAGATGCGGCGCAGATCTGCCGCCACCATCGCGCCGCCAATCGCCCCCGCCACCGCGTAATGCCCGCCGGGTTTCAACGCCTCGATCAAGGCGGACCAGATATCGCCCGCGACCACGTCAATCACGCAATCAAACCGGTTTTCAGGGATCGGCGCGCCGCGCTTGATCACCTTTGTGGCGCCCTGAGCGCGCACCGTATCGGCCTTGGCGCCTGAGGCGATTCCGGTCACCTCTGCGTCCATTTTCGCAGCAAGTTGCACGGCCGCCAAACCCACCCCGCCCGAGGCGCCGGTGATCAGCACCTTCATGCCAGAGGCCACACCTGCGCGATGCAAAAGCCCCGCCGCAGTGCCAAAGGCGCAAGGAATGGCGGCGATTTCCACGTCGCTCAGGGGCGCCCCCGTCACGTCATAAAGATCACGCGCGAAAACAAGACAGTATTCGGCAAAGGCCCCGTCATATTCCGACCCGAGCGCGATAAATCCGGTCGGGTGATCGGCGGTCGGACGCGGTTGGTTGATCGGGCAGGTCACCCGCTGGCCGGGTTTGAATTCGCGCACATCCGGGCCGAGGGCAACAACGCGACCACAGAGATCGCCGCCCTGTATCAGCGGAAAGTTGAGCGCCCCGGCCCAACCACCCGCCTCGACCTCATCGCCAGTCTCGCAGGTGGTGCCGGTCACCTCGGGCGCGTACCAGCCGACGCGGGTGTTGATATCGGTATTATTCACCCCCGCCGCCAGCACCTTGACCAGAACCTGCCCCGCCCCCGGCACCGGCACCGGCAGGTCATCGCGCCATTCAAGCGCCTCTGGCCCGCCGTGGCGGATCAGGGTGACGCCGGACATGGTGGCAGGCAGGGTCATGACCGAAGCCGCGCGTTTTCGGGATCCCAGAGCGGCGCATCGGCCTGCACCACGGCGCGGCATCGCTCGCCGTAGATTTCCACCTCGATCTCGGTGCCCGACACTGCCAGATCGGCGCGGATCATGGCAAGTGCGACGCTGGCATTCACCCGATACCCCCAGGCGCCGCTGGTGGTTTCGCCAACGATTTCACCACCGTGCCAGAGTGTCGACATATAGGGCGCGTCGGCCTCTTTGGCGTCGACGACAAGCGTGACAAAAGCCTTTTTGCGGCCCTGCTGTCTTTCCGCCAAAAGCGCGGCCTTGCCGTTGAAATCGTGTGGTTTGTCGAATTTCACAAAGCGTTCAAGCCCCGCCTCAAGCATCGAATAATCGGTGCTGAGGTCGCCTTTCCACGCGCGATAGCCTTTTTCCATGCGCAGAGAATTGAGCGCATACATGCCAAAGGGCTTTGCGCCACCCGCAAGCAGGGCGTCATAGATGGCCGGAATCGCTGCGTTTTCCGCATGGACTTCCCAGCCAAGCTCGCCGGTGAAACTGACCCGCACCAGAAAGGCCTTTTGCCCGGCCACGATGCAATGCTGATGGGTGAGCCAGCCTTGCGACAGATCGGCATCGGTCAGGCCAGACAGCACCTCGCGCGACATCGGCCCGGCCACCAAAAGCGCGTCGCGCTCGGTCGTTGTTTCGCGCAGGCGTACCCCCTCGGGCAAGGCATTGCGCACCAATTCGCCGTCATGCCATTGCGCCGTGGCGGCGGTGATCAGCACGAAACTATCCTCGGCCAGACGGATGCAGGAAAACTCGGTCAGAACCCGACCGCGCGTGTCGGCCACATAGACAAGGTTCATCCGCCCGACGCGCGGCAAGCCACCGGTCACGAACCCGCGCAGCCAGTCATCGGCGCCAGCCCCCTCGATCCAAAGCCGGGTAAAGCCCGGCAGATCAAGCACGCCACAGCCGTCACGCACCGCCTCGCATTCTTCGCGAATGCGCGCCGACCATGGCCCCTCGCGGTTCCAGGTGTGGGTGCTTTCCTCGGACGTGTCATCGCCGGGTTTGGCAAACCAATTCGCCCGCTCCCAGCCGTTATAGGCGCCCATCACGCCGCCCAATTCCTTGATGCGCTCATGCACCGGAGACAGCTTTTTATCGCGGCCAGCGGGCCATTCGTGCCAGGGGAAATGCATGGCGTATTCATGGCCGTAAACTTCCATCCCCTTCTGGATGCAGTACTCATTATCGGTGTAATCGGTATAGCGGCGCGGATCACAACTCCACATATCCCACTCGGTCTGGCCTTCGGTGATCCACTCGGCCAGCACCTTGCCGGCACCACCGCCTTGGGCGATGCCAAAAGTGAAAACACAGGCCTCGAAGGCATTCGGAACCCCCGGCATCGGCCCAAGCAGAGGCATTCCATCCGGCGCATAGGGGATCGGGCCGTTGATCACCTTGTTGACGCCCCCCGTGCCGAGCAAAGGCACCCGCGCCATGGCATCCTCGATATACCATTCCAGCCGCTCAAGGTCGTCGGGGTAAAGCTGAAAGCTGAAATCCTCGGGCATCGGATCACTGGGCTGGACCCAATGCGCCTTGCAGTTGCGCTCATACGGACCAAGGTTGAGACCGTATTTTTCCTGGCGCAGGTAATAAGAGCTGTCGACATCGCGCAAAAGCGGAAGCTTGTGCCCCGCCTCGCGGCTCCAGGCCTCTAGCTCGGGGATTTCATCGGTCAGCATGTATTGATGGCTCATCACCATCATCGGCACTGTGCGCCCGCCATAGGGCTTGAACCATTCGCCAACGCGCTGCGCATAATAGCCGGCGGCGTTGACCACGAATTCGCAACGGATTTCGCCCTTTTCGGTCTCGACCACCCATTCGCCATTTTCACGCCGCACCCCGGTTGCTGGGGTAAAGCGCAGGATCTGCGCACCCCTGTCGCGCGTGCCCTTGGCCAGGGCCTGAGTCAGCTGCGCGGGGTCGATATCGCCGTCATTGGGGTCATAAAGCGCGCCCTGCAAATCGTGGGTTTCGATAAAAGGATAGCGCGCCTTGATCTCATCGGCGGCCATGATCTCAAGGTCCATGCCCTGATAAAGCCCCATGCCCTTGGCGCGCTCGAATTCCTGAATCCGTTCGCGGGAATGTGCGAGGCGGATCGATCCGGTCTGGTGGTAATTCATCGGATAATCGACCTCGGCCCCAAGGCGGGCATAAAGCTCTGTCGAATATCGCTGCATGTTCATCACCGACCATGAGGTCGAAAAGGTCGGCACATTGCCGGCCGCATGCCAGGTACTGCCGGCGGTCAGCTCGTTCTTTTCAAGCAGAACGCAATCGCTCCAGCCGGCCTTGGCCAGATGGTAAAGCGCCGAGGTGCCCACCGCCCCACCGCCAATGATGACAACCCGCGCCGTCGTCGGAAAATCCGCCATTTGTCTCTCTCCCTGCTAGTCTTTTTGCGGCACGCCGTCCGCGATCTCGTAATAATCGCCCTTCTCGGCGACAAAGATGTGCTTTTCCAGTGAGATGCCGGTGGGATCATCAAGCGCGCCCAGGGCAAAACTCATGCTGTCCTCGGCATGCGCCTTCCAGAACAGGAATGAGCCACAGGTTGGGCAAAAGCCGCGCTTGGCCGTCGCGCTCGCCGCATACCATTTCACCGTTCCGGAAATACTCAAATCCGCCATAGCCACATAGGCAGAGGCCCACAGATGCCCCGATTGCTTGCGGCATTGTCCGCAGTGGCAAACAGACGGGCCTTGCGGCGCCGCAGTCACGCGAAAGTTAACAGCCCCACACAGGCATGATCCCTGATACATTACACCCTCCCCGGTGTGGCGGCACTTCCCAGAAGGACGCCGTAGAGGATGAAAAAGGCCGCCAGGCTGCGCCGCAGCCAGACGTTGAACACGGCGCCAAGCGCCGCGCGGCCAATCCCGGCCCCAAGCGCCGTGTAGGTGACATAGCTCAGGCAGGTGAGCGTCAGGGCGGTGGGAAAGATCACCCACATCTGGCTTGCGATCGGCACGTCGGTCTGGACGAACTGGCTAAAGGCGGCGAGGTAACCGGCCACCGATTTGGGGTTGATTGTGGCAATCGCGAAGGCCCGCCAATAGACTGATCCGCCGGGCCGCTCATCGGCCCTGACAGGCCGCCTCGCCATGATCCAACCGCGAATTCCGAGATAGATCAGCACCCCCGCGCCCGCCAGTTTGGCGAGATGAAACGCCTCGGGCGAAGCCACGATCAATGCGGTGATCCCCGCCGCCGAAAGCGACAGGAACAGCACCGCCTGCGTCAGGATCGCTAGCACCCCCCAAAGGCTTTGGCGAAACCCGATGGTCATGCCGTTGGTGATGCAATTCACCGCATTCGGCCCCGGCGTGGTCACGAAAACCGCCCAGAACAGTGCGAAAACAGTCCAGCTTTCCCAGCTCATCGCAATCCCCTCAATAGACCGGCGGCGCGATAACCCAGATCGCCACGGCCGCTTCATCATATGGATTGGCCCAGGCATAGGGTTCGCCACGGAATCGAAAACTGTCGCCGGGTCCAACCGTAAAGCGGCGCCTGGCGATCTCAAGCTCAAGCCGCCCGGAGATGATATAGCCAACCTCCTGTGTCGGGCGCTGTGCCGGGGTCTGCATCTTCGAGCGGGGCCGAAAGGTCGAGTGGATGACCTCGAAATCATCGGTCAGGTCGGGCGACAGCAGTTCTTCGATCAAGCCCTCTTCGCCTGATCCCATCGGACGGCGCGCGCCTGCGCGCACCACATATCCCTGTTCTTCGGCGGGCGCGCTTGCATGACCGAACAAAAGCGACATCGGCACGCCAAAGGCCTCTGCAATCTGGCGCAGGTCGCTGATTGAGGGCTCGGATAAATCACGTTCCACCTGACTAAGCCAGCCAACCGAACGGCCGAGCATTTCGGCCAGATCACTAAGCGTCAGTCCGCGCGCTTTACGCAGCGCCCGAATATCGGCGCCAAGGCTTTGCGCCTGTCTGATATCGTTTTGGTGCATGGCCGTCCGCTCGTGAAAAAACATCGCCTAATTTCACGTTGCGCCGAGTCCGTGAAATAATCAAATAAAATTTCACGCGCCCTGCCCTTTCATCGTTCCCAAAATACTCCCGCGCGGAGCGCATCCCGCGACCTCCCCGCATTCAACCCTCGACAAAAGGATCGGGCGCGATGTTGCCGCCACAAACAAGCACCGCCACCCGCTCACCCGGCGCGGGGCGATACGCGCCCGACATCAACGCCGCCAGGGCCGTGGCGCCGGCCGGTTCCACCAATTGTCGAATCTCGCGCCAAAGCGCCGCCTGCGCGGCGGTGATCGCCGAGTCACTCACCAGAACGCTTTCGATCCCTTCGGCCCGTGCCAGATCGAAACAGATCTGGCCGATACGGCGCGCGCCAAGTGCGTTGGCTGCAACCCCGGACACCTCCACATCGACCGGCAGTCCCGCACTCAAAGCGACATGCAGCGCACAGGATGTTTCCGGCTCGACCGCCACCACGCGACGCCGCCCGCCAAGCCAGGCCAAAGCGCCGCCAATCAAGCCGCCACCGCCAACGGCAATCAAGACGGTATCGGCGACAAGCCCCTGTTCCTCCCATTCGGCCATCACCGTGCCCTGCCCGATCACCGTGGTCTCACTGTCATAAGGGTGTACCTGCATCGCGCCGGTTTCGGCCTGATAGAGCGCGGCATGCTCGGCGGCCTCGCCGTAAGCGCCGGGCACCACAACAAGGTCGGCGCCCTGCGCGCGGATCAGGCCGATCTTGGCCGGGCCCGCCATGTCCGGCACATAGATCCGCGCGCCATGGCCAAGGCGCGCCGCCGCATAGGCCACCGCCGCGCCGTGATTGCCCCCCGAGGCCGCCACAAGCCCGGCCTCGGGCACCTCGGCGCTCAGCAAGGTGTTGAACGCCCCGCGCGTCTTGAAGCTGCCGGAGTGCTGCAAATGCTCAAGCTTCATCTCAACCGGATAGGTCAGGCCAAAGCCACAGACCTCTACCACGGGCGTACGCCGCACATGGGGCTTGATCCGTGTCACGGCTTGTGAAACTTCGCCCTGCCGTGTCATCCGTCACACCTCTGTCACTTCCCTTGATCGCGCAAACCCTATACGCCTTAACCCAAAGACCCAAGCAAGGATCTCACGTGATGAAAGACGACCGCCTCAGCCAGTTCCGCGATGCCGGTTCTGACCGAAACACCGCCGAGAAGGTGCCCGATACCGCCCAGACCCGTGCGCCGGCCTATCGGCTTGCCTTTGCCGACGAAGACTTCATGTGCCGCGACGAATTGCGCCCGGTGCGGCTTCAGCTTGAATTGCTCAAGCCCGAGCTGATCCTGAATGAACGCGGCATCGAAAGCACCGTGGTGCTGTTTGGCGGCGCGCGTATCCCCGAGCCGAGCGACAAGGCCAATGCGCGCACCAAAACCCTTGCGGATCTGTCGCGCTATTACGATGAGGCGCGTAAATTCGCCCGGTTGATCACCGAGAAATCCATGGCCAGCTATGGGCGCGAATACGTGGTGGCCACGGGCGGCGGGCCGGGCGTGATGGAGGCAGGCAATCGCGGCGCGGCCGATGCGGGGGGCTCGTCGATCGGGCTGAACATCGTGTTGCCGCATGAGCAGGCGCCAAACGAATATGTGACACCGGGGCTGTGCTTCAACTTTCACTATTTCGCGATCCGCAAGATGCACTTTCTGATGCGCGCCAAGGCGATCTGTGTCTTTCCCGGCGGATTTGGCACGCTTGACGAGATGTTCGAGGCGCTCACACTCATTCAGACCGACCGGATGAACAAGGTGCCGTTCCTGCTGTTTGGCGAAGAATTCTGGCGCTCGATCATCAATTGGGAGACTCTTTCAGAGGCCGGCACGATAAGCGCCGAGGATCTCGAGCTTTTCCGCTTTGTCGAAACCGCAGAAGAGGCGATCGAGGCGATCAACACCTGGCCCGCCCCCTAGAGCATGTTGCTCAAAAGTGGGACCCGGTTTTGAGCGATCCAAACATGCAAAATCAATAGGTTAGAGCGCGTCGCGTGAATGCGAATGAACGCGACATGCTCTAAGCGCGAGCCGACGCCGCTGGCCGGTCTCCGGCCCGGTTGCGCCAGAATGAGGTTACCATGTTGCGCCTGAACGCCCCCTCGCGCCTGAGCATTGCCGATAGTTTTCTGTTCGGCATGGCCATTGCCACGCTGGTGTTCACGATGCTCTATGACATCACCGGGCTGCACGACGCGTTCCGGCTTGGCTTTGCGGTCGAGGACGGGCCGGTGGAATGGGGCACGGCGATTTGCCTGTTGCTGTCCTCGCTGGTGCTATGGCGCAATGCTTGCGTTCTGCGGGGCAAACGCGGGGTGGGCGCGGCGGTGTTGACCGGGGTTTACGGAATGCTGTTCTTTTTCGCCGCGGGTGAAGAAATTTCATGGGGGTTTCGGCTGTTTCACTGGCAACCAAGCGCATTTTTCCTGAACTATAACG
>JAVVFB010000143.1:0-8803 GCA_032251095.1 Roseovarius sp. | reverse complement strand
ATTTGTCTCCTCCCGCCATTGATGTCGCGAGAATTGAATCACAAACACATGCAATTGATAAGGAATTTATGGGTGTGATGCCTAACTTATTGATTTCGCATGTTCGACAAGCTCAAAACCGGTTGCCACTTTTGAGCAACATGCTTTAGCTGTCGTAGGGAACCAGACCGCCCTCTTCGCCCATGTCGGCGTAGGGATCAAAATCGCTTGTGATGGATTGGTCGGCCGACTCGGGAATATTGGTCACCTTGCGCACCGTCATTTCGGGCGCGGGTTTGGTCGGTTGGGTGGGCTCTGGTGCCTCGATCTGCTCTGTCGGCGCAAGATCCGGAAGCGGCGCCGCCGCCGATGACACAAGCCGCACCGCGCGCCAGCCGTTCACCTGGCCAAGCCGCGCCTCGGCCACAAGATGCCCCTTGGTGCCCAGTATCTGCGCCGCGCCAAGGCTTTCGCGTGACAAGGCTACAAGCGTGCCGGGCTTGAACGCACAGACCTCCCTGAGCGCAAGGCTCACCCGCACGAGCGCCACATCAAGCACCACCGGCGCGTTGATCGCCACATCCCCGAGGCCCCGCCGCGGCGCGCTTGCCGGGGTTTTCTTGCTGCCGGATTTAGGCGTCGGGGGCGGCACCGGCATCAAAAGGCTCAACCGGCCGGTCTTGGCCCCCGGCCCCAGATCGGCGGTGATGTGGAAAAGGTCGTAAGCCGGCGCATTCAGGGCAAGCGACAGGCTGCGCGTGTCCTCAACCATATCGCCATACCCGAACCTGCGGGGTCGATAGCCCTCAACCCCGCCGAGCATCTGTTCGTCATAGCCCTGCATAAGCGCATCGACCAACGGCGCCACCATCGCCGCATCTGTGCGCGTGGGTCGGCGTACCGATGCCGTACCGGGGCGGACGGCGCCGGTGGTCTGAACCTCGATCAAGCCGGAAAGGAACGCCGCATCAAGCGCAAGCGCACCGCGCGTGCCCTTGTCGCCCTCAAGCAATAGCAACAAACCCTCTTCCCCAAGCGCGGTTCCCAGATCACCAAAAGGAACACGCAGCTGTTCCACCGTCACAACCGTCAGGGCAAGGTCAAATAATGTATCGGCGGTGCGCGCGAGGGACATTCGAAGCGCCCTGGCGGGCGACATGAGCCGCGAATCAAACCCACCGCGGGCGGCCTGTGCCTTGCGATGAATGACTGAGTTTTGATCCTGCAATCCCATGGTGCCCGCCGCCGCCCGCCTCTTATGCTGTCAAAGGCACATTACGGCGCGCTTGGTTACCATTTCCTTTAGAAACGGCCGATTATTGCGCGGCCATGCGGCCCGACAGCGGCAGACTAACCCGGAAGGCCGCGCCTTTCTGGCCCGGCAGATAGCTGACCGAGCCGCCAAGCCGGGTCATGATCTCGCGGCAAATCGCAAGCCCAAGCCCCGCCCCGCCGGCCTTGGTCTCGCCAATGCGAGAGAATTTCTCGAAGATTACCGCCTGTTTTTCCGACGGAATACCCGACCCGTTATCGGTGAAATCAATCACCAGCGTGCCGTCGGCCTCATGGGTACGGATGCTCAGAACCGGCGGGTCGCCATCGCAATATTTGCGCGCATTGGCGATCAGGTTGATGAAAACCTGCCCCAGCCGATCCAGATCAGTGGTAAGCTTGATCGCCTCGGTGGCGCGGTCGCGCTCGACACGAAATGCGCCGACCTGCCCCCCCGCCACCCGCTCAGCACGATCCAGAAGGTCGCTCAAAAGCCCGGTTTGCGTGTTCAACACCACCTGGCCGTTTTCCAGAACGCTCAGATCAAGCAGATCGTCCAGAAGCCGGGTCAGACGCACCGCCTCGTCATGGATGATCGAGGAATATTTGCTTTGCTCCTGCGATGTCAGATCCGAGGTATCGCGCAAAATCTCGGAAAACGCCCGGATTGAGGTCATCGGCGTGCGAAGCTCGTGGCTGATCTGGCTCAGGAAGCCGTCCTTTTGCACCGAAATCTGGGTCAGCTTTTCGTTGACCTGACGCAATTGGCGCGCGGTGCGGGCAAGTTCCTGCGATTTTGCCTCAAGCTGGCTTGAATATTCCATGATCTGCGCGGTTTCATCCGCCACCGCCATCAGATCCTCGACCGAGACCGCCGCCCCGCCGACAATCTGGGAAATCATCGCATGCGCGGTGGCCGCCCCGACCGAACCGGACAGCTCGCGCTCAAGCTCTTGCAGGAAATCGGGCGAAGGCTCGGGAAGATAGCCCGCCAATCCCTGACGACGCGCGGCCTCGGCAAACAGCGCCTGCGCCTCGGTGGCGCCCAGGATGCGTTGCGACATGATCAACAGGTCTTCGCTCTGCGCCATGCCCCCCGACCAGCCGCCAGTGGTCGAGGAATGCTCGAACACATTGACGAATTGCGCGCCCTGCAAGCGCTCGATCGGCTTTGGAAAACTCAGCAGAGAGCCAAGGATAAACGCCCCGGTGTTCAACAGCATCGACCACAGGATCGCATGCACCAGCGGGTCCATGTCCTGCGCCCCGAAAAGCGCCCGCGGGCGCAGCCAGCTCAGCCCGAACAACCCATGATCCAGAACCGTTTGCGGCATGATCATCGAGGGGCCGAAACTTGGCAGGAACAGACAGTATTGCCAAAGCACGAACCCAACCCCAAGCCCGGCCAGGGCCCCGGTCCGCGTCGCCCCGCGCCAGAACAGCCCGCCCATGAGGGCCGGTAAAAACTGGGCCACGCCGGCGAAAGAAATCAACCCGATGGCCGCAAGCGCCGCGCCGCCCCCCGTCAGGCGAAAATAGAGGTAGCCCAGAAAGACCACCCCGGCGATGCTCAGGCGGCGCGCCAAAAGCGCGACATGGCGCACATCGCCAGAAATCATCGCGGACCCCCCCGTGAAATGAAGCCAGATCGGCATCACCATATGGTTCGACACCATCGTCGACAGGGCAATCGCCGCCACGATGACCATCGAGGTGGCCGAAGAAAACCCGCCCAGAAACGACAGGATCGCAAGCCCGTCGCGGCCCTCCATGAGGGGCAATGTCAGCACGAACAAATCCGGGTTGGCACCGGGCGGCATCATATCAAGACCGACCGCCGCAATCGGCACCACGAACAGGCTCATCAGCATCAGATAGGTCGGAAAGGCCCAGGCGGCGGTGCGCAGGTGATCTTCGTCTTCATTCTCGACGACCATCACCTGAAACATCCGTGGCAGGCACAAAAACGCCGCCGCCGACAGCATGGTCAACCCGATCCAGCGGCTTCCGGGCACCTCGAAGCGGGCAATCTCAGAGGCGTCGATGCGCGCCAATGTCTCGGTGACGCCGCCCGCCACGCCCCAGACCACGAAAATCCCCACCGCCAGAAGCGCGCAAAGCTTGACCACCGCCTCGACCGCGATGGCCATGACAACGCCGTGGTGCCGCTCGTTGGCATCAAGGTTGCGGGTGCCGAACAGGATGGTGAAAAGCGCAAGCCCCATGGCCACCCAAAGCGCGGTGGATTGCATGTCCGGCAAGGCCGCGCCGGCCTGTTCGGTTTCCGAGAATGCCGCGAAAGACAGGGTCACCGACTGTAATTGCAGGGCAATATAAGGCGTCGCGCCAATCACCGCGAGGATGGTCACGAAGACCGCCAACAGGTTGGATTTGCCATAGCGCGACGAGATCAGGTCTGCGATCGAGGTGATCCGCTGGCTGCGCCCGACCCGCACCATCTTGCGCAGGGTCCACCACCAGCCGATCATCACAAGCGTCGGCCCCAGATAGATCGTCACATATTCAAGGCCCGAGCGCGCGGCAAAGCCAACCGCGCCATAAAACGTCCAGGCGGTGCAATAGATCGACAGCGACAGCGTGTAGACATAGGGCGAGCGCAGCCACTTGCCGCGCCCGCGCCGCGCCGCGCGATCGGCCCCAAAGGCCACGGCAAACAGGAACACCACGTAAAGCAGGCAAACCAGAACAAGGACGTTGAGGACCACCATCGCTTATCCCTCGGTGCGGCGCGGCGGCACAAGCTGGCTTTCAGTGGCGCGCAGCCTGCGCGAGATGATCCCCGCAATCACCGCCAGAACCACCCAGAGGCCAAAGATATAGAACATCGCCGTGGTGGTTCGGGTGGCGCCCGATGCGCCCTCGCCCTGCCACAACAGCGGGATACAGATCAAAACCGTGCCAATGATCGGCAAAAGCCGCGCCGCGTCGGCCAGACGGCGGCGCCGATAGGTGCGCCGCGCCAGAAAGACCGGGCCGCGCTCGCGGCTCATGGGGTCACAAGCGCGCGCACCGCCGCCAGAACATCGGCATTGGAAAACGGCTTGGTCATATATTGGCTCACGCCGGCGCGTTCGGCCATCTCACGGTCCTTGCTCTGGCCGCGCGCCGTCAGCATCAGGACCGGCGTTGCCCCAAGCGCCGCGTCGCCGCGAATTTCCGTCAGGATGTCAAAGCCGCTTTTCCCCGGCAGCATCGCATCCAGAATGATCAGATCAGGCGCACGCAGGCGCACCACCTCCATCGCGTCATGGCCGTTGGAATGGGTCTTCACCTCCCAGCCATCGCGCGACAGGATAAAGCTGACCGCCTCGATTATATTCGGCTCATCCTCGATCAGCAGAACCTTTTTTCCCATGCAATCGGCCTCCCCTCCGATGTCATAACGGCAGAACCGTCATGCAACTATCCCCAAACTTGCGCGGACTGTCAAAAGCCCTCTGCAATGATCGAAGGTTCGCGTCGCGCCACGCAATCGGCCCGCGAACAGATTCGGCAGTTCACCCCGACCTCGCGCAGCGGCGCAGCGGCGGCCTCAGGGCGCTCAGGCATCAGCAACATATGCGCTTGCATCAGGGCCGGACGCTCGAAACTGGGCGCGCTCACCTGGGTCGACACCGCGAGCGCCTCAACCGTTTCAGCGCCGCGCCCGACCTGCTTCAGACGCACGCGAAGCGGGATCTGCGGTTGCGCCAGCACCTGAAACAGCGGCCACAATGCACAAGCCCCCGCTATCCGGGGCATGGCGAACCCGTCAAGCGGCTTGCGAAACACAAGCGAGCCCGAGGCGTCGCAAATCACCAGGCCCACGGGGCCGACTTCGCTCTGCGGCAGGCTCGCCAGACGGCGAAACACCACGGCCAGATCAACGCCGCTCTTCTCGGCCAACCGGTCGGGGTAAAGGCCAATGCTTGCGATCCAGCCCAGCAAGGGGTTAAGCGGCAAGGTGCGCGCATCCGAAAGGTAACGCATCAACAGATCGCGCGTCAGGCTTTGCGCCGGCGTCGACAGGCCCTGCCCCTCGCTCTGGACAAGCCGGGTCACATCGCGCGGCCCGGCCATGGCCTGTTCCAGCTCGGGAAAATAAAACCCGCGCGCCGCAAGGAAGGCGTACATTTCATCCTGTGGCGACTTGATCTCGGCCTCGATATTGGGCGCCCCCTCAAGATAGCGCACCAGCGATTGCGCGCCCTCGGTCAAGCGGGCGCTGTCCTCGTTGATATTGCGGTGAAATCGGTTTTGCCATTCCGGCGCCAGCGCCTCGGTCTCGACCAGGATCGACGCGGTCGACCGGATCGCCGTCACCGACGAGATCACCTCATGCAGCGAGTCCGCAAGGTAAGGGTCATGCGCCAGCCGGTCGGTCAGGGTTTCAATGGTGCGCTCTAGCCCCTCATTGCGCCGATAAAGATCGGCCAGCAGTTTTGCCCAGCCCGGAAACCGCCCGGCGAATTCCTCGATCCGGCTGACTTCGGCGCCGATATCATCCTGTTCGCCCGCCGCCTCGCGCAGACCGGCAATCAACGTTGCTTCGGCCCCTTCGGACAAAAGCGTTGGTTCTACATCGAGAACCTCGGCCAGCTTCAACAGGGTTTTGCCGCCGATTCTGCGCCGGTTATGCTCGATCAGATTGAGGTAGGACGGCGAAATGCCCACCTGTTTCGCCAGATCGGTTTGACGTATGCCACTGAGCACCCGCCGCTCACGGATACGTGTCCCGATCATCAACCTCTCCGGCATTGAAATTTCCCTGCATTCCAAGCAACTTCACGTCGCGTTTGAAATTTTTTTTACAACATTCTGACCGCTATTGTCTATAAATTTACAAAAGAATTATTCCGCGAAAAGCAGTTGTTGCGTAATTTTCTTACCGCCCCTCATACTAAAGCAGCACGACAGTGCAATTTGGGAAGGCGCAAGAGGAGGCCCTTCCCGAGAATTATCAATGGGAGGAATCCATGTCCAACTCGAACCTGACTCGTCGGGGCCTGATGAAGACCAGCGCCATTGCTGGTGCCGGCCTTGCTCTGCCGACGATCTTTACGGCGTCCAGCGCCTCGGCTTTCACCAACGAACCGACCGGCGGCACCGTGACCCTCGGCTTTAACGTTCCCCAGTCCGGCCCCTATGCCGACGAGGGCGCCGACGAACTGCGCGCCTATCAGCTTGCTGTCGAGCACCTGAACGGTGGCGGCGATGGCGGCATGATGAACACCTTCAGCTCGAAAGTCCTGCAAGGCGGCGGCATTCTGGGCAAGAAGGTCGAATTCGTCACCGGCGACACCCAGACCAAATCGGACGCAGCCCGCGCATCGGCCAAGTCGATGATCGAAAAAGACGGCGCAATCATGATCACCGGCGGCTCGTCCTCGGGTGTGGCTGTCGCTGTTCAGGGTCTGTGCCAAGAGGCCGGCGTGATCTTCATGGCGGGTCTGACCCACTCGAACGACACCACCGGCAAAGACAAGAAGGCCAACGGTTTCCGTCACTTCTTCAACGCCTATATGTCCGCCGCCGCTCTGGCGCCGGTGCTTCAAAAGCTGTACGGCTCGGACCGCAAGGCCTATCACCTGACCGCAGACTATACCTGGGGCTGGACGCAGGAAGAATCCATCGCGGCCGCAACCGAGGCCATGGGCTGGGAGACCGTCGAAAAGGTGCGCACACCGCTCGCCGCGACCGACTTTTCGTCCTATATCGCGCCGGTTCTGAACTCTGGCGCCGACGTTCTGGTTCTGAACCACTACGGCGGAAACATGGTGAACTCGCTGACCAACGCGGTTCAGTTCGGCCTGCGCGAAAAGACCGTCAACGGCAAGAACTTCGAAATCGTCGTTCCGCTCTACTCGCGCCTGATGGCCCGTGGTGCCGGCGAAAACGTGAAAGGCATTCACGGTTCGACCAACTGGCACTGGTCGCTGCAGGATGATGCCTCGAAGGCCTTCGTCAAATCCTTCGGTGAAAAATACGGCTTCCCGCCGAGCCAGGCCGCGCATACCGTCTATTGCCAGACCCTGCTTTATGCAGATGCCGTGATGCGCGCAGGCAGCTTCAACCCCTGCGCCGTTGTCGAAGCCCTTGAAGGCTTTGAGTTTGACGGTCTGGGCAATGGCAAGACGCTTTATCGCGCCGACGATCACCAGTGCTTCAAAGACGTTCTGGTTGTGCGCGGGAAAGAAAACCCGACCAGCGAATTCGACCTTCTTGAAGTTGTCGAAGTGACACCGGCGGCACAGGTTACCTACCCTGCCGATCACCCGATGTTCGCAGGCGGCGCACTGGGCAACTGTAACCCCGGCGCGTAACCCGTCAGATCATTCCGGTCGCGCACACCCTGCGCGGCCGGTTCTGACCGTCAAGACTCGGACAGACCACCATCGCCTCTAACCCATGGGTGGGAACAATGGACGCAATCATTCTCCAAATTCTAAACGGGCTCGACAAGGGCTCGGCTTATGCGCTTATCGCGCTTGGCCTGACGCTGATCTTCGGCACGCTCGGCGTTGTGAACTTCGCCCATGGCGCGCTTTTCATGATCGGCGCCTTCTGCGCGGTCACGCTTCAGCGCATCCTGAACATCAGCTTCGAGACCATCGACCCGACCAGGACCGACTTTCTTGGCAACCCGATGAAGGTCAAGTCGACCTATATCGAGACTTGGTTCGGGCCAGAGGTGGGCGCGTCGATCATTGATTGGGCGGTGCCACTTGCGATCCTGTTCTCGATCCCGATCATGATCGGCATCGGTTTCATCATGGAACGTGGCCTGATCAAGCATTTCTACAAGCGCCCGCATGCCGACCAGATCCTCGTGACCTTCGGTCTGGCCATCGTGCTTCAGGAAATCATCAAGTATTATTACGGCGCCAACCCGATCCCCACCGGCGCGCCGGATGTGTTCAAGGGCAGCTTTGATTTCGGGGTGATGCTTGGCTTTGACGCCAACGCGATCATCTATCCCTATTGGCGCCTTGTGTATTTCGCCTTTACCGCCCTCATCATCGGTGCCGTCTTTGCCTTTTTGCAGTTCACTACCTTCGGGATGGTCGTGCGCGCCGGCATGGCGGACCGCGAGACCGTGGGCCTTTTGGGCATCAACATCGACAAGCGCTTTACCATCATGTTCGGCATCGCCGCCGCCGTCGCGGGGCTTGCCGGGGTGATGTATGCGCCGATCAATTCGCCCAACTATCACATGGGGATGGATTTTCTGGTGCTGAGCTTTGTTGTCGTGGTTGTCGGTGGCATGGGCTCGCTTCCGGGTGCTGTGCTGGCCGGCTTTCTGCTCGGCATTCTGGAAAGCTTTGCCTCGATGAACGAGATCAAATCGCTCATCCCCGGTATCGACCAGATCATTATCTATCTGGTGGCTATTATCATTCTGCTCACACGTCCGCGTGGCCTGATGGGTCGCAAGGGCGTGATGGAGGACTAACCCATGCTTGGACTGAACAAAAAAGACCTGTCTCTCCTGCTGATTGTGGCGGTTCTCGCCATGTGCGCGCCCTTCATTCTGAACCCGTTCCCATCCGAT
>JAVVFB010000142.1:0-8817 GCA_032251095.1 Roseovarius sp. | reverse complement strand
GACGAGAACGCGCCAGAGGCGCTTGATTTCACCTATCGCCTGCATGACGAATTGCTGACCCGTCGCCGCGCCTTTCGCCATGCCATTTTCAAGGCGCTGCGCGGGCACCGGCGGGTGTTCCTGACCCATCAGCCCGAGTTGAACTTTGGCCATCCCTGTGGCACGTTGCGCTTTGGACGTGATCCACAAACCAGCGTTCTGAATGGCGATTGTCGCGCGCATGAGATTAACAATCTCTATGTGGCGGATGCCTCTTTCATGCCCTCGTCGATGGGGGTGAACCCAAGCCTGACCATTGCCGCCAACGCGCTGCGCGTGGCCGAGGCGATTGGCGCAAGCATACCGAAGGAGCGACCAGAATGAGCGACAGGATGACATCCGGGATTGCCGTGGTCACCGGCGCGGGCGGCGGGCTTGGCCGGGCGCTTGCGCTTGAATTGGCGGCGCGCGGAATGCGCGTGGTGGCGCTTGGCCGTCGCCGCGAGGGGATCGAGGAAACCGCCGCCATGGCGCCCAAGGGCGCGGTCAAGGTGCTTTTGGTCGATGTCGCCGATGCCGGCGCGGTGCGCGAGGGCCTGCGCGAGATCACCCAAAAGGTGCCGATCACCCTGCTGATCAACAATGCCGCCGTCTATCCGCGCCGCGATTTTCTTGATGAAACGCCAGAGAGCTTTATGGACACGGTCGCGATCAACCTTGGCGGCATGGTCAATTGCAGCCACGCCGCCCTTGAAGGAATGGTGCAGACCGGGTTCGGGCGGATCATGAATGTCTCGACCTTTGCCGATATCGCGCCGCTGCCGGCCTCGTCGGGTTACGCGGTCTCGAAGGGTGCGGCGCGCATCCTGAGCCGGGCGATGATCGCCGATCTTGCCGACCGCTTCCCCGATATCGTGATCAACGACTGGATGCCCGGCATGCTGGCGACCAGGATGGGGGTGGCGCATGGGCTTGACCCGGCGCAATCGGCCCGATGGGGCGCGGCGCTGGCGCTCTGGCACGACCCGGCCCTGAGTGGAAGCGTGTTTGAACGGGATCGCGAAATCCTGCCGCCACGCGGCCTGAAGGGGCGGCTCAAGGATGCGGTGCTGATGCGGCGGCAGAGGCCGCGCGTGATCTCATCCTGAACGTCTGAGCCGCCACGCGCGCAGCGCGTGCCCCGGAAGAATCGCCGCGCAGCGGGCATAGCGCGGCACCATCCGGCGCGGCTGGCCCAGCATCCGCCAGAGCCATTCCAGCGCCATCGCGCGCACCCAATCGGGTGCGCGCACTTGCTGACCGGCAATGAAATCAAGCCCCGCGCCAAAGGCGGCAAAGCCCACGTTGGGAAGGTGTGCAAAGGCGCGGGCGGCAAAGAGTTCCTGTTTCGGCGCACCAAGCGCCAACAGGCAGAGCCGCGCGCCGGATTGCTCAAGCTGGGTGATCATCGCATCGGCCTCGGGGCCGGTTGGGTCAAACCCCATCGGCGGGGCAATCTGCGCCGCGATCTTTAGCCCCGGCACCCGCGCGTGCAGGGCACCTGCGGCCTTGGCCAATACCGGAGACGTGCTGCCGAGCAAGGCCAGAGGCGCGCCGTACTCTGCCGCGATCCGCACCAGCGGCACCAGCATGTCAGAGCCGGGAACCAAGCCGACAGGCCGCCCCGCAAGCCGGGACAACCACACAATCGGATTGCCATCGGCCACGATCATGTCGTGCCGCCCGTAGGCCGCCAGAAACGCCGGGTCGCGCGGCAATTTCACCAGGTGATCAAGATTGAGTGTCGCCAGAGCAAAGCCGCGCCCCTCGCGCAGGCGCGCCGCAACCTCGCGCGCAAGCGCGGCACGGTCGCGGGGGGCGATCCGGATACACTGTTCTTTGATCTGAAATTCCACGATGATGGCCCCGATACGCGATCTGCACAAATCAGGTATATCAGCCTTGAAACATGGCTGACCATAGGGCGAAACCGGGGTCTTTTTGCGATTTTACCGCTTTGGCGTGGCCGGTCGGCATCACGGGGGCGGCAAATATCCCGGAACTTGGGAAAAGGGTCGAATTATCGCCATTTTCATGTGCTTAGCGGGGGAGTGATGCAGGGGAGCCGGGTGATGATCTTGGTAAAGAGTGCCAATATGAGGCAAGCGGCATGAGCCGGGTTGCGATCATAGGCTGCGGATTCGTGGCCGATCTTTACATGCGTTCGCTCGCCAGCCACCCAAAGGTGACGGTTTGCGCCGCCTATGACCGTGATCACGGCCGACTTGCGGCGTTTTGTGCCCATTGGGGCGTGGCACCTGCGGCTGATCTTGCAAACCTGCTGGTGACCCTCGGGGCGGATGGTGTGGTGTTGAACCTGACCAATCCGGGTGCGCATTACGAGGTGAACCGCGCCTGTCTTGAGGCCGGGCATCATGTCTATTCCGAAAAACCGCTGGCGATGGAAATGGCGCAGGCGCAGGAGCTTTTTGATCTGGCGCGCGCGCGCGGACTCATGCTGGCCTCGGCGCCCTGTTCGGTGCTTGGCGAAGCGGCGCAGGTTCTGGCCGCCGCCCTGCGCCGGGATGTGGCGGGCACGCCGCGCCTTGTCTACGCCGAGCTTGACGACGGCTTTATCCCGCAGGCGCCCTATCGCAAATGGCAGAGCGAAAGCGGCGCGCCATGGCCCTATGAGGACGAGTTTCGCGTCGGCTGTACGCTGGAACATGCGGGTTATTACCTCAGTTGGCTGATCGCGATGTTTGGCCGGGTTGAAACCGTGGTTGCCGCCTCGGCCAGTGTGATCCCCGACAAGCCGGGCGCGGGCATAACGCCGGATTTCTCGGTGGCGACGCTGTTTTTTGCCGATGGGCCGGTGACGCGGCTGACCTGTTCGATTGCCGCGCCGCATGATCACCGGATCCGGGTGATTGGCGACAAGGGTGTGTTGCAGGTGGCGCGCGCCTGGGACAATGGCGCGCCGGTGCGGTTTTTCCGCCGCCTGACGATCCGGCGGCGCCTTTTGGAGCACCCTTTCGGCCGCCGCATCCGCGCGCGCGGGGCCACCCACCCCAAGCCCGGACGCTGGGGCGCGGCCTCGATGAATTTCGCGCTTGGGCCGGTCGAAATGCTGGCCGCCCTTGCCGAGGGGCGCGCCTGTCGCTTGTCAAACGATATGGCGTTGCACCTGACCGAGGTGACCCTGGCGATCCAGAATGCCGGGCGCACAACCGGGCCGCAGGTCATGCAGAGCGGCTGTGAGCGCATGGAGCTTTTGCCATGGGCATGAGTGGGCAAACCGTTCTTGTGACCGGTGCCGGTGGGTTCCTGGGCCGCGCGGTGGTCGCCGACATGCTTGGCCGGGGCCATGCGGTACGGGCGCTTGTCCGGGCCTCACAGCCCGGCGCGCGCAGGGATGGCGCCGAAACGGTGGCGCTTGATCTTGCGGCGGCGAGTCCTGCGCAATTGGTGACGGTTCTGGAGGGTGTCGAGGTGGTGATCCATCTGGCAAGCGCCTTGTCGGGGGTTTGGACCGTACAGGAACGCGACACGCTTGAGGCGACCCGCCGTTTGACCCTTGCCATGGCCCAATGCCCCACGCAACCGCGCCTTGTGCTGGCCAGTTCGATCGCGGTTTATAGCGCCGATGCGGGTCTTGAGGGCGCGGTGATCGACGAGCATACACCGCTTGAAACCGCCCCGCTGGAGCGTGACAGCTATGCCCGCGCCAAGCTTGCGCAGGAACGGATCGCCCAAGGTGCCGGTCTTGACCTGACCATCCTGCGCCCCGGTGCGATCCTTGGCCCCGGTCGGGTGATGACCGCGCATCCTGGTCTGGGGCTTGGTCCGGCCCTGATCCTGCTTGAGACGCGCGGTGAGGTGCCGATTGTGGCCCTCTCTGACTGTGCGCGCGCCTTTGCTTTGGCCACAGAGGGCATCGGCGCAGGGGGTGTTTACAACATTATTGGCGATGCCTGTCCGAGTCGTGCAGGCTTTGTCGCCGCCTTGCGTCGGGGCGGCTGGCCGCGCCTTGTGATCCCGCTCAACTGGCGGATTTTGCACGCATCGGCGCGCGCCCTTGCGCCGCTTGGCCCGCGCCTTCCGGGGTTGTTGCGCCCCGCCACGCTGCGCGCACGGATGATGCCGGTGCGATACTCCAACGCCTGCGCCAAATCGGGCCTTGGCTGGCATCCCGAACAGGGGGGCGCGACGGCACTGCGCAACGCCCTTGAGGTCAGGCCATGAGCGGGTCGATTGCCTATCTCACCGGCGAATACCCGCGCGCCACCGATACCTTTATCCAGCGCGAGGTTGCCGCCCTGCGCGCCCATGGCATGGTGGTTGAGACCTGTTCGATCCGCCGCACCGGCCCCGAGCATCACACCGGCCCCGAGCAACGCCTTGAGGCGGCGCAAACCTTTCACGTGCTTGAGACCGCCACATCGCCGCTGCGCCTTATCCGCGCCCATCTTGCGGCGTTCAGGCGGCCAAACCGCTGGTTCAGCGCGCTTTGCCTTGCGTGGCGGACAAGCCCCGGCGGGATAAAGCCGACGCTTTACCAGCTGATCTATCTGGCCGAGGCGGCGGTTCTGGCTGATCACCTGCGCCGTCGTGGCATCACCCATCTGCACAATCACATTGCCAAATCAAGCTGTACCGTCGCCATGCTGATGAGCGAGATGTCGGGCATCCCCTTTAGTTTCACGCTGCATGGGCCCGATATCTTTTTCGAACCCTACCGCTGGCGGCTGGATGAAAAGATTGCCCGCGCGCGATTTGTCGCCTGCATCAGCGACTTCTGCCGGTCGCAGGCGATGGCGTTCAGCGCGCCCAAACACTGGGCCAAGCTTCATATCGTGCATTGCGGGGTTGATCCCTTGCGTTATGACGCCCCCGCGCCGGACGCGTCCGCGCATTTGTTGTTTGTCGGGCGCTTGGCGGCGGTCAAGGGCGTGCCGGTGCTGTTTGCGGCGCTGCGCGATTTGCTCGCTACGCATCCCGATCTTCACCTGACGTTGGTCGGTGACGGGCCGGAACGCGGCGATTTGGAACGCGGCGCGCAGGCCATGGGCCTTGGTGCGCATCTCACATTCGCGGGCTATCGCTCGCAATCCGAGGTGGCCGCGCTTTTGGCGCACTCCACCGCGCTTGTCCTGCCAAGCTTTGCCGAAGGCGTGCCGGTTGTGTTGATGGAGGCGATGGCCGCCCGTCTTCCGGTGATCACCACCCGTATTGCCGGGGTGCCCGAGCTTGTCGAACACGCCAAAAGCGGCCTTGTGGTGGCGCCGGGGGATGAGGGCGCCCTGCGCGACGCCATTGCCACGATCCTTGACGATGCCGATTTGCGCCGCGCCATGGGCGAGGCCGGGCGCGCAAAGGTGCTGGCCGAGTTCACCTCTGAGGCCGAGGGTGCTTGGCTGGCAGAGCTGTTCAAGGGCTACGCCGCCGACACCCCGCCGAGCGGCAAAAGACCGGGGGCGGGCGCATGAGCCTGTCGGTCGCCACCGTGATCATTGGCCGCAACGAAGGCGCGCGGCTAGACCGCTGTCTTGCCTCGCTTTCGGGGCAGGGCCTGCGGCTGATCTATGTGGATAGCGGGTCGCGCGACCAAAGCGTTGCGACGGCGCGTGCGGCGGGAGCCAAGGTGGTGGAACTTGATACCGCAACGCCGTTTACGGCTGCACGAGCGCGCTCTGCCGGGGTGGCGGCACTGGCGGGGGACATGCCCGATGCGGTGCAATTCGTCGATGGCGATTGCGCGGTTGTGCCGGGGTGGATCGCGGCGGGCACGCGCGCCTTGCAGGACGACCCTGACCTTGGCCTTGTCACCGGTTGGCGGTCAGAGCTTTACCCCGAGCGCAGCGTTTACAACGCGCTTTGCGATCACGAATGGCACCGCCCGGCGGGCGAGATCATGGCCTGTGGCGGCGACATGATGGTGCGCGCATCGGCCTTTGCGGGCGTTGGCGGATTTGACCCATCGGTGATCGCCGCCGAGGATGACGAGTTTTGCACACGCTTGCGCAAGGCCGGTTGGCGGCTTGTGCGCCTGCCGCTTGCGATGACGCGCCACGACGCGGATATGACGCGCTTTGGCCAGTGGTGGCAACGCGCGGTGCGCTCCGGTCATGGCTTTGCACAGGTTGGCGATCTGCACCCTGAATATTTCATCCGCGAACGCCGCCGGGTCTGGCTTTACGGGGCCGTCCTGCCGATGCTGGCGCTTATTGGCCTGATGCTCTGGCCGCTCTTGGCGGCTGTACTGGCTCTCTATGCGCTGTCCTATCTGCGCACCGTCCAAGGGCTGTGCCGCGAAGGCATGGCCACACGAGTCGCGCTGCACCATTCGGTTTTTCTAAGCTTATCGAAATTTCCAAACCTGATCGGCATGCTGACCTATCACCTGCGCAAAGGGCGCGGAGAGGCGATGCGGATCATCGAGTACAAGTGAAAAGAGGGGGCGTCATGGCCAGTGATATCAAGGTTGGATTGATCGGGGCGGGCTATATTGCGGGCTGGCATGCCGATGCCTTGCGCACCACGCCCGGCGTGCGGCTGGTGGCGGTCTGTGACCTCTCGCGCGGCGCGGCCGAAGCGCTTGCCTCGCGTCATGGCGCGCGGGCTTTTGGCTCGGTCGAGGATATGATCGCCTCGGGCGCGGCCGAGGCGGTGCATATCCTGACCCCGCCGCAGAGCCACGGCGCCTTGGCCAAGACCTGTCTTGGTGCCGGCCTGCATGTGCTGGTGGAAAAACCCGTCGCCCTGTCGGGTGATGAGGTGGCCGAGATCAATGCCGCCGCATCGGCCGCCAACCGCCATTTTGCCGCCGGTCACAATTTCATGGGGCTGCCCGCCTATGCCCGTCTCAAGCGCAAGATCGCGGCGGGCGATCTTGGGCGTTTGTCCAGTGCCGAGATCACCTGGTCGTTCCCGCTCGCGCCTCTGCGTTCAGGGCCGTTTGGCCTTTGGATGCTGCGCGAGCCGCGCAATCTTGTCCTTGAACTTGGCCCGCATCTCTTTGCCTTTGCGCATGATCTTTTCGGCCCTGTCACGGTAACGGGGCTTAGCCTTGGCAAGATGATTGACCTGCCCGGCGCGGGCACACGCCCGCAAAGCTGGCGGATCACGGCGCGGGCGGGGGATGTCGATATCGCCTTCAACCTGCAACTGGTGGAAACGCTGGATGACCGCTCTCTGACGGTGCGCGGATCATCGGGGATTGCGCGGCTGGATTACGCGGCGGATGTTCTGACGCTGGCGCATGAAAACACCGCCGATCTGGTGCTCAACCCTCTGGCGCGCCAGATTGCCGCCGGGTACGAGCATCTGCGCGAAGGCAGCGTAAATGCCGCCCGCCAACTCACCTCTCTCAACCGCAAATCGCCCTACGCGCTTAGTTTTCAGGGGCTTTTTGCCGGGTTTTACGCGGCCATTCGCGCCAATACCCCGCTGGATGCGCGCTTTGACGGGGCGGCGGCGGAATCAGTGATGCGCGCGATTGACGCCACCATTGCCCTGATGCCCGATCAGGGCCGCGAAACCCGCACCTTCCCGGCGCCGCGCCGTGCGCCCAAACCCACCGCTTTGGTCATCGGCGGCACCGGGTTTCTGGGCCGCGACCTGACCCGTGCTTTGGTCGCGCAGGGCCGCAATGTGCGGGTTTTGTCGCGCGGCGCGCATGGCCCCTTTGCGGACCTTGCCGAACAGGTCGAAACCTGCCCTGTTTCCCTTGAAGACGAGGCCGGGCTTGCCGCAGCGATGGCGGGGATCGAGGTGGTCTTCAACCTTGCCCGCGCCCTTGGCACCACCTGGCAGGATTGCCTTGAAAACGACGTGGCGGTCTCTGACCGGATCGCGCGCGCGGCTCTGGCGGCGGGGGTGAAACGCTTTGTCTATACCGGCACGATTGCCTCTTATGACATGTCCGACCCGGCGCAACGGATTTCCGAGGCGACCGGCTTTGCCGCCGATATGAGCGACCGCAACCTCTATGCCCGCTCCAAGGCGGAATGCGAGGCGCGGCTTTGGGCGATGCACCGCAACGAGGGGCTGCCGCTTGCCATCGCGCGCCCCGGTATCGTGGTCGGGCGTGGCGGACCGTTGCAGCATTGGGGAATTGGCCGCTGGCATGGGGCGGGCGCGGTTCGGATCTGGGGGCCGGGCCACAATCCTCTGCCCTTCGTGATGATCGGCGATGTGTCGGATGGGCTTATCCGCATGGCCGAACAAGACGCGGCCCTTGGTCAGTCGTTCAACCTTGTCGGCGATGTTCAGCTGTCTGCACGGGCCTATTTCGACGCCATCCACAACCGCCTTGGCGCGCGCATTCGTGTGACATCGGGCAATCTCACGGCGCTTTGGGCGGCGGATGCGGTCAAATCCGCGCTCAAGACCCATGCCCTGCGTCGCCCCGGTGTGATCCGGGCCTCTTTGCGGGATTGGAAATCGCGGGCGCATTTCTCGCCCTTTGACAACGCCCACCCGAAATCGGTGCTCGGCTGGGCGCCGATCTCGGACCGCGAAGCGTTTTTGCAACAGGCGATTGATGAGGCCAACTTGATGGGCTTCTGAGGCTCCCCGGCACGGGGCATGCAATCTCTCTTTTTCGGTCGCATTGTCGCCGGATTTATCCTGTTTACGTGATCGGCAGGCAAAGGAATTCAAAATGGCTGAGCAGGGCCTTTTCAGGTTGGCGAAGATGACGTGCCTTGGCGCGCCGTTTCGCGTGGGGCGTGGCCGGGGGATGGTGCCATGAAACTGTCGCGCCATGAGGTCCATATGCGCCGCCGCGCCGCGCGTCGTGACGCCCTGAAAAACCCTCAATCCCAAAACCCATATCAAGAGGATGCCCTGTCGCCC
>JAVVFB010000141.1:0-8878 GCA_032251095.1 Roseovarius sp. | reverse complement strand
CTGATTTCCAACAACGCGAGCACGCTTTATGAAAGCCGCCCGGTTGATCTTAACGATCTTTTGGGGCGCGACGGGCTAGAGGATCAACTTCCCGGCGTGAGCGATACCTATACCGGGCGCAACATTCTTGTAACCGGCGCCGGCGGCTCTATCGGGTCGGAACTGTGCCGCCAGATTTGCGGTTGTCGCCCGGCCAATCTTGTTCTGCTGGACCACGGCGAACATGCGCTCTTTCAGATCGAGCGCGAGTTGCACGGCCTTGCACCCGAGCTCAAGATCACACCAATCCTCGGCTCGGTCTGTGACAAATCTCTGGTCAATGTGCTTGTCCTGTCCAAGAAGATCGACATCATCCTGCATGCTGCGGCCTATAAACATGTGCCACTGGTTGAACAGAACGCGATCGAGGGCATGCGCAACAACGTCATCGGCACCCGCGTCATCGCCAATGCGGCGCGCGATGCCGGGGTCGAGCGGTTCATCCTCGTGTCCACGGACAAGGCCGTGCGCCCGACAAGCGTGATGGGCGCCTCCAAGCGCTTTGCCGAGATGATCGTTCAGGATTTCGCCACCCGAAGCGACACGACCCGGTTTTCGATGGTGCGCTTTGGCAATGTCATGGGGTCGTCCGGCTCGGTCATTCCGCTGTTTGCCGAACAGATCGCCAAAGGCGGGCCGGTGACCCTGACCCATGAGGATGTGACGCGCTATTTCATGACCATACCCGAGGCCGCGCGCCTTGTTCTTCTGGCCGGCTCTTTCGCGCGCGGTGGCGATGTGTTCGTGCTGGATATGGGCAAACCGATCGCGGTGCGCGACGTGGCCCGCAAGATGATCGAAGGCAGCGGGCTAAGCGTGCGCAGCGCCGACAACCCGAATGGCGATATCGAGATCAGCATCACCGGCCTGCGCCCCGGCGAAAAGCTGCATGAAGAGCTTTTGATCGGCTCGGATATGCTGACCACGCCGCACCCCAAGATCCTGCGCGCGCAAGAGGGGCACCTGTCGGAAATCGAGCTTGCGCAGGCGTTGAAATCGCTTTCGGAGGCGATTGAAACCCGCGATGTGGCCCTGCTCAGATCCATCCTGTCACGCTGGATCGAACAGACCGACCCCGAGGACGAGGAAAGCGTTAACGAATAACGCGCCTTGCCCTGCTGTGCTTGGGCGCGTGGGTTTCACCCACCCTACGCATGTGACCCGGGTCGCTCATGCCCCAAGCGGAAACTCTAGAGCGTGTCGGGTTCATTCGTATTCACGCAACACGCTCTAACCTATTGATTTCGCATGTTCGGATCGCTCAAAATCGGGTCCCACTTTTGAGCAACATGCTCTAGCCCGGATAAAGCGCACCGAATTTCTGTTCCAGATAGGCCAGCAGTGGCTCTGCATCGGGTTGCGCGCCACAAGCACGGGCGATGGTCTCGCGAGGCTCATAAAGCCCGCCATGACGTTGGACATTCTCGCGCAGCCAAGCGGTTGGCGCGCTCAAGTCACCGCGCGCCAGATCCGCGTCCAGCCCCGGCAGGGCGGCGCACATCGCGCTGCTGAGACAGCCGGCATAGACATTGCCAAGGCTGTAGGTCGGGAAATACCCGAACAGGCCCACCGACCAATGCACATCCTGCAAACACCCGTTCGATGCGCAATCTACCTTGTACCCGAAATCGGCCTCGAAACGGTCATTCCAGGCGCCCTCAAGCTCACCCGCCGTCAGGTCGCCGCTGATCAAAGCCCGCTCAAGATCATAGCGCAGCATGATATGCAGGTTATATTGCACCTCATCGGATTCAGTGCGGATATAGCCGCGATGCACCCGGTTCACGATCCGGTAAAAGGCATCCGCATCGGCCACGCCAATATCGCCAAAGACCGAACGCATTCGCCCCAAGAGCCAGCCACAGAACGGCGCGCTGCGGCCAAGCTGATTTTCATAGATCCGGCTTTGGCTTTCATGCACCCCCATCGACACGCCCTGCCCCAACGGACCAAGGGCATACTCCGGGTTGATCGCCTGTTCATAACAGGCATGGCCAACCTCGTGGATGGTGGAATAGATACAGTTGAACGGGTCATCCGTACTGGTGCGTGTGGTAATGCGCACATCATCGCCCGCCCCGGAACTGAAGGGATGCACCGCCTTGTCAAGCCGCCCGCGCGTCATGTCATAGCCGAACACCTCTGCCAGATCACGCGAGAGACGCATTTGCGCGCCCTCGTCATAGCTGCCGCCAAGCGCCGGGGCAGCGGCCCCGGCGAGGGCCTGTGCGCGCAAGGCCACCAGACGGGGGCGCATGGCGGCAAACATCCCGTCCAGCAGGGCCGATGTCATGCCCGGCTCGTAATCCTCAAGCAAGGCGTCATAAAGATCGCCGCCCTCCGCGAGGGCCGCGGCCTCTTCGCGCTTGAGCGTGATCACCTCGGCCAGAACCGGCGCGAAAGCCGCGACATCATCATGCGCGCGCGCCTCGGCCCAGGCCCCCTGTGCGCGGCTTGTCAGACGCGCAAGCGCCACCGCAAGATCGCCCGGAACCCGGCAGAGCCGCGCGTAATCGCGCTGAATATGGCGCAGATTGGCCCGCGCCACATCGTCGCCCGCCCGTGCCTCGGCAAGCCATTCACCACGCCGCGGATCGGTGCGCCGCGCATGGATCACCGCCTGCATCGCGCCGCTTTCCTCGGCCCGCTGATGCGCCGCGCCACGCGGCATCATGGTTTCCTGATCCCAGCCAAGCCGCCCCGCCACCTGCGACAGGGCCCGCGTCTCGCGCTCATGCGCGATCAGATCGTCATAGGCTGACATCTCAGGCCCTCCGAATGGATTGCGCCAGCGGATACTGGCTCAGGAAACGGGCACGCAGGATAAGAACCCAGAGCACGACCGCGAGAAACTGATGCGCGATGGCAAGGTGACAGGGCGCGATGTAAAGCACCGTGACGATGCCAAGCACAACCTGCGCCACAAGCGCGCCAAAGGCGGCCGTAAACGCCCTCGCCGTCGCCTCGTTGGCGCTGCGCCGCCCCTTGAGCCAGACAAACACCCCATAGGCAAACAGCAAATAGCCGCTCAGGCGGTGAATGAACTGCACCGTGCCGGGGTTCTCGAAAAAGTTCCGCCAGGCGGGCTCGATCCCCATCATGTCGGGCGGCAGAATTCCCCCCGCCATCAGCGGCCAATCAGTAAAGCTGCGCCCGGCATCAATCCCCGCCACAAGCGCTCCAAGAATGATCTGAAGAAAGGCAAAATACATCCAGCCGGTCGCAAGCCCGTAAAGCCGCGCCTCGCGCCCGCGCCGCGCCTGCATCAAATCACGCTCTTCGCGCCCGATCGAAAAGACATACCAGGCGATCACGCCGAGAATGACAAAGGCCAACCCAAGATGCGTCGCCAAGCGGTACGAGGCCACGGCGATCATCTCGCCCTTGAGGCCAGAGGCAACCATCCACCAGCCAATCGCCCCCTGTGCGCCGCCAAGCGCGCCCAGCACAAGCAATCGCCCGGTCCAGCCGACCGGAATCTGGCGCGCCAGCAGAAAGCCGAAAAACCCAAGCGCCCAGACCAGACCGATAAAGCGGCCAAGCTGGCGATGGCCCCATTCCCACCAATAGATCTCCTTGAACTTGGCAAGGCTCATGCCCTTGTTGAGCAGCTCATATTGCGGGATGGTCTTGTATTTCTCGAATTCCTCAAGCCAGACCGCCTCGGACATAGGCGGCAGCGCGCCTGTGACCGGCTTCCATTCGGTGATGCTCAACCCGCTATCGGTCAACCGGGTCAGCCCGCCCACGGCAATCATCAGAACGACCAGCGTGAACAGCACCATAAGCCAGAGCCGGATCCCCCGGCGCGCGCCGCGCTTGCCGGCATCGATCATGCCGCCGCGTGGGGCCTCGGGCGCCGGTTTATCCGCGCTGCCGACCTCTTCGAAAATGCTGCGTTTTCCGCTCATCGTGAACCTCGTTGTGTTTGGCTGAAAGCCTAGTGCGCGACATGCCCGCCTTCAAGCGCACTCAACCATCGCGCTGCTTCCAGCGGACCATCTGCCGCAGCACCCCGTGCAGTATCTGCACATCCGCCCCGGTCAAGGCCATCCGGCTCCACATATTGCGCAGGTTAAGCTTCATGCTCTCGGCCTTGTGCTCGGGAAAGAAGAACCCGGCCTCGTCAAGCTGGGCCTCGTAATGATCGCCAAGCTTTTCAATCTCGATCTGCGCGGCCCAACGGGCCTTGGCCATATCAACCCGCTCGGGGGTGATCTCGCTTGCGGCGCGTTGCCATTCATAGGCGGTCAACAGCACGCATTGCGCAAGGTTCAGGCTGGCAAACTCGGGATTGACCGGCACGTTGATAATCGCATTGGCGCGCGCGATATCGTCATTCTCAAGGCCTGCGCGCTCGGGGCCAAACAGCACCGCCACCTTTTCACCCGCCGCGATACGCTCGGCGGCGATCTGCATGGCGCGCTCGGGGCTGACCACGGGCTTGGTCAAGCCGCGCGCCCGCGCCGTGGTGGCAAAGACGTAATGGCAATCCTCAAGCGCCGCGCCCGTGGTATCGACAAGCTGTGCCTCGTCAAGCAAGCGCCCGGCCCCGCTTGCCATGGCCACGGATTTCGGATTGGGCCAGCCATCGCGCGGCGCGACGATCCGCATCCGGTCAAGCCCGAAATTCCACATCGCCCGCGCCGCCGCGCCAATATTCTCGCCCATCTGCGGGCGCACAAGCACAAAGGCGGGCTGTGGTCTGTCGGTGGGCATTGCGGGTCCCTCTCTGGCGTTTCAGGCGTGGCAGTCTGGCGCGTCTTAGGCCAGCCCGGCCCGGCTGAAAAGGCCCGATACTTTCATCGTTCCCCAAATACTCGCGCCGCAGGCATCCCGCAGCCAGCAAAAAGGCGCGAGGCCTGATCGGTCCCGCGCCTTTTTGGCATGCTCAATCCGAGGGCCTTATTCGGCCGCTTCGGCCGGACCAGAGGGCGGCGGCGTGCCATTGTCCTGATCGCCAGCCGATTCACTCTGCGCCTCGACCTTGGCCGGCTTCTTGACACGCGGTTTGCGCGGGCGCTTGGGCGGCATCGGCGCGCTTTGGCTTTCCGGGGTCTCGACAAGACCGCTATCGACCTGGCCGGAGGTGTCAATCACATCCGGTTGCGCGCTGCTGGCGGGATCATGACTTTCTGTGTCGGTGCGTTGCGGCTGAGGCTGGTCGCGCTCACCCTGAGCGTGGTTTTGACGCTCGCCATGGGGCTGGCCACGTTCGCCTTGCGGTCGCTCGCGGTCGCGCTCGGCCTGACGATCGCGGTTCTGGCGCTCCTGCTCTTCGCGGCGCGCCTCCTGCTCTTTCTGGGCCTCGCCCAAAAGACGCAGGTAATGCTCGGCATGCTGCTGAAAATTCTCGGTTGCAACCCGGTCGCCCGACAGTTGGGCATCGCGCGCAAGCTGATTGTACTTTTCAATGATTTGTTGCGGCGTACCGCGCACCTTGCCTTCAGGGCCGGAACTGTCAAAGGTCCGGTTGACGACATTGCCCGTGCTGGGGCGACTACGGTTCGGCTTATTACGCGAACGTGACTTAGATGATCTCATATTGATGCTGTCCAGCCTTATGCTCAAATGTTCACTCGACCCGACTGGCGCCCCTTGCGCCTAAAAATTGAACCGGATCGGACATGTTTTGGCTTGGTGTCAAGCGGGACCGCCCAAAAGGCATCCTCCGTCTTAACTACCCCATGACTAACCATGCAGCGGCGGTTCATACAAGCCAAAAACTGAAATTTCTTGCCATTTATGCGAATTATGGCTGGTTTACCCCGGTTCAGATCGGCCAAATCCCGCCAACCACCCGGTCGCGACCGTCAAGATCGGGTAGAAGTGCCACCCCCCCGAATCCCGCATCGCTCAGCAATTGCGCCACGGCCGCGCCCTGTGTCGGGCCGATTTCCAACAGGATACGCCCGCCGGGGCGCAAGTGTTGCCCGGCTTTCGCGGTGATCAGACGATAGGCCGCAAGCCCGTCGCCCTCATCGGTCAGCGCCATGCGCGGGTCATGCATCCGCACCTCGCGCGCAAGGCCGGACATCTCAGAGAGGGCGATATAGGGCGGGTTTGACACGATAAGATCGAAACTCCCCGATACCGCCGCGAACCAGTCCGAGATCGCAAAGCTGGCCCGCGCCAGCACGCCCAAGGTCCCGCCATTCTGTCGCGCCACACTCAGCGCCGCCTCGGACATATCGGTGCCAAGCCCGACCGCCGACGGCCGCTCGGCCAAAAGACTCAGCAGGATACAGCCAGAGCCCGTGCCAAGATCAAGAACCCGCTCGAAAGGCCGCGCCAAGGCGGCCTCGACCAGCGTTTCAGTATCGGGGCGCGGGTCAAGCACATCCTCGGTCACGGCAAAGCGGTGGTTCCAGAAGTCGCGATAGCCAAGGATTTTCGACACCGGCCGCCCCGCTGCGCGCTGATCTATCAGCGCCAGATAGGCGGTCACCACCTCGGGCGTGAAATCCTCGGCCTCAAGGCGGCTCAACGCCCCTCGCTCACAACCGGCGGCATGGGCCAGCAACAGGCGCGCATCGCGCATCGGGTCATCCACACCGCCAAGCCGGTCACGGCCAAGGCCAAGCGCAAGGGCCAGGGCCTGCCCGGCCGAGGCCGCCTCATGCGGGGCTGTCACGCGCTCATCTCGGCCAGCATGCTGGCCTGTGCATCCGCCGTGAGCGCGTCAATCACCTCGTCCAGATCGCCGCCCATCACCTGATCAAGCTTGTAAAGCGTCAGGTTGATGCGGTGGTCGGTCATCCGGCCTTGCGGGAAATTATAGGTGCGTATCCGCTCGGAGCGATCCCCCGAGCCGACCTGCGCCGCGCGGCTGGCCGAGCGTTCGCTGTCGACGCGCTGCCGCTCCATGTCAAACAGCCGCGATTTCAGCACCTGCATCGCGATCTCGCGGTTGCGGTGCTGGGATTTCTCGGAGCTGGTGACCACAAGCCCGGTCGGCAGGTGGGTAATCCGCACGGCGGAATCGGTGGTGTTGACGTGCTGACCGCCCGCGCCCGAACTGCGCATGGTGTCGATCCGCAGATCGCCTGCGTCGATCTTTACGTCGACATCCTCGGCCTCGGGCAGAACCGCCACCGTCGCCGCCGAGGTATGGATGCGCCCGCCGCTTTCGGTCTCGGGCACGCGCTGAACGCGGTGCACGCCGGATTCGAACTTGAGCCGGGCAAACACATTCTCGCCCTTGATATGCACGACCAACTCGCGGATGCCGCCGATCTCGTTCTGCTGTTCTTCCAGAATGTCGAATGTCCAACCGCGCGCCTCGGCATAGCGCTGATACATGCGCATCAGGTCGGCGGCAAAAAGCGTGGCCTCGTCGCCGCCGGTACCGGGGCGGATTTCAAGAATCGCCGGGCGCGCATCGGCGGCGTCTTTCGGCAAAAGCGCCAGTTGCAGCGCCGCCTCGAATTCGGGTTTACGCGCCTCCAGCGCCTCAAGCTCTTCGCGGGCCAGATCACGCATCTCGGGATCATCCAGCATGAGCCGGGCACTCTCGATATCGTCGAGCACCTGACGATAGGCGCGGATTTCCTCGACCACCGGGCGCAGTTCGGCATATTCGCGGCCAAGACGTGCGATATCCCCGCCGCCCTGCGTCATCTGCGCCTCGATATACTCGAAGCGCTGTGTGATCTGTTCTAGTCTGTCCAAGGGCACCATGATGCGAGGCTCTGTCCTATCCTTTGGCTTTGGTCAAGGGGGATGACTGTGCTATGCTTCGGCCATGCGCCTTATTCTGCCTCTTCTTCTGGCCGCTTCGCCCGCCTTTTCCGACGCCACGATCGGCGGCAAAACCGTGGAATGCTATTGCACGGATCGCACAGGCGCACGGATTGAAATGGGCGAAATGACCTGTCTCAACGTCGATGGCAAGATGTTCATGGCGCAATGCCAGATGTCGCTCAATGTGCCGATGTGGCGCAAGATCAGCGATGGCTGCTTATCATCCGCCCTGCCGCAATCGCATCAGCCAGCCGTCGATACGGGCGGCGTTGACGCCCAGATCTGATTTCCCGAACCGCAGGCGTCCGTAAATCTCGACCTGATCCCCGGCGCGGCGCAGGGTCGTATAATCGGGAAACCCGAACACCGCAGAGCGGGTGACATAGGTGATCAGTCCCTCGCCCGGTGCACCGGCAAGCGCCTGCGTGCGTGGCGTGGCGCGGATGATGGTATCCAGCCGCTCAAGGGTTGTGTCATCCGCCGCGATGACACGCATCGCACCGTTGTTGAGATCCTGATCGGTGACTGCCTTGGGCATTTGATGCCAGCGGGCGGCATCCGTCGGCGCAAGGCGCACATAACCCGCCCCCGCAATGACAACCAAAACGATCAGACCGAAGATCACCTTCATATCCTTGCCTTATCCCAGCGGCGGGGCTCATCCGGCCTGACAGCCGGCCTCGCGAGGCGCGCACGCAAGGGCGCGATGAGCCGCGCGGTCGTATCGCTATCCCGCGCGGCTTCCGTCCACCGTTTCCGCAAGCGCCTCGGCTCGTGCGGCAATCTCGGCCAGGGTATCCTTCACCTCTTGCGGAACAACCGGCACCTCGATGCGCTGTGCCTCGGGCGTCGGCGCATTACGCATCTGCTCAAGCTCGGCGTCTTTTTCTGCCAACTTGTCCTGCGCCTCGCGCAGCTTGTCCTGAAGCCCGGCGGTCTTGTCGGCCAGCATCAGGCCGGCCATCAACAGCATTCGCGGCTCGGGGATACGCCCGATCTGCGCCGCCAGAACCGAGGCTTCCTCATCCAGCATCTTGGCGGCGGATTTCAGGTAATGCTCTTCGCCGGCCTGACAGGCCACCTCGAATGTGCGGCC
>JAVVFB010000140.1:0-8899 GCA_032251095.1 Roseovarius sp. | reverse complement strand
CCCGGGCACCGGGCGCCAAACATGAAAGCGACGCGCCCCTTGGGGCGCGTCACCTGTGGATCAGACCGGATAAGACACGGCCTCAGTTGACAAGCGTCGCCGCCGCCGCCTGGGCAATCGCCTCGACCCCGAACATATTGATGATGCCGACAAGCATGATCGCCGCCGAGGCCATCAGGAACGCCCATTGCACCGGCGAGCGCCCGGTCTCAAGCGCTTCGCCCGCTTCGCCGAAATACATGTAGAACACGATGCGCAGGTAATAGAACGCGCCGATCACGCTGGCGACCACACCGGCCACCGCAAGCCAGGCAAGCCCGCCCTCATAGGCCGCGCGCAGCACGTAAAGCTTGCCGAAAAAGCCCAGAAGCGGCGGCACACCGGCAAGGCTGAACAACAGGATCAGCATCGCAAGCGCCCGGCCCGGCTGGGCCTTGGCATACATGTTCAGGCTGCGGATATCGGTCACCGGCTGACCGTCGCGCTCCATCGACAGGATAAAGGCAAAGGTGCCGATATTCATGGTCACATAGATCGCCATATAGATCAGCATCGCCTGCACACCAAACACCGTCCCCGAGGCCAACCCCATCAGCGCATAGCCCATATGCGCGATCGAGCTATAGGCCATCAGACGCTTGATATCGGTCTGCCCGATTGCCGCCACGGCACCAAGGAACATCGACAACAGACTAAGCGCCGCCAGCACCTGCTGCCAGTCACCAACCACGCCGCCAAAGGCGTCATGCACAACCCGCGCAAACAGTGCCATCGCGGCCATCTTGGGCGCGGTGGCAAAGAATGCGGTGATCGGCGTCGGCGAGCCCTCGTAAACATCGGGCGTCCACATGTGGAACGGCACGGCGGAAATCTTGAACGCCAGCCCCGAGATCACCAGAACCAGACCGATCAACAAACCGATTGGCGCCTGCCCCTCTGCGGCGGCAATGATGCCGGAAAACAGCGTCGTGCCCGCATAGCCATAGGTCAGCGAGGCACCATAGAGCAACAGGCCCGAACTCAGCGCGCCAAGCACGAAATACTTGAGGCCGGCCTCGGTCGACTTGGCACTGTCGCGACGCAGCGAGGCGACCACGTAAAGCGCCAGCGACTGAAGCTCAAGCCCCATGTAAAGCGCCATCAGGTCGCCGGCGCTGACCATCACCATCATGCCAACCGCCGAGAGGGCGATCAGGATTGGATATTCAAACCGCAGGATATCGCGGCGCTGCATATACTCCTGCCCCAGCACCAGAACGGCGGCGGCCGACAAAAGGATGGTCACCTTGGCAAAACGGGCAAAGCCATCATCGTTGAACATGCCACCAAAGGCGATATGCGTGCCATTGCCGGTGGCGCCAATCCAAAGCGCCATGAGCACGAACAGCCCGGCGGTCAGCCAGACCAGCATGCCCGCCATCTTGTCCTTGCCCGTATAGGCGACCAGCAACAGGGCGGCCAGTGCATAGACCGAGATCACGATCTCGGGCAGGATAACAGTCAGATCAGCCTGCATCTTCAGGGCCTCCGGTTCAATGCGAGGTTTCGGCAACCTGCGTGGCGCTGTGTGCCACGGCCTGTGCCGTCTCATAGTTGGAAATCAGCGCCTCGACAGAGGGGCCAGTGATATCGGTGACCAGCCGGGGATAAACCCCGAGCAGCAGCGTCATCACCACCAGCGGCGCAAAGATTGCCCGCTCGCGTTTGCTCATATCGGTGATGGTCTTCAGGCTTTCCTTGATCAGATCGCCCATTACCACCCGACGATAAAGCCAGAGCGCATAGGCGGCCGAGAGGATCACGCCGGTGGTCGCCACCGCCGCCACCCAGGTGTTGACCTGGAAAATCCCGACCAGCGTCAGGAACTCGCCGACAAAGCCGGATGTGCCCGGCAGGCCGACATTGGCCATGGTGAAGAACATGAAGATCAGCGCATAGGCCGGCATCCGGTTCACCAGACCGCCATAGGCGTCGATGTCGCGGGTGTGCATCCGGTCATAGATCACGCCGACACAGAGAAACAGCGCGCCCGAGATGAAGCCGTGGCTGATCATCTGGAAAATCGCGCCGTCGATGCCCTGTTGGTTGGCGGCGAAAATGCCCATGGTGACATAGCCCATATGCGCCACCGACGAATAGGCGATCAGCTTTTTCATGTCGTCCTGCGCAAGCGCAACCAGCGAGGTATAGACAATCGCGATGGCCGACATCCACAGCACCAACGGCGTCAGCACCTCTGCCCCGACCGGGAACATCGGCAGGCTGAAGCGCAAGAAGCCATAGCCGCCCATCTTCAAGAGGATCGCGGCCAGAACCACCGAGCCGGCCGTCGGCGCCTGCACGTGCGCATCGGGAAGCCAGGTATGCACCGGCCACATCGGCATCTTGACCGCGAAGCTGGCAAAGAAGGCCAGGAACATCAGGGTCTGCATGCCGCCGACGATTTGTATCCCGAGGATCGAAAAGCTGTCGCTGGCAAACTCATGCTTGAGCAGCGCCGCAATGTCGGTGGTGCCAGCATCCGAGAACATCGCCACCATCGCCACCAGCATCAGCACCGAACCAAGAAAGGTGTAGAGGAAGAACTTGAACGACGCATAGATCCGCGCCTTGCCGCCCCAGATGCCGATGATCAGGAACATCGGGATCAGGCCGGCCTCGAAGAACAGGTAAAACAGCACCAGATCAAGCGCCATGAACACGCCAAGCATCAGCGTTTCCAGAAGCAGGAAGGCGATCATGTATTCCTTGACGCGGCTGGTCACATTCCACGATGCGGCAATGGTCAGCGGCATCATGAAGGTGGTCAGCATCACGAAAAGAACACTGATCCCGTCAACACCCATCTTGTATTGCAGGCCAAGCAGCCATTCGCGCTGTTCCACGAACTGAAAGCCGGTGTTCGCGGAGTCAAACTCGAACAGGATGAACAGCGACACCACAAAGGTCAGCGAGGTCGCAATCATCGCCACCCATTTGGCATTTTTCTGTGCCGCGTCATCTTCGCCGCGCAGGAAGATGGCCAGAATGGCCGCCGCAACCGCAGGAATGAAGGTGACGATGGAAAGAAGGTTATCCATTAGTTTGCCCCTCCGAAGATCGTCATCCAGGTCACCAGGATCACGATCCCGATCACCATGGCGAAGGCATAGGTGAAGATATAGCCAGACTGTGCCCGGCCCGCGAGGCGGGTCAGACGGGGGATAAGCCCCATTGCCACACCGTTGAGCGACCCGTCGATGATATCGCCATCGCCGCGCTTCCAAAGGAGATGCCCAAGCGCCTTGGCGGGACGCACGAAGAGAAAGTCATAGATCTCATCAAAGTACCATTTGTTGAGCAGGAACAGGTAGAGCGGTCGCTGGCTCTCGGCCAGTTTGCCTGGCATGCTCGGGTTCCAGATATAGAACCAGAGCGCGGTGACAAACCCGAGCAGCATGGCAATGAACGGGCTGACCTTGACCCATGTGGGGGCATGGTGTGCATCGTCCAAAACCGTGTTGTCAGGATGCATGAAGATCGCGCCCTCGGGTGCCATGCCATGCGCAATTGCGCCGGGGGCTGCGGCGTGCTCGTCGCCCCCTTGCGTGGCCGCCTCGCCGTGGCCGGCCTCGGTCGTTACCTCATGGGCGGGCATGCCGAAGAACGTGTTGACCTGTTCATGGCTGCCGAAAAAGCTGTTGTACCAGACCATGCCCGAGAAGATCGCGCCAAGCGCCAGAACACCAAGCGGCACCAGCATCACCATCGGGCTTTCATGGGCGTGCTCGTGGGTATGCTTGTCCCCGCGCGGCTTGCCAAAGAAGGTCATGAAAATCAGCCGCCAGCTATAAAAGCTGGTGAACAGCGCCGCGATAACCAGCATCCAGAAGGCATAGCCGCCGCCTGTTCCGGCCCAGGCACTCTCGATCACCGCGTCCTTGGAAAGAAAACCGGCAAAGCCGATATGGGTGAGCGGGATACCAACCCCGGTGATCGCCAGCGTGCCAATCATCATCGCCAGAAAGGTATAGGGCAGTTTTTTGCGCAGCCCGCCGTAATTGCGCATGTCCTGTTCGTGGTGCATTCCGTGGATCACCGACCCGGCGCCAAGGAACAGCATCGCCTTGAAGAATGCATGCGTCAGCAGGTGGAACATCGCCACCGAATAGACGCCGACACCGGCGGCCACGAACATATAGCCAAGCTGGCTACAGGTCGAATAGGCGATGACGCGTTTGATGTCGTTCTGCACAAGGCCCACGGTCGCGGCAAAGAACGCGGTGCTGGCGCCAAGGAAAACGATAAGCATCTTGGCCTCGGGGGCATATTCCATCAGCGGCGACATCCGGCAGACAAGGAAAACCCCCGCCGTGACCATGGTGGCCGCGTGGATCAGGGCCGACACCGGCGTCGGGCCTTCCATCGCGTCGGGCAACCATGTGTGCAGGAAGAGCTGCGCCGATTTCCCCATCGCGCCGATGAACAGCAGCACCGCGATCAGGTTGGCGGCGTTCCACTCGCTCCACAGGAATGTGAGCTGGGTTTCGGCCAACTGCGGCGCGGCGGCAAAGATATCGTCGAACTTGATGCTGTCAGTCAGGAAATACAGCGCCATGATGCCAAGCGCAAAGCCAAAGTCGCCGATCCGGTTGACCACGAAGGCCTTGATCGCGGCGGCGTTGGCGCTTGGCTTGCGATAGTAAAAGCCGATCAGAAGATAAGAGGCAACGCCCACCCCTTCCCAACCAAAGAACATCTGCAACAGGTTGTCCGAGGTTACCAGCATCAGCATCGCGAAGGTGAAGAACGACAGATAGGCAAAGAACCGTGGGCGATAGCTCTCGGTTTCCTTGAAGTTCTCGTCATGCGCCATATAGCCCATCGAATAAAGATGCACGAGCGCCGAGACCGTGGTGATCACGATGAGCATGATTGCCGTCAGCCGGTCCATGCGGATCGCCCAGGCGGTATCAAGCGTGCCCGACTGTACCCAGTCGAGAATGTGAATGCTGTGGGTCTGGCCGTCATGGCCAAGAAAGATCACCCAGCTCAGCAGAGCCGACAACATCAACAGCCCGGTGGTCAGCCATTGCGCGCCGGTGTCGCCAATGATCCGCCAGCCAAAGCCCGCGATGATCGCCCCGACAAGAGGCCCGAAGAGGAGAATGGTTTCCATGGCTTCAGCCTTTCATCACGTTGACGTCTTCCACGGCGATGGTGCCGCGGTTCCGGAAGAAACAGACCAGGATCGCAAGGCCGATGGCGGCCTCGGCGGCGGCCACGGTAAGCACGAAAAGCGTGAACACCTGTCCGACCAGATCGCCGAGGAAACTTGAGAAGGCCACGAAGTTGATATTGACCGACAACAGGATAAGCTCGATCGACATCAAAAGGATGATCACGTTCTTGCGGTTCAGAAACAGGCCAAAAATGCCTATCACGAATAAGGCCGCCGCGACCGTTAGGTAATGTTCAAGTCCGATCATGTCTGTCCCTCCGGGCCTTGCCCGTCCGTCTTTATATATATCCCCGGTCCGGGGGGCTTGCCCCCAAACCGCCTGTCTTGATCGCTGCGTCGGCTCAGAGCCCCTGCCCCGGCTTCACGTCTTTAAGTTCCATCGCCTCGGCTGGATCGCGCCACATCTGGTGCAGCACGTTCTGGCGTTTGACCTTCGGGCTGTGGCGCAGCGTCAGAACGATCGCCCCTATCATCGCCACCAGAAGAATGAGCCCGGCAAGCTGGAACAAAATGAAGTACTTGTCATAAAGCAGCAGGCCAAGTGCTGCGGTGTTTTCAACCCCCTCGGGGGCCACGGCGGCGCGTGCGCCCATCGCACCCTCGGCCGTATCCCATGCGCCAAAGGCAAGGCCAAGCTGCATCATCAGGATCACACCGATCAGCAGGGCCAAGGGCATGTATTTCGCCATTTCCGCCTTGAGCTCGGCAAAATCGACGTCAAGCATCATCACCACGAAAAGGAACAGAACCGCGACCGCGCCCACATAGACGATGATCAACAGCATCGCCACGAATTCGGCACCAAGCAGCACGAACAGACCCGCCGCCGAGATGAACGACAGGATCAGCCACAGAACCGAGTGCACCGGGTTCCGGCTGATCACGGTGAACAGCCCCCCGATCAGCAACGAGACCGCAAACAGATAAAAGGCCATGGCCGCAATCGTCATTTGTCTTTTCCTTTTTCTTCGCTCTCGTCCATCACCTCGCGCGCGAATTCCATCGCGCGGGTCATCGACGGAATACCGGCAAACATCGACATCTGTGCGATGGTTTCGGCGATCTCTTCCTTGGTGGCCCCGGCCTCTAGCGCATGGCGCACGGTCAGGCGGATTTGCGTGTCGCTCTGCGCGCCCAGCATGGTCAACCCGGCCAGCGTCAGCAAAAGCCGGGTCTTGGCGTCAAGACCGTCCTTGCTTGCGCCCTTGCCGAAACTCATTTCCATGAATTCCTTGGGCATGGTCGGCCAGAGCTTTTCAAACCCCTTGGGCGAAAAGGATTCGAGCGCAGGATTCATGGCCTTGGCCATTTCCTGCGCCTGGTTCATCAGCATTTCAAAGGGGTTTTTGGGATCGGTCATCTGTAAGGTGCATCCATTTCCAGGTTGCGGGCAATCTCGGCTTCCCAGCGGTCGCCATTGGCCAGCAGGCGGGATTTGTCGTAAAACAGCTCTTCTCGGGTCTCGGTGGCGAATTCGAAATTCGGCCCCTCGACGATGGCATCCACCGGACAGGCCTCCTGGCAGAAGCCGCAATAGATGCATTTGGTCATGTCGATGTCATAGCGCGTGGTGCGGCGCGACCCGTCATCGCGCGGCTCGGCGTCAATCGTGATCGCCTGCGCCGGGCAAATCGCCTCGCAGAGTTTGCAGGCGATACAGCGCTCTTCGCCATTGGCATAACGGCGCAGCGCGTGTTCGCCGCGAAAGCGCGGGGACAGCGGGCCCTTTTCATGCGGATAGTTCAGCGTCGCCTTGGGCGCGAAAAAATATTTCAGCCCAAGCTGAAACCCTTTGATAAAGTCCGACAGCAGGAAATATCCCGCCGCGCGCCCGTAATCTATCTTTGCCATGGCTCAGCTCCTAACGTCTTGCAAACGGGTCTTGCCCGCGTTGTCGTGGCCTTGCCACGATGCCTCGTAATCGCTCTGCAGGGCGAAATCCGGCAGATGCGATTGGTCTGTCTTTTCAACCTCGTAATAGAGGTAGGTCCGCCCCGGCCCGATCTTGTTCTTGAGGCGGAGCCGATGCCCGACCTCGGCCGGATCGGCGAACTCGATATGCTTGTACCCGGCATCCGGCTCGATCGGGATCGCGCGGCAATCCATCACCTTGCAATTGCAGGCCCGGCGCCAGAATGTCCAGACCAGTTCCGGGTTGAACTGATACATGCCATGGCCATGCCAGCCGTTCAGCCCATTGGCCGATACGAACCGCCCGCCCGGCTTGAGCATGCGCAACACCCCCTCTAGCGCCATCGGCACGTTGAACACATGCTCGATGGTGCCTCCGTCAAAAATCAGGTCGAACTTGTTCTCAAGCTTTTTGGCCGGCTTCTTGTTGAGATCATGGATCACATCCGCGCCCTCATAGGCCGAAAAATCCATCGCTTCGATCTCGCCAAAGCCAAGCTTGCGCATGAGGGTTTCGCAATAGCCGTCCTCTTGCAGAAAATCAAAGCGCGTGCCCGCGACCCCGTGCCGCTTGAGGGTCTTGTCGTAAAGCTTGCGGTATTTGCCCTGGATCTTGAACCCCTGACGGCCAAGCATGAGCGTGCGCCCGCCCGGTTGAAACCGGGTGGACAGCTCTACCAGCCTGTCAAAAAGAACGTAATCCACAGCCACAGGTTCAGCCCCCGATTGCCCAACGGGCCCAGAACCCGCCGAGTACTTCGAATTTTGCAAGGAACGACACGATCACGACCCAGCCGATGCTCATCGGGAGGAATACCTTCCAGCCGATCCGCATGAGTTGATCATAGCGATAGCGCGGCGTGATCGCCTTGACCATCGCGAAGATGAAGAAGAAAAACGCCATCTTGCCGATCATCCAGAGCACACCATCCGGCAGGCCCGGAATCGGCGAGAGCCAGCCGCCGAAGAACAACAGGCTCATCAGCGCGCACATCAGGAAGATGGCGATATATTCACCGGCCATGAACAACAGGAAGGGCGTGCTGGAATATTCCACCTGATAGCCGGCCACCAGCTCTGATTCCGCCTCGGGAAGGTCGAAGGGGGGGCGGTTGGTCTCGGCCAGGGCGCTGATGAAGAACAGGAAAACCATCGGGAAATGCGGCAGCCAGTACCAGCCGAAAAAGCCATATCCGGTGTCCTGCGCGCGCACGATTTCGCCAAAGTTGAGCGAGCCGGTCGAGATGATAATTCCGATGATGATCAGACCGAGGCTGACCTCATAGGAAATCATCTGCGCCGCCGAGCGCAAAGAGCCAAGGAACGGGTATTTCGAGTTGCTGGCCCAGCCCCCCATGATCACGCCGTAAACCTCAAGCGAGGAGACCGCAAAGACGAACAACACCGCCACGTTGATATCCGACAGCACCCAGCCGTCGTTGAACGGAATGACCGCCCAGGCCAGCACCGCCAGAACAAAGCTGGTCATCGGGGCAAGCATGAACACCGCCTTGTCGGCCCCGGCCGGCACCACGATTTCCTTGACGACATATTTCAGGGCATCGGCCACGGATTGGAGGATGCCAAAGGCCCCCACCACGTTGGGCCCGCGGCGCATCTGCACCGCCGCCCAGATCTTCCGGTCGCCGTAGACCAGAAACAAAAGCGACACCATGACGAAACCAAGCACCGCAAGGCATTGCGCCAGGATGATCACCAGAGTCCCAAGCGGGGTTGTAAAGAATTCAGACATCAGGCCCTCACACC
>JAVVFB010000013.1:0-26658 GCA_032251095.1 Roseovarius sp. | reverse complement strand
CGCTTGCCGCCGCGCGTGGCATAACCCATGGCCTGCGCCACGGGGCCGGGTCCGAACGCCGCCAACACCTGATCAAAATGCGCCTGAATGCGGGCCGCATCCTTGGAAAGGCCGGTTTTCATCGCGCTTAAAGGCCCTCGACCGGGGTGGTGCCGGTGGGCGTGCCATCGCCGTCAAGCGTGATCGCGGCGACTTTTTCTTCGGCCTCTTTCAACTTGGCCTCGCAGCGCTTCTTGAGCTCTGCGCCGCGCCCGTAAAGCGAGATCGATTCCTCAAGCGCCACATCGCCACGCTCCAGCCGCCCGACAACCTGTTCCAGCTCTTTCATCGCCTGTTCAAACGACATTTCTGATACGGGAGTATCGGGCATTGCGGGCATCCTGTTGCTGGTTTTTCTCGCAGCACCATAGCCGTGTCGGGCCGGGGGTGCAATTCGGTTGACGCCCGTTTGCGGCTGCGGGACAGTGGCGGCATGAGTAATCTGCCGCCCCCTGGCCCGCTGCCTGATCCTGAGGCGTTGCAAGCGCTCAATCGGCGATTCGAGGCGGCGCGTGCCGCCTGTCCCGATCTCGCAAATGCGGAGCTGAATGAGGTGCTGCGCATCGTGCCGGGCAAACGCGCGATCATGGCCGGCACGCTTGATGGGCGCGCCGCGGTGTTTCGCATGTTTGACCCCGACAAGGGCGATATGTCGACGCGCGAATGGCACGAGATGACGCGAATCTGGCCTTTCATGAGCGCCGGGGCCTATCGCATCGCCGCCCCGTTTTTGCATGTGCCCGAACATGGCCTTTTGGTGATCGAGCATGTCAACGGCACGCCTTTGCTCGAACACCTCTGGCAATCCGATCCAAAAGAGCGCGCCCAGCATCTGCGCCCCGCTGCCGAATGGTTGCGCCATTATAGCGAAGGCAGCGAGAGCTGGCGGGCGGGCAATGCGGCGGGGTGGCTGGCGCGCTGCGAACGGGCCGCCGCGACCCAGCCCTTTGCCAAACTGCGCAAGATCGAGGCCGAGATTCTGGACGAACTGCGTCGGATGGACGCCGCGCTTGCCGGGCAAGAATGGCGGGTTGCCATCTGTCATGGGGATTTTCACCCCAACAACCTGATCCTGGGCGCCGACCGATTGACGGGCATTGATATCGGCGGGTCTGCCCGGATGCCGGTCTGCAAGGATATCGCACGTTTTCTGGTGCATATGGGGCGGCGCGGCATGATCCCGTCGGGCGCGCGTCGGTTTGGGGTTGATCAACAGGGGCTAGCGGCCTTTGCGCAGGCCTTTGGTCTGACCAGTGTCGAGCGCGGGCTTTGGCTACCGTTTTTCATCGGCTGCGAGGCGCTGATCCGGGTCGAAGGCAAAGGTCTGAAACCGGGGCGGATCAAGCGCGCCGAAGAGATGTATGCGGCGCTGCGCGACGATCTTGTCGCCGCGCGCCGCGCCTGAGTTATCGCCCCTTGAACAGCCCGCCGAGGATGCCGCGCACAAGTCGGCGCCCGGTTGTGCCCTTGAGCTCTTTGAGCACCACATCAGTCAGCGCCTTGCCAAAGCCCCCCGACGCGGTGGATGTGCGCGAGCGGCTTGAGCGGCTTTCGCTCTCGCCCCCGGAATAGCGCCGCGCCGCCTTGAACTCGCGCTCTTTTTCGGCAGCCTGCGCCTCGCGTTCCTTTTGGGCGACCGCAACGGCCTCTGCCTCTTCCGCCTCTTTCGCGGCGGCCTCGGCACGGGCCAGGAGCATCTCATGTGCCGAGTGGCGATCAAACACGGTTTCATATTTGCCCTTGAGCGGCGAGGCGTCGATCACCGCGCGCCGGGTGGCCGCATCACAGGGGCCAAGCTGGGTTGCGGGGGGGCGGATCAGGGTGCGTTCCACCACCCCCGGCACGCCCTTGTTTTGCAGCATCGAGGTCACCGCCTCGCCGACACCGACATCGCGAATGGCCTCGACCGTGTCAAAGCGCGGGTTGGGGCGATAGGTTTCTGCCGCCCGCTTGAGCGCCTTTTGATCGCGTGCGGTAAAGGCGCGCAAGGCATGCTGAAAGCGGTTGCCAAGCTGCCCGAGGATATCCTCGGGCACATCATCGGGGTTCTGGGTGATGAAATAGATCCCCACCCCCTTGGAGCGGATCAGCCGCGCCACCTGTTCAACCTTGTCGACAAGCGCCTTGGGGGCGTCATCGAACAAAAGGTGCGCCTCGTCGAAGAAAAACACCAGCTTGGGTTTATCGACATCGCCGACCTCGGGCAGGGTCTCGAACAGCTCGCTCAGAAGCCAGAGAAGGAAGGTCGCGTAAAGGCGCGGCGAGGCGATCAATTTGTCCGCCGCAAGGATGTTGATATAGCCGCGCCCATCCGGCGCAATCCGCATCAGATCTTCCAGCGCGAGCGCCGGTTCGCCAAAGAAATGCGTCCCGCCCTGATTTTCAAGCACCAGAAGCGAGCGTTGGATCGCCCCGACCGACGAGGCGCCGACATTGCCATAGCGCAGCGACAGATCATTGGCGTTCTGCCCGACCCAGGTCAACAGCGCCTGAAGGTCCTTCATATCCAGAAGCGGCATGCCCTCTTCATCGGCCACGCGAAAGGCGATGTTCAGCACACCTTCCTGGGCATCCGAAAGCCCCATCAGCCGCGACAGCAACAGCGGCCCCATCTCTGACATGGTGGTGCGCACCGGGTGGCCCTGTTCGCCGAACAGATCCCAGAAGATCACCGGATAGCTGTCATAGCGAAAATCGACAAAGCCGATCTTTTCGGCCCTTTCGCTAAAGGCGGTGTGAAGCTTGCCTGCCGGATCGCCCGCCACCGCCATGCCAGACACATCGCCCTTGATATCCGACAGGATCACCGGCACCCCGGCATCCGAAAACCCTTCGGCGAGGATTTGCAGGGTGACGGTCTTGCCGGTGCCCGTGGCCCCCGCGATAAGCCCGTGCCGGTTGCCGTATTTCAACAGCATATCCTGCGGCTCTGCATAATCCGGCCCGCCGCCACCCACAAATAACGTTTTCTGCACCCTGATCCCCCTCGTCCCAAAATAGTCACGCGCCGAACATACAAAGTTAAGATTTCCATGCCACTGTCAATTCATGCCCGGACCCGATTGTCCTCTGGTCTTGGGTGACTTCCTCCCTGTCAGACTGGCCGCGCCTTTGGGTGCGGCCTTTTTTCATGGTTTCGCACACTCCCCTGTTGACGGGTACGGCCATCTGTCCTAGCGTCTGCATCAATAACTAAGTCGGCCAGTCCGACGGGGAGAAGTTGAAAGGGGCCGCAAGGCCTCTTTCTTTTTGGCAACCTCCCGTTCGTCGCAGGTGTGGATATTTTCACCAAGATGCGGCGGGGCGAGAAAAACCCGCCTCTCCGAGACAGAAAGACCTAGCGAAAATCTGCCATAGGCGATTTCGCTTTTGCCGATTTGATCCTGACTCTTTGCGCGGGGCATGCTAACTCGCGTTCAACAGTCCAGTTTTATGGGGAAATGATGCCTAGAATTCTTTCGAACCTTTCACTGATCGCCGTTCTGGCAATGGGCACGTCGCTTGGCGCGCAAGAGGCCACAACCGCGGCAGAGCCCCCTGCCCCCGAGGCCGCCGCGCCCGAGGCTGCCGCCCCCGAGACCGCTACGCCTGAGGCGCCCGCTGCCGTGGTCGAGGGTCTCGATACCGGACGCGAAGTTGTCGATGACCAGGCCCCGCAAGAGGCTCCTTCCTACATCAAGGCGACCTATGGCGACTGGCAAATGAAATGCTTCCGCGCCGATGGCCAGGACGATCTGTGCCAGATGTATCAGCTTTTGACCGAATCTGCCGGTAACCCGGTCGCGGAATTCAGCCTTTACCGCCTGCCGAAAGGCGCGCCGGTTGCAGCCGGCGCAACGGTTGCCGTTCCGCTTGGCACGCTTTTGACCGACGAGGTCAAGATCGCGATCGACGGAGGCAAGGCGAAAAGCTATGCCTATTCGTTCTGTAGCATGGGTGGTTGTTTTGCCCGTATCGGCCTGTCACAGGCGGATGTGGATGCCTATAAGCGCGGCGTAAAGGCCACGGTTGAAATCGTTCCGGCGCAAGCCCCCGATCAGAAGGTCAAGATCGACGTGTCGCTCAAGGGCTTTACCGCCGCTTTTGACAACGCCTCGGTGCTTCAGCAATAGAGTCTGTCGCATTCACGCAACACTCTCTAACCTATTGACTTCTCATGTTCGAGACGCTCAAAAGCGGGACCCTGCTTTGAGCGTCTCGAACACGCCCTAGCTGAACCGGCGCAGCGCCAGAACGGCGTTCAGCCCGCCAAAGGCAAAGGCATTGCTCAGCGCCACATCGACCTTTGCCTCGCGCGCGACATTGGGCACCACGTCAAGCGCGCATTCAGGGTCTGGCTCTTCATAGCCAATCGTGGGCGCGATGATCCCGTCTCGCAGCGCCATGATACAGGCCAAGAGTTCGACCGCGCCAGTGCCGCCAATAAGATGGGCATGCATGGATTTGGTCGAGGAAATCATAAGCTTGTCAGCATGGGTGCCGAACACATCCGCCACGGCGGCGCTTTCGGTCTTGTCATTGGCGGCGGTGCCGGTGCCGTGGGCGTTGATGTAGCCGACCTCGTCACGGTTGATCCGCGCATCGCGCAGCGCACCCTGCATGGCGCGCGCCGCGCCCTGTTTCGAGGGCATCACTATATCCGCCGCATCCGAGGTCATGGCAAACCCGGCCACCTCGGCCAATATCTCGGCGCCGCGTTTGCGCGCGTGCTCGTATTCCTCGAAGACAAAGATCGCCGCGCCCTCGCCCTGAACCATGCCGTTGCGATTGGCCGAGAACGGACGGCAGGCATCGCGGCTCATGACGCGCAAGCCTTCCCAGGCCTTGATCCCGCCAAAGCAAAGCATCGATTCCGACCCGCCGGTCACCATCACCGGGGTGATGCCGCCATGCACCATCTGAAACGCCTGAGCCATGGCGTGATTGGACGAGGCACAGGCGGTCGAGACGGTAAAGCTTGGCCCCTTGAGGTTGAATTCCATCGACAGGTGACTGGCGGCGGCATTGTTCATCAGCTTGGGCACCACAAAGGGATGCACCCGGTTCTTGCCATCCTCATAGACCGAGCGATAATTTTCATCGAGCGTGGTCATGCCCCCACCCGAATTGCCGAGAATGACCCCGGCGCGCGCTGCCAATTCGCCGGAAAACTCAAGCCCGGCCTGCGCAATCGCCTCGCGCGCAGCGATGAGGGTGAATTGGGTAAAGCGGTCAAACAGCGCCAGTTGCTGTCGATTGAAGGTCGCCTCGGGGTCGTAATTCTTGACCTGTCCGCCGATCCGGATCGACAGGCGCTCGACATCTCGAAACTCGAGCTCGGAAATGCCGCAGCGGCCCTCGCGCATCGCCTCAAGGGTTTGCGGCACCGTGACGCCAAGCGCGTTGATCGTGCCCGCGCCGGTGATGACCACGCGTTTCAAGACTGGTCTTTCACCAGCCGCTCAATGCCCGCGATGATCGAGCTGACCGACGAAATGTCGAAATCGCTTTGGCTTGGCTCGTTGGCATTGAAGGGAACAGTGATGTCAAACTCTTCCTCGATGGCGAAAATGCTTTCGACAAGCCCGAGGCTGTCGATCCCAAGCTCTTCGAGTGTGTCCTGCTCGGACACATCCGATGGGTCCAAAACCGCCTGCTCGGCGATGATTGCAATAACGCGATCCTTGATGCTCATGGCTATGTCTTTCGAAATGAACCGGTGCCTGATCCGGGATTTAGGTATTATGGGGCGGCTTTGAAACAGTTTTCTTAAGGTGCGCTACATCATCGAACAACCGCCGCAATCGACGAAGCCCTTTGAAGCCTTCTATCGCGGTATCTATCCGCGCCGCCGGATAGCCAAGCATCACCCGGCCGGCCGGTATGTTCGAAAGAACAACGGTGCCGCCGCCGGTGATGACATTGTCGCCGATCACAAGATTGTCGCCGATGCCTGTCTTGCCCGCCAACACGACGTTATTGCCGATCCGGGTCGAGCCGGCAATACCCACATGGCCGCATAAAAGGCAATTCTTTCCAATGGTTACATTGTGCCCGATCATCACCAGATTGTCGATCTTGGTGCCATTGCCGATCCGGGTGTCGCGGATCGTCCCGCGATCAATGGTGCTGTTGGCGCCGATTTCGACATCGTCGCCGATGCTGACGCTGCCAAGGCTGTGAATCCGGCTCCAGCTTTGCGCGCCGCCCTCGCCCGGATCACCAAGCGGGGCGCGGGCCGATTCGACGCCTGAGGGCTCGGGCGTGACGAAGGAAAAGCCATCGCCGCCGACCACCGCGCCGGGCTGTGCGATAAAGCGCGCGCCGATCCTGACACGCGCGCCGATGCGCACGCCTTCGCGCAGGCAGGCCGCCTTGCCGATCCGGGCGTCACAGCCCACAAATGTCTGCGCCCCGATGACCGAGCCTTTGCCGATATGCGCGCCCTTGCAGATCACCGCAAGCGGGCCAACGCTGACCCCGTTATCAAGCCGCGCCTCGGGGTCAATGATGGCCGAAGGATGAATGCCCGCGCCCCAGCCCTGGCCGGGGTCGAACATCGCCGTCAGCCCCGCCATGGCAAAACGCGGGCGCGCCACCATGATCGCGGCACGAAGCCCAAGCGCGCGCCAATCCGCCCCCTCCCACAGCACCGCCGCCGGGGCCGCGCCCTGTACCAGATCCTCGGCATAATCGGGCGTCATCGCCAAGGCAAGGTGACGTGGGCCCGCATCGCGCGGTTCGGCCAGACCGTCAACTTCAAGATCAACGGCGCCAAAGGCCCGAGCCCCAAGCGCCGTTGCGATCTGTTGAATGGTATAGGCCATAGATGCCCCCTTCGCTTGAAGGGGGTTTTAGCCCTGAACCGTGCCCAGTGAAACCCCCGCCTTTTCCAGCGCGTCCCAAATTCTGGTGTCCCGCCCATAGACATCACCGCGATACTGGGTGCGCCCCTGCGCCTGGGTAAAGGCGGTGCGATAAATGATATGCACCGGCACCTGGGTTTTGAGCGGCACAAGCGCCTCGCGCCCGGTGTTCAGAACCGAGTGGAAATAGGCCTTGGGATCGGCCTCTTGCTTGGCCAAGAGCGTATAGGCAAAGTCAAACGGTTGTTGAAGGCGAATGCAGCCATGGCTGAAGTCGCGCTTTTCGCGGTCAAACAGCGCCTTTTGCGGCGTGTCATGCAGGTAGATATTGTATTTGTTCGGAAAAATGAACTTGACCAGACCAAGCGCATTGCGCGTCGAGGGCGGCTGTTTGATCGCGAACGGGAAGTTGCGCGCGTTGTAGGCGCCGAAATTCACCGCGCCACGGCTGACCTCACGGCCCCGGCTGTCATAGAGCTTGAGGTGTGAGGCAGCGTTGCGATTGCGCTTCATCTGCGGCAGGTATTCATTGACGGCGATCGAACGCGGCACATGCCAGGTGGGGTTGATCACCAGATGCTCCATCATGTCGGAAAATTCCGGGCTGCGCCGGTCGCTTTCGTTCTTGCCGACCACCGCGCGGGTCTGGAACGTGAGGTGGTCATCGTCCAGAATGCGGGCACTGAAATCGGTCAGGTTGACTAGGATATGCCGCTGGCCCCGATCCGGGGTCAACCAGCGCTCGCGCTCCATCGCGACAATCACGGATTTCAGGCGCTGTTCCACCGGTACATTGAGCGCGGCAATCGTGCTGGCCCCGGCCACGCCGTCCTGTTCAAGGCCGTGATCGGCCTGAAACGCCTGCACGGCGGATTGCAGGGCGGCGTCATAAATCTGGGTCGCGCTGCGCGGCAAATATCCCATGATGATCAGGCGATTGCGCAGCGCCACCACCGGCCCCCCCGCCTCGCCGGGCTTGAGCGTGCTTGCGGGCACGGTGGCGCCCCATCCACCCTGCTCCATCAGCCGTTCAAGCCGCAGCTTTTCCTTCATCAAGCGGGCGTATTCATTGCCCTGCGGCGCAAGCGAGCGAAAGAAGCTGCGCGGCTCCGTGGTCGTAAGCCCGGTCAGGTTGGTGATCGGGTCGACATAAACCACCTCGCGCTTGATTTCATTGTCGACCTTTGAAGGCACCAGAACACCGCTTTGCATATCGCGCGCAAGCCGCAGGAACGTGCGGCTCAGCTCGCCCTCGATCAGACCCAGATCGCGGCTTGAGCGCGCGGCGCCCATCCGCTCCATAAGACCGGACAGGTCATAGCGCGCAACCGGCAAGCCATGCAGGTCAACCTCGCCAAGCGTGCGCACAAGCGCCTTGCGCCGGGCGCTATCCTCGGCGCCATCGCCGGTCCAGATCGGAGCAAAGCCGGTGTCACGGTAAAAGGCCGCAAGATCCCGGTCGCTGGCCACTGTTTCCGCCAAGGCCTGGCGAAAGGCGGTGACCTGCGCCATTGCGGGGTGGCCGGTAAATACAGTGCTCAAAGTTACAGCGGCTGCTGCCATCAGCAGGCCAAAATCACGGCGCGTCTTCGCCAACGTCATGGAATTCCCTTTAAGTCGCAGGTTGCACAATAAAATATTATACCCTTCTACTTATGGTCCTCTCAATTTTTTCCTAACACTTTTCTCTCAACTTTATGCGAGGGTCGTGACTGCGGCCAAAATACAGCGTGGTTTGCGCAATTCGGACACAGCGCCGAAAATTTGCGCGAAAACTTGCCGAAAACCCTTGATGCCGGCGCCGGTCGCCAAATCAGGACTTGGTGGATGATTCTTGATGTGCAATAAAGTCTCAACATCTGGGGATGATATGGCAAAGCCACGGTACAGTGGCATTCTTGGTAGGCGACGGGACAGGCGTTTAACACAATGACGAAGCTTATGAGCTCGCAGAGCATGACGCGGCGTGGGATATTGGGTGCATTCGCAGCAACCGCCCTTGTGGCCGCTCCGACATTTTCCAATGCAGCAGGCTTTCTGCGCGGTGCCGGTGATATCCGCCGCGTCCGCATGACATCGCCGCGCACCGGCGAAAAGATGGATACGATCTATTGGATCGAGGGCGAATATATCCCCGAAGCGGTTCGTGAAATCTCGCTCTTCATGCGCGATTGGCGCACCGATGGTGTCAAGAACATCGACACCCGCACGATTGATATTCTCGCCGCAAGTCACAACCTTCTGGACGCAAGCGAGCCCTATACCCTTCTGAGCGGCTATCGCAGCCCGCAGACCAACGCGATGCTGCGCAGCCGCTCGCGTGGGGTGGCCAAGAATTCCCGTCACATGGTCGGTCAGGCCGCTGACCTGCGCCTCGGAAGCCGCTCGGTGAGCCAGATTTATCGTGCCGGCGTGGCCTGTGGCGGTGGCGGCGTCGGGCGCTATTCCAGCAGCAACTTTGTGCATATGGATTGCGGCCCGGTGCGCAGCTGGGGCCGGTAAACCCCTCGCGCTCTCACGAATTACCAAGCAAAAGGCCGGTCATATCAGACCGGCCTTTGTTGTTTCCGGACGTCCTGTCGCGCTCAGGCGAACTTGGCGTTGCGCGCCGCCTGAAGCCGGGCAAAATCATCCCCCGCATGATAGCTTGAGCGGGTCAGCGGCGAAGCCGATACCATCAGGAACCCCTTGCCATAGGCCGCACGCTCGTAGGCGGCGAATTCGTCAGGATGCACAAAGCGATCCACCGCGTGATGCTTGGGCGTGGGTTGCAGGTACTGACCGATGGTCAGGAAATCGATTCCCGCCGCGCGCATGTCATCCATCACCTGATGCACCGCCTGACGGTCTTCGCCAAGGCCGACCATGATGCCCGATTTGGTGAACATGCTCGGGTCGATATCCTTGACCCGCTGCAACAGGCGCAAACTGTGGAAATAGCGCGCGCCGGCACGCACCTCGGGGTAAAGGCCGGGCACGGTTTCAAGGTTGTGGTTGAACACATCCGGCTTGGCCTTGACGACAACCTCAAGCACCGCGGGGTCACAATGCAGGAAATCCGGCGTCAGGATTTCAATCGTGGTGCCGGGGCTGCGGTGGCGAATGGCGCGGATGGTCTGGGCAAAATGCTCGGCCCCGCCATCCTTGATGTCATCGCGATCGACGCTGGTCACGACCACATGCTTGAGGCCAAGTTTCTGCACCGCATCGGCAACGCGGCCCGGCTCGAAGGCATCAAGGTCTTCGGGCGGCTTGCCGGTGGCGATGTTGCAAAAGCTACAGGCGCGGGTGCAGACCTCGCCCATGATCATCATGGTGGCGTGGCCCTGGCTCCAGCATTCGCCGGCATTGGGACAGCCGGCCTCTTCGCAGACCGTCACAAGCTTGTGCTCGCGCATGATTTTGTGGGTTTCGAAATAGCCCTTGCTGGTCGGCGCCTTGACCCGAATCCAATCTGGCTTTTTGGGCTGAACATTGTCGGGACGATGCGCCTTTTCGGGGTGGCGTTGTCCGGGTATCTTGAGATCACGCACGAATTTTTCCCCGCGAATTGTTTGGTAACACTTTCCTACTATAAAACATAGCGATGGGAAGTTCCAGTAATGCAAAGCCGTTACCCGGTGGCCGCATATTCGTAAAGAGTATCCATCGCACTTACCGAGTGACCCGAGTGTTACCGGCCCGTGCCCTTGCGGGGTGCGGGTCGTGTGCCCTCGGTGCCGGGTCTGCTTTCAAGCGTGCCGCGCCCTGTCGATCAGCGATTGACCCACCGATCGCAACACCTCGGCAAGCTTGGCAAACCACGCCTCATTCTGCGAACTCTGACGCCGCACAAGGGCGATTTTCCGGGCCGGTTCGGGCGTGCAAAACCGGCGCAGATGCATGCCCGGCGCGGCGCGCTGTTCGACCATCGCGGCGATTTCCGGCATCAACGTAAGGCCAAACCCCGCCTCGACCAGCCGTGACAGCGTGGCCAGTGACGACGCCCCCATGTCGATTTGCGCATGACCGCGGCCGCGCCCGCAGACCTCCAGCGCCTGATCGGTCAGGCAATGACCATCCTCCAACAGCAACAGCGGGCTGTGATCAAGCGCTGCGGGGCGCAGGGTTTCGGCGGCGGGGCCAAGGGCGGCGAGCCGCGCCTCGGTGCCGGCCAGTAAAAAGCGATCCTCGAACAAGGGCCATTCCGTCAGCCCCTCGGCCGCCACCGGAAGGGCCAGGATGGCCGCATCAAGCTGTCCGGCCTGCACCTCTGCGACAAGCTGATCCGTCTTGGCCTCGCGCACCTGCACATCAAGCGAGATGTCGCGACTGCGCAGCGCCTCAAGCGCGGCCGGCAGCATATAGGGCGCGATGGTCGGAATAACGCCAAGCGACAGTCGCCCCGTCAGACCGTTTTGCCAGCGGGCGGCTTCGGTGAGGGCGCGCATTTCGTCAAGCACCCGTGTGGCATGCGTCAGAATCAGCCGCCCGAACGGGGTCAGCACCACGTCACGCGCGCGCCGCTCGACAAGTTTTTCGCCAAGCGCCGCCTCCATCTCGCGGATTTGCACCGAAAGCGCGGGTTGCGAAATGCTCACGACCTCGGCGGCGCGGCCGAAATTACGCTGCTCCGAGAGCGCTTTGAAATAACTGAGCTGACGAAGGGTTAAATTCATACGTACAAGTTATGTGATCAGCACAAAACTACAAGCATGGATTATCGCTCCGGGCCCCCTGCCCGCCGGCGGGCCATGCCTTGATGCTTGCGGCGCGAAACAGGCGGCCTATGCTGGCGCACGCCCCGGTTCAAAAGGCATAGGCAAGAATATGGATAACCCGGCAGGACAGCCCGACGCAGAGCGGTTCGGACGCATGCAGGAATACCTCAAACAGATCGTGTTCGGGGGCACCGATGGGATCGTCACCACATTCGCGATCGTGGCGGGCTTTGCCGGCGCGCAGGCCGAGGGCGTGGCCCAGATCGGCGGCTTGGCGGTGCTGGTGTTCGGCCTCGCCAATCTGTTTGCCGATGCGGTCAGCATGGGATTGGGTGAATTTTTATCGCTGCGCGCGCAGCATGATCTTTACCGCTCGCGTCATGCCGCGTCGCTGCGCGCGCTGATGCAAAATCCGGATGGCCAGACCGTCTTGGTAAGCGATATTCTGAGCGCGCGTGGATTGTCGCCAAGCGAGGCCCGGGCCACCGCAACGATCCTGTCGCGCCATCCCGCTGCGATGACGGAACTGATCCTGAACTGCAAGATGGGTCTGCGCGATCCCGAGGTGGAAAGCCCTGTTTTGAATGGGCTTTTCACATTCTCGGCCTTTGTCGCATTTGGGGTCGTGCCGCTGGTGCCCTATCTGTTATTCGACGCCACGGCACAAACAACCCGCTGGTCAGTGGCGGCAACGCTGGTGGCGCTGATCCTGCTTGGGCTGTTGCGCTGGAGTGCGACCGGCGAGCGCCTGTTGCGCACCTTGGGCGAGACCGTGCTTGTGGGCACGGTCTGCGCGCTGGTGGCTTTTGTGGTCGGGGCTCTGGTCGGCGGTTAACCGATCATCCCGCCCGCATCGCCAAGGCTGGCGTAATGGCGTTTGAGCCGCTGCAAGGCGATCCGCAGCACGATTTTACCCGAGCGCGCCGACCAGCCCATTTTCTTTTCGGCCCGCTCAAGCCCTTCGAGGTAACAACAACAGCGCAAGGCCACATCCCCAAGCCCCGGCCCAAGATCGCGCAGCGCACCGGCAATGCGCGCACGCGCGGCATCCGCGCCATAGCCCGGGGGCACCGGGGCGCCGCCCTGATCATCGACACAGGTCAGGAACCGATCCCAGTTCTGGGTGGTGCGCGGCGCCATATGCGACAGTTCGAAATCCTCGCGCAGCCGCTCGCCCGCGCGCACAAGATCGTCGCTCAGAAACGGGCTTCCGTCCTTGTCACGCCGCCGCGCAAGCGCAATCTGAGGCGTCTCAGACAACCCATAGCGCATGCGCTTGGCGCCCGGCCCATCCGCGATGTCTTGCGACATCTCATGATTGACTGGCGCTTCGCCAAACCCCGAGGCCTCGTTCTCGGCCTCGGCCAGCATTGCACCAAGCGCGGCGCGACCGGCGGCTGTCACGTGATAACGGGCAATTCGCCCCGGATTATCGCAGGCGATCCATTGTTTGAGGGCCATCGCTTCGGCAACCTCGCGGTCAACCACCGCCGTGCGCGAGGGCAGCCCTGTGCCCGTGTCGCGCACCACCACCGCCTTGTCCATGCCCATCGAAACCGCCATGACCGCGCCGGCCTCGCAAAGCCGACGCAAGACGCGGCGCCCTTCCGATTTCAGGCGCACCTCGCTCAGGGCGATCTCATCTTGGGGCAAGTGGTTGATTTGCCGTGTCATCTTGGCCTCCTTGGCAGGAGAACCAGTAGCCTTCAAATGCAGAACCTGTTGGCCGAGACGGCGCAGCGCCTCATCAACCAATAAATCGTCGCGGCGTGTTTCAAACATCCGGATCTGGCGCAACACGGTCGAGGCATGCCGCCCCGCCCGCCGCGCAAGGGCCCGGATCGGGGTGCCTGTCTCGGTATGCGCAAGGTAATGGAGCGCCGCTTCAGGAACCCATGACGGGACCTGCGGCAAGCTTTGTTTTGGTGCACATCCTTCGCGCATTGTCTTACCCCTAATCGTCGGTCACGACATGCCCGGGGACCTGCCCCGGGGTTTATCCACAGATTTATCCACAACTTAAGCGAGCAAAGATTACTGGTTCGTTAATTGTTTCCAGAAAAGCAACGATTGTTGACAAATCGTAAACAAATCCAAAGCCCCGCGCGCGGAGTCAGGGCCAGGACGCAACAGCAGCGTGGCCTGTGCAACTAAGGGGGAGCATCAGCCTAGGGGACCACAAAACAATGAACGACATTCTAACAACGCTGGACAGTCTGCGCCGCCCGCCACTTTTGATCCGCGCCGCCCGCATCGGTGTGACAGAGTATCGTCGCGCGCCGCATTTGCGCCGATATCTGGGGGTGGGCACCCTGCCGCGCAGCGGCGCAGCCCTGCTTCAACTGATCGAGATCGAGGCAGAGCTTGAGCGAGACAGAAAAACGCGCGCGGCGGGATATTCCGCCGCGCACCATGTAGATGTGTTGATCGCGATGATGGGCGAGGCGCGGCTTTTGCGCGCCACCCGTCTTGAAAGCGTCGGTTAGCTGAACGCGTCGGGCATCGATTCTTTTCTGGTGGCCACAAATGCCGCCAGAGCTTCGGTGATCGCCGGATCAAGCGGCGGTTGCGTATAATCGCCAAGCATTTTCTTGACCCGCGCATTGGCCAGAATCATGGTGTCGCGCTCGCCTTCTTCCGACCAGGTTTCGAAGGGCTTGTAGTCAAACAGATCGCTGCGCCAGAAGGCGCTTTTGAAATTGGCCTGGGTGTGGGCACAGCCAAGGTAATGGCCGCCGGGACCAACTTCGCGGATCGCATCCATCGCCTGGGCGTCTTCCCCGATGTCGATGCCCCGCGCCATATGGTGCAGCGTGCCGAGTTGGTCGGCATCCATGACAAATTTCTCAAAGCTGGACACAAGCCCACCCTCAAGCCAGCCACAGGAATGCAGCATGAAGTTGACGCCAGACAACAGGCCGACATTCAGGCTGTTGGCGGTCTCGTAAGCGGCCTGTGCGTCCGGCAGCTTCGAACCATTGAACGATCCCGACGAGCGGAACGGCAAGCCAAGGCGGCGTGCAAGTTGGCCTGCGCCATAGGTAATCAGCGCCGCCTCGGGGGTGCCGAAGGTCGGCGCGCCCGAATTCATGTCGATCGAGGTCACGAAGGCGCCAAAGATCATCGGCGCGCCGGGACGGATCAGCTGACTATAGGCGATGCCGGCCAGAACCTCGGCCAGAACCTGCGTCAGCGTGCCCATGACCGAGACCGGCGCCATCGCACCGCCCACAATAAAGGGCGACAGGATACAGGCCTGATTGTTGCGCGCGTAAACCTCAAGCGACCCCATCATCACATCGTCAAATGTCATCGGCGAGTTGACGTTGATCAGGCTGGTCATGACCGTGTTGTCCTGAACAAACTCCTTGCCGAACAGGATGCCGCACATATCAACGCTGTCTTGCGCGCGGCTTGGCTCGGTGACCGATCCCATGAACGGCTTGTCCGACAGGGTCATGTGGGCAAAAAGCATGTCAAGGTGGCGCTTGTTCACCGGCACATCGGTCGGCTCGCAAACGGTACCACCAGAATGGTGAAGCCATTTCGACATATAGCCGAGCTTCACGAAATTGCGAAAATCAGCCATCGTGGCATAGCGTCGGCCGCCATCCATGTCGCGCACGAAGGGCGGGCCATAGACCGGGGCGAGGACCAGGGATTTGCCGCCGATTTCGACATTGCGCTCTGGGTTGCGAGCGTGCTGGATAATCCGCGACGGCGCGGTCGCGCAGAGCTTGCGGGCAAGACCACGCGGGATGCGCACGCGCTCGCCCTCGACCGTCGCGCCGGCATCGCGCCAGAGCTGAAGCGCGGCCGGGTTGTCGACGAAATTGACGCCCACCTCTTCGAGGATGGTGTCGGCATTGGCCTCGATGATCTCGATAGCCTCTTCGGTCAGAACCTCGAAATTGGGAATGTTGCGCTCGATGTAACGCGCGGTCTCGATGCTGACGGCGGTGCGCTCGGCACGGCGCGCGGCCCCGCCGCCGCCCCGAGTCCGTCTGCTGCGTGCTTCTGCTTCTGCCATGATTGCACCCTCTATATGGTCAATTGCTAACGCCAAACATCCCGCCAAACCGGCAGGGGTTACCCCGTCATACCGTTTTGCCCCGCCGCGCCACGAGAGGATTCCGGCGAATGCGGTGAAAAAGCGACATTCGCCCGACCTCGTCAATGGCCGGTCCTGTAAAAAGATGAATTTCCCTGTGGTGATTTCGCAGCGGTTTGATTTTATTTCCCCCTGAACACGGCCAAGGCTGGCAGAACCGGGGCGAAATGTCCCAAGAGAAAGAAAAAAAACACGCTTCGAAGGGACAATGACGATGAAAGCGATGTTTGATCGCGGGGCCAAGGCCTTCGCCGTGCTGGGGCTTTGCCTGCTCAGCACACCTGCATTTTCGACCAACGGATATTTTGCCAACGGCTATGGCGGTCAGTCCAAGGGCATGGCCGGGGCCGGCGTTGCGGTCTCGACCGGCGTTCTTGGCATGGCGCAGAACCCGGCCACCGGGGTCGAGGTCGGCAATGCCGCGGGCTTTTGCCTGACCACCTTTGCCCCAAATCGCAGCGTGCGCGTCGCCCCCGGCGGACCGCTCACGCCGGGCACCCATAAAAGCGACAATGACGTCTTTCTGATCCCCTGCGGCGGCGCCAACTGGGCGTTGGATGATCGCTCGTCACTTGGGGTTTTCGTCTTTGCCAATGGCGGCATGAACACCGAATACAAGACCAACTTCTTTTCCGGCCTCGGCGCCGGGTCGGCACCTTTGGGGGTCAATCTTGAACAGGCCTTTGTCACTGTGAACTATGCCCGCAAGGTCAGTGACCGGCTGACCTTCGGCCTTTCGCCGATCCTTGCCGTGCAGCGCTTCAAGGCCACCGGGCTTGAGGCCTTTACCGGCTTTTCGTAAAGCCCCGGCAATGTCACCAATCGCGGCCATGACTGGTCTACCGGGCTTGGGTTCAACCTTGGCCTGCTTTTTGAGGCAAGCCCGCAATTGACCCTTGGCGCCGCCTATCGCAGCCGCATCCAGATGTCGTCATTTGACAAATATAGTGGGCTTTTTGCCGGCGGCGGTGATTTCGATGTGCCGGCCATGCTGACGCTTGGGGCGGCCTATACGCTTCCGACTCAGCCGAAACTGACCATCACCGGCGAATATCAGCGGATTTATTATGGCAGCGTGAACGCCGTTGCCAATACAAGCGTCGCCGCAACTGGCCCGCTTGGCGCACCCAATGGCGTCGGCTTTGGCTGGAAGGATGTCGATGTTGTGCGCCTCGCCGCGATCTATCGTCAGAGCGAGCGTTTGACCCTGCGCAGCGGGATCAGCTATTCGACCAAATTCACCACTAGCCCCCAGGCGGTGATCAACACCCTCGCCCCCGGCACTCCGCAATGGCATGCCTCTTTCGGCGGCAGCTACAAGATCAATGATCGCTGGGGCTTTACCTTTGCCTATACCCACGCCTTTTCCAACAGCGTCACGGGGTCCAACCCGTCGCTGACCGGCGCAGCCCAGCCGGTGCGCCTGAAGATGCACCAGCACGAGATCGCGACCGGGCTTAGCTATCGCTGGTAAGCTACGGCTTTCTCTTGCGCAAAACGCAGGTGCGTTATACGAGGCGGTCATGAGCCAGATATCCCATGACCGCCTCTTGATTATAGACTTTGGCAGCCAGGTAACGCAGCTGATCGCGCGTCGCCTGCGAGAGTTGAACGTTTATTGTGAAATCCACCCCTATCAGAACGTCACCGACGCCTTCCTGACAGAGTTAGCGCCAAAGGCCGTGATCCTGTCGGGTGGCCCGTGCAGCGTGATCGACGACGGCTCGCCGCGCCCGCCCGCAAGCGTGTTTGACCTTGGCGTTCCGATCCTCGGGATCTGTTATGGCCAACAGGTGATGATGCAGATGCTTGGCGGCAAGGTGGAACGTGGCGATGGCACCGCCGAATTTGGCCGCGCCTATGTCACCCCGACCGAAGATCGCATCGCGCTGCTCAACGGTTGGTTTCTTGAGACCCGCGAACAGGTCTGGATGAGCCACGGCGACCACGTGAGCAAGATCGCCCCCGGTTTTGCCGTCTATGGCACCTCGCCCAATGCGCCTTTTGCGGTCACTGCGGACCTCAACCGCAATTTCTTTGCCGTGCAGTTCCACCCCGAGGTGCACCACACCCCGAACGGCAAGACGCTCTATGAGAATTTCGTGCGCCTCGCCGGGTTCACCGGCGACTGGACCATGGGCGCCTATAAGGAAGAGGCGATCCGCATCATCCGCGAACAGGTCGGTGACAAACAGGTGATCTGTGGCCTGTCTGGTGGCGTCGATAGCTCTGTGGCGGCAGTTCTGATCCACGAGGCGATCGGTGATCAGCTCACCTGCGTCTTTGTCGATCACGGTTTGCTGCGCCTCAACGAGGCCGACGAAGTCGTCACGATGTTTCGCGACAACTATAACATCCCGCTGATCCACGCAGATGAATCAGAGCTTTTCTTGGGTGAACTTGACGGCGTAAGTGACCCGGAAACAAAGAGAAAGATCATTGGTCGCCTGTTCATTGACGTGTTCCAGAAATACGCCAATCAGATCGAGGGCGCCGAGTTCCTGGCCCAGGGTACGCTTTACCCCGACGTCATTGAATCGGTCAGCTTTTCGGGCGGCCCGAGTGTCACCATCAAATCGCACCACAATGTCGGCGGCCTGCCGGAAAAGATGGGCCTCAAGCTTGTCGAGCCGCTGCGCGAGTTGTTCAAGGATGAGGTGCGCGCGCTCGGCCACGAGCTTGGCCTGCCCGCCAGCTTTATCGGCCGTCACCCGTTTCCGGGGCCGGGCCTTGCGATTCGCTGTCCCGGTGAAATCACCCGCGAAAAGCTTGAAATCCTGCGCAAGGCGGATGCGGTTTATATCGACCAGATCCGCAAGCACGGGCTTTACGATGACATCTGGCAGGCCTTTGTCGCCATTTTGCCGGTGCGCACCGTTGGCGTGATGGGCGACGGGCGGACCTATGATTTCGCCTGCGCCCTGCGTGCGGTGAACTCGGTCGATGGTATGACGGCGGATTACTATCCGTTCAGCCACGAATTTCTTGGTGAAACCGCAACCCGGATCATCAACGAGGTCAAGGGCATCAACCGCGTCACCTATGACATCACCTCGAAACCCCCAGGCACGATTGAGTGGGAATAAGCCAAGCCCCCGCGCCTATCCGCTCTGAACCGGCCACCGTCTTGCGCGCGGCGCTTTGGATGCTGGGTGCGGTGCTGGCGTTTTCGTCAATGGCGGTGGCGGGGCGCGCGGTCAGTTTCGAACTCGATACCTTCGAGATCATGATGTACCGCAGCATGATCGGCCTTGCCCTCGTGGTGATCGTCGCGGGCCTGACCGGCCATTACCGCCAGATCACCACGCGCAGCCCCGGCCTCCATCTGATCCGCAACCTGTTTCACTTTTCGGGTCAAAACCTGTGGTTCTATGCGATCACGGTGATCCCGCTGGCGCAGGTCTTTGCGTTTGAATTCACCGCGCCGCTCTGGGTTCTGATCCTGTCGCCGCTGGTGCTTGGCGAGCGGCTTACGAAAATGCGCGTGCTGGCCGCGATCATCGGCTTTATCGGCATTCTGATCGTCGCGCGCCCAAGCCCTGAAACGCTGAGCCTGGGCACCATCGCGGCGGCGGCGGCGGCCATCGGTTTTGCCGGCTCGATCCTGTTCACCAAACGCCTGACGCGCAGCGAAACACTGACCTGCATCCTGTTCTGGATGACCTTGAGCCAGAGCATTTTCGGCCTGATCTGCGCCGGCTATGACGGCGATATCGCCCTGCCCTCCTTGCCCTCCACGCCCTGGCTTGCGGTGATCGCTTGCGGCGGTCTGGCGGCACATTTTTGCCTGACGACGGCCTTGTCGATTGCGCCCGCAACCCTTGTGAGCCCGGTTGATTTCACCCGCCTGCCATTGATCGCGGTGATCGGGCTTTTGGTCTATGACGAGCCGATAGATGTGTTTGTCATCCTTGGCGCGGTGATTATTTTCGGCGCGAACTATCTGAATTTATGGTCTGAAACCGCAAAAAGGCGCTAATCGCCCAGCTCTTCGCGTTTAAGGTGTGGCTGACGCGCCACCCCATCTCTTACTTGCGGCAGTGACGCGGCGTCAAAGATTGACCGGCAACTTTCAGCCTATAAAGATCGGTGCATCTTCTGGAGGAGAGGGACTATGAACAAATTCACACTCGCAGCAACGACTGCACTCGTGGCGGCCGCCGGCGCGGCAAACGCGGGCGGCATCGACCGCTCGGGGCAATCCATTCAGGCTCTGTTCGAGCGTGGCAATTACGTGGAACTCAGCTTTGGCGCGGTATCGCCCTCTGTTTCGGGGACCGTAGCAACACCTTTGGGTGGCCGGTCATCCGGCAATGCGGCCGATACCTATTGGCAGGTGGGTGCCGCCTATAAGCGCCAGGTAAACGAACAACTCAGCTATGCGCTTATCTATGATCAGCCCTTTGGCGCCGATGTGAGCTATCAAGGGCAATCTATCCCGTTCGCAGGCACTGCGGCGGCGACCGCTGGCGGTAATATTGCGTCTGGCCAGTGGCCGATTGCAGGCACAGACGCGACGTTTGATTCTGATGCCATCACCGGCCTGTTGAACTATCGCACGGCCAGCGGCTTTGGTGTCCATGGCGGCTTGCGGGTTCAGAAGGTCAGCGCGGATTCCAATGTTCCGATCGTCGGCGGCTATTCGGTGACCGGGTCCGAGGATGAGGGCGTTGGTTATGTGGCCGGTGTTTCCTATGAAAAACCCGAAATCGCCTTGCGGGTTTCGCTGACCTATAACTCGACCATCAAGACAAAGCACAAAACAACCGAATCCTCTGTGCTTGGGGTGAATACGAGCAAGACAACGATCAAAACGCCCGAGTCGCTCAACCTGGAATTCCAGTCCGGTGTTGCCAAGGACACGCTTGTCTTTGGTAGCGTTCGCTGGGTCAACTGGTCCGGTTTCACCATCACCCCGCAAGATTACCTGAGATTGACCGGTGGTCCCTTCCTGTCCTTCACAAGCGATACCTACACCTATACGCTTGGTGTTGGTCGCAAATTTACCGACAAGGTTTCGGGCTCGTTCTCGGCCACCTATGAGGATAACGATGACGGCTCGCCGGTGTCGAACCTTGGGCCGACATCCGGCAAGATCGGGTTTACCCTTGGCGGCCGTTACGAGAATGACAGCGGCATGATCCTGTCGGGTGGTGTTAATTATACCTTCATCGGCGATGCTGTGACGGAAATTGGCGCCTTGCCGCGCACGAAGTTCAAGAACAACGACGCCATCGGCGTCGGCTTCAAGATCGCTTATCGTTACTGATCTGACGACAGCCTTTGCAAGAACAGCCCCCGCCTGTCACAGGGCGGGGGTTTTTCGTGGGCTGGGCGGGCTTTGGATTTGACCCGCCCTGCTTCCCTTTGTACGACGATCCCAAAGGGGAGCGGCGATGATCTATACTTCGGCACAGGACTGGCGCGCGGCGGCGCATAAACGGGTGCTGTTTTACGGCATGTCGGGCCTTGGCAAGACGCACCTGTCGAACATGCTGCGCGAGGGCGGGGATTGGTTTCACTACTCGATAGATTACCGCATCGGCACCCGTCACATGGGCGAACTGATTGCCGATAACGCCAAGGCGCACGCCATGCAGGTGCCATTCCTGCGCGACCTGCTGTTGACGGATTCGATTTATATCGGCTCGAACATCACCTTCGACAATCTCGCGCCGGTCTCGACCTATCTTGGCAAGCCGGGCGATCCGGCCAAGGGCGGCCTACCGATGGAGGAATACCGTCGCCGCCAGGAACAGTTCCGCCTGGCCGAAATCGCGGCGCTGATGGATACCGGGCATTTCATCTCGCGCGCCGACGCGCTTTATGGCTATCCGCATTTCATCTGCGACACCGGCGGGTCGATCTGTGAATGGGTGGATGGCGATGACCCCAACGACCCGATCCTGCGCGAGCTGTCGCAGCATTGCCTTTTGATCTATATCGAAGGCAGTGCGGCCCATACCCAGGAATTGATCCGCCGGTTTGATCGCGCGCCCAAACCGATGGCCTATCAGCCCGCGTTTCTTGATGCCGCTTGGGATGAATACCTGATTGAAAACAATATCAAAGCGGGTGAAGTTAATCCAGATAGCTTTATCCGCTGGACCTATGCGCGCGCGCTTGCGCACCGCGAACCACGCTATCGCGCCATGGCCCCATGGGGCGTCACCGTCAGCGCCGATGAGGTGGCAACCGTCAAGACCCCGGCGGATTTCGATCACCTGATCGCGACCGCCCTTGAGCGGCGCGCCGATACGCCTATCTAACACCTCCACCGCCAAGGAATCCCAAACCAATGCCCATCAAGATCCCCGCCAACCTGCCCGCCTATGACGTGCTCACGCGCGAGGGTGTCATGGTCATGGACGAGGATCAGGCCGCCCGTCAGGACATCCGCCCGCTGCGCATCGGCTTGCTCAACCTGATGCCGAAAAAGATCCAGACCGAAAATCAATTCGCCCGCCTTATCGGCGCGACACCGCTTCAGATCGACCTGCATCTGATCCGGATGAGCGAACATCAGGCCAAGAACACCGCCGCCGAGCATATGGAAAGCTTTTACCGCACCTTTGAAGAGGTCGAGGCCTCGGGCGATAAATACGACGGTCTGATCATCACCGGCGCACCGATCGAACATCTGGAGTTTGACGCCGTCACCTATTGGGGCGAACTTGAGCGAGTGTTCGAGTGGACCCAGACCCATGTGCAATCGACCTTCGGCGTGTGCTGGGGCGGGATGGCGATGATCAATTACTTTCACGGCGTGAAAAAGCATCTGCTGGAGCATAAGGCCTTCGGCTGTTTCCGGCATCGCAACCTTGTTCCGGCCTCGCCCTATCTGCGCGGGTTTTCGGACGATTGCGTGATCCCGGTCAGCCGCTGGACCGAAATGCGCCAGGACGAAATCGAGGCCGCCGGTGGCCTGAGCACGCTTTTATACAGTGACGAGGTTGGCCCGGCTCTGGTTGAGGATCCCAAACATCGCGCGCTCTATATCTTCAACCATTTTGAATATGACAGCGACACCCTCAAGCAGGAATATGACCGCGACATCGAGGCCGGAACACCCATCAACGTGCCCTGCAACTATTATCCGGATGATGATCCCTCAAGGCCGCCGCAAAACCGCTGGCGCAGCCATGCCCATCAGCTTTACGGCAACTGGATCAACGCGATCTATCAATCGACGCCGTTTGATATGAATGACATTGGCCGTTAAATCCCTTGTGATCCTCGCGGTTCTGTTGGCCGGTCTCTGGGTCTATGCCAACCATCGCGCGCGGTTGCACGAGGCCCGCGCCGAGGCGGCCTTTCCCCCCGAAGGCGAGATCATCACGGTCGATGGCCACCCGGTTCATGCGGTTATCATGGGGCCTGAGGGTGCGCCTGATCTGGTGCTGATCCACGGCGCCTCGGGCAATACCCGCGACATGACCTTTGATCTTGCGCCAAAGCTTGCCCGCGATTTCCGCGTGATCGTGTTTGACCGCCCCGGCCTTGGCTATAGCGCGCGGATCAATCGGACCGGCGCGACGATCAGCCAACAGGCCGATTTGCTGCAACGGGCCGCAAGCCAGCTTGGCGCGGATCGCCCCATTGTTTTGGGCCATAGCTATGGTGGCGCGGTGGCCCTTGCCTGGGCGCTCAACCATCCGCGGGGCATCGCGGGGCTGGTGATGCTTGCAGGGGCCGCCAAGCCCTGGGACACCGGGCTTTCGACCTATTACAAGATGCTGTCGCATCCCCTGCTCGGCCCGCTGGTGATCCCGTTCCTGACCGGCTTTGTCGACGATAGTCGCGTGGAAACTGCGGTTGGTGAGATATTCGAACCGCAAACCGTGCCCGATGGCTATCTACGCCATATCGGCGCCGGCCTCACCCTGCGCCGCCACTCCTTGCGTGCCAATGCCTTGCAACGCGCCAATCTGCTGTCCGAGATCGAGGCCATGCATGACCGATACGGCGAGATCGACCTGCCGGTCGAGATCCTGCATGGCACCGCCGATACCACCGTCGGCCTCTCTATCCATGCCGAGCCGCTGTCGCGCCAGATTGACGGCGCGGTCCTGACGCCCCTGCCCGGCATCGGCCATATGCCCCATCACGCGGTGCCGGATCAGGTGATTGCCGCCATCCACCGGGTTGCTGTGCGCGCACGATTGCGCCCCGACGGTTGAGCGGCCATACTCAGGCAAAACCATAATGAGGCCCGACCATGGATTTGCCCTTTGACGGCGCGATCAGCGCTTTTTTCGAAAAAGACATTCCCGACGATATCCGCAACGAAATCCGGCGCGCGGACAAGGGTGACATCCTTGGCAAGGGGTTTCCCTATTCCGAACGCATGCCGCGCAAGGCCTATGAAAAGGAACTGGCCAGGCTTCAGATCGAACTGGTCAAGCTTCAGGCCTGGGCACGTGAAAGCGGCGCGCGGATCGTCTGTGTCTTTGAAGGGCGCGACGCGGCCGGCAAGGGCGGCACGATCAAACGGTTTCGCGAAAACCTCAACCCGCGCGGCGCGCGCGTCGTGGCCTTGTCGAAACCCTCGGACACCGAGGCAACGCAATGGTATTTCCAGCGCTATATCGACCATCTTCCCGGCGCTGGTGAAATCGTGTTTTTTGATCGAAGCTGGTACAATCGGGGCGTGGTGGAAAAGGTCTTCGGCTTTTGTTCGGATGCGCAGCGCGAGCATTTCTTCGCCCAGGTGCCCGATTTTGAACGCATGCTGGTCGATGAGGGTATTCACCTGTTCAAATTCTGGCTCAATGTTGGGCGCGCCGAACAGATGCGCCGTTTTCTCGGGCGTGAAAGCGATCCGCTCAAGCAATGGAAGCTGAGCTGGATCGACGTCGAGGGCCTCAAGAAATGGGATGAGTATAGCGCGGCCATCCCCGAAACCCTGACCCGCACGCATACCGCCCCCGTGCCCTGGACCGTGATCCGCTCGGATGACAAGCGCCGCGCGCGCTTGGCGGCAATCCGCACCGTGCTCAGCTCGATCGACTATGCGCGCAAGGACGCGCGCGCAATTGGCGCGCTTGATCCGGCCATCGCCGCCGGACCAGAGATATGGAATGGCTAAACAGGGCTATCATCACGGCAATCTGCGCCAGACGCTTGTCGATGGTGCGCTGACCCTGATCGAGACCAAGGGCCCGGCCGGCTTCACCCTCTCGCAGGCCGCCAAAAGCGCGGGCGTCACGCCCGCCGCCGTCTACCGCCATTTTGCCGGGCGCGATGACCTGATCTCAGAGGCCGCGCGCCAGGGCTATGTGATCTTTGGCGACCGGCTTGAGGCGGCGCGCGCCACCGCGCCCGCAGGGGCCGGACAAATCCACGCGCTTGCCCGCGCCTATCTTGGCTTTGCCCAAAGCAATCCGGGCCATTACATCGCCATGTTCGAAAGCAGCATCGACATCAACCGCCTGCCGGGTCTCGCCGAGGCCGCCGGGCGTGCGCGGGGGTTGATGCATGGCGCCTGCGATGCGCTCTGCCCGCATATCGCCGCCGAGCGTTGCCCCGAGGCAAGCCTTCTGACCGCGCATATCTGGGCGCTAAGCCATGGCGTGGTCGAGCTGTTCCTGCGCAACTCGGCTGGCCTCTCGGATCACGCGGCCCCCGAAGAGATGCTTGAGGCGGGGCTTACCACCTATTTGCGCGGTCTCGGCGTCACTGGCTAACTGTGGCTGTCGAAACGAAAAAAGCGCAGCCGAAACTGCGCTTTTCCAATTTTCTTGCCACGCGAACGTGGCCCGGTGGCTTAACGCTTGGCTATTCAGTATCTAAATTATCCGTTAAATAACAATGACCTATAAAGAGTTATGCCCGAAAGTTGGTGATGGGCTGAAGTAGGCGGCATATCATGGCGGTGTTGAAGACGCCGTCAGTTCTCAGAGAGAAAAGGATATGCCACCATGGCCAAATCTACTGTTTTAGCATTCGAACTGCCATCTGAATTTTCGCACGATCCGCTGACCGAGGTGATCCAGAAGGGGGCGCAAGAGCTGTTGCGCACCGCCGTTCTGGCCGAGGTGTCGGCGTTCATCGCCGAGCATGCGCACCTTCTGGACGAAGACGGGCGCCAGCGTCTTGTTCGCCACGGGTTTCTGCCCGAGCGTTAGATGATGACGGGGATCGGGATGGTGCCTGTTCAAGTGCCGCGCGTCCGTGACCGGGGGGCCAATGCGGATGGCAGCAAGATCAAGTTCCGCTCGTCCCTGGTTCCACCCTACCTGCGCAAGGCCAAGTCTGTCGAGGAGCTGTTGCCCTGGCTTTACCTGAAGGGCATCTCGACGGGCGATTTCAGCGAGGCGCTGGCGGCGCTTCTGGGGCCCGGCGCAGAGGGCCTGTCGTCTTCCACCATCACCCGGTTGAAGGCGGCCTGGTGGGAGGAATACGAGGCTTGGCGCAAGCGCGATCTGAAGGGCAAGCGTTACGTCTACATCTGGGCCGACGGCGTCTACCTCACGCCGCGTCTGGACGGCGATCGTCAATGTATGCTGGTGATTATCGGTGCCGACGAATACGGCGAAAAGGACGTCTTTGCTATCATGGATGGGTTTCGGGAGAACGCGGACAGCTGGCGCGACCTGCTGAAGGGGCTGAAGAAACGGGGCCTGACAGTTCCCCCCGAGTTGGCCATCGGCGATGGTGCGCTCGGCTTCTGGACGGCTCTGCGGGACGTTTTCCCCGATACGCGAGAGCAGCGATGTTGGGTCCACAAGACATCCAACGTTCTTGGCGCACTGCCGAAGTCGTTGCACGAAAAGGCGAAGGCCGACCTGCAGGACATCTGGATGGCCGAGACCAGGAAAGAGGCCAATGCGGCCTTCGACCTCTTCGTCGAAACCTACGGCGTGAAGTATGAGAAAGCCGTCGCCAAGCTGGTGAAGGACCGGGACGAGCTGTTGGCCTTCTACGACTTCCCAGCCGAGCATTGGAAGCACATCAGGACCAC
>JAVVFB010000139.1:0-8928 GCA_032251095.1 Roseovarius sp. | reverse complement strand
CTTGCCGCCTTTCGCGAAATGACCGACGATATCGACGTGCCGCGCAGCTTTGCCAATACCGGCGCGATCCTGCTGGATGAGGCCTATCACTTTGATCTGGCCCGCCCGGGGATCGGCGTCTATGGCGGGCGCCCGTTTGCCGATGCGCGCCCGGTGGTGACGCTTGATATTCCGGTGATCCAGTGCCGCGACCTGAGCGCGGGTGAAACCGTCGGCTATGGCAACAGCTTTACCGCCGCTCGCGATACCCGGATTGCGACCATCGGTGGCGGTTATGCCGATGGCATCATGCGCGCCATGGGGCCCAAGACCATGCTTTGGGCCGAGGACACCCCCTGCCCCATTGCCGGGCGCATTTCGATGGATCTTATCGGTGTCGACATCACCGATCTGGGGTATGACCCGAAAACGCTAGAGCTTTTGGGCCGGCATCAGGGCATCGACACGCTGGCCGATAATGCCGGCACCATCGGTTATGAAATTCTGACATCATTGGGGGCGCGCTATATGCGGCGATATCTGGGCGGATGACCTATCTTTTGTCATTCCTTGCCGCGATCGGGCGGTATGTTCTGGCGGCTTTGGCGGCGATCGGGCGGATTGCGCTCTTTGCCGCGCGCACCGTGAGCCACCTTGCGCGCCCGCCGTTTTACTGGGGCGAGTTTGGCCACGCCCTGGTGCAAATCGGCTGGCTGTCGCTGCCGGTGGTGGGCATGACGGCGCTCTTTACCGGCGGCGCGCTTGCGCTTCAGATTTACGCGGGCGGCGCGCGCTTCAACGCCGAAACCGTGGTGCCCTCGATTGTCGCCATCGGCCTCACACGGGAACTTGGCCCGGTGCTTGGCGGCTTGATGGTGGCGGCGCGGGTTGCCTCAAGCATCGCCGCCGAGATCGGCACCATGAAGGTGACCGAACAGATTGACGCGCTGACCACCCTGTCGACCAACCCGATGAAATACCTCACCCTGCCCCGCGTGCTTGCCGCCACTCTGGCGGTGCCTCTACTTGTCGGTGTGGGCGACGCGCTCGGGATCATGGGCGGGTTTCTTGTGGGCATCGGGCGGCTTGATTTCGGCGCGGCGACCTATCTGCACAACACGATTGATTTCCTCGAAAGCTGGGACATCATTTCGGGCATGATCAAGGGCGCGGTCTTTGGCTTTATCGTGGCGCTCATGGGCTGCTACTACGGGATGAATTCGGGGCGCGGCGCACAGGGCGTCGGCAGCGCCACCAAGACCGCCGTGGTGGCCGCAAGCGTGCTTATCCTCGCGTCCAACTACCTTCTGACAGAGTTGTTTTTCTCAGCATGATAGAGCTTACCGACGTTCGCAAAGCCTTTGGCAACAATCACGTTCTTCGCGGCGTGAACCTGACCATTGAATCGGGCACCTCGATGGTGATCATCGGCGGCTCGGGCACCGGCAAATCGGTGGCGCTGAAAAGCATCCTTGGCCTTGTCACGCCCGATAGCGGCACCATCACGCTGGATGGCAAGGATGTCACCACCGGCGACCGCGACGCCTTTCTGGCGCGCTTTGGCATGCTGTTTCAGGGCGGTGCCCTGTTTGACTCGCTTCCGGTCTGGCAAAACGTCGCCTTTCGCCTGTTGCGCGGCTCGCTGGCGCGCCCCAAGGACGAGGCCCGCGAAATCGCGATTGAGAAACTGCGGCGTGTGGGGCTCAAGCCCGATGTGGCCGATAAATTCCCCGCCGAACTCTCTGGTGGCATGCAAAAGCGCGTCGGTCTTGCCCGTGCTATCGCCGCCGAGCCAGAGATTATCTTTTTCGACGAACCGACCACCGGGCTTGATCCGATCATGTCGGGCGTCATCAACGAGTTGATCCGCGAAATCGTGGTCGAAATGGGCGCCACCGCCATGACCATCACCCATGACATGACAAGCGTGCGCGCGATTGCCGACAATATCGCCATGCTGCATGACGGGGTGATCAAATGGACCGGCCCCGTGTCCGAGATGGACAATTCCGGCGATCCCTACCTTGACCAATTCATCCACGGCCGCGCCGAGGGGCCGATCGAGGCGGTCCGGTGACAGCGCGGCAAGCGGCCTTTTGGGCGCTCAAACTTGCCAATCTCACCCTTCTTGTCCTGTTCCCCATCGCCTGGTTTGCGCCGCTGATCCGGGCGGGGATATTGCCGTTCTTCGCGCTGAATGAAATCAGCGTGATCACCGGCCTGCAAAGCCTCTGGCAGGCGGATGTTTTCCTTGCGCTTCTGGTCACGGTCTTTGCCCTTTTCGCGCCTTACCTCAAGACCATCGGCCTTGCGCTGATACATTTTCACCTGTTGGAGCGGCGGGTGTTGCCGGTGCTTGCGGTGCTGGGCAAGCTGGCGATGGCGGATGTCTTTTTGATCGCGCTCTACATCATCCTGTCGCGCGGCGCGGGGCTTGGCCGGGTTGAGACCGCCTGGGGGCTGTATCTCTTTAGCTTTTGCGTGATTGCTTCGGTTGTCATCGGTTGGATTACAGAAAAGACTGCCAATGACCGCCCCATTGTTGAGCAATCAGAAACAAACCCCGAGCGGTAACATCAACATTTCCAAGAGTTTACCGCCAGTTGAACAAATTAACCCTTTGAGTTTTGATCAATAAGCGTAAACTTGCCGATGTTAAGGAAATGATCTTTCAGGGGGAAGTCATGGCCGGACATTTGAAATCTGTTGCGCTGCTGACCCAATTTTTATTGCATCGGTTTGCTGTTCTTGTCTTTGCACTATCCGCGCTCGGGTTGAGCGCCGTCACGATAGCGGCCTGTTTTGGCCTTTTGCCCTGGCTTGAATTTCAGGTGAGCTTTGGTGGCGTACTCTATGAAAACGCAGGACAAATTGCACAAATCGGCTTGGCCGTTCTGGCCGTCCTCTTGTGCTTTTTCCTGCCCGCGAACGGGCGCATCATGGCGCTTGAAAACTCGCACAGGCGGTTTTCGCTTGGCATGAATGACGTGGCGCGCGCCTATGCCGCCGCCCATGCCGCCGACCGAAACGGCGTTTTTCAGCTTTCATCAGAATTTGACGCGGTGCGCGAACGCCTCGCTTACTTGCGCGATCATCCCGATCTTGGCGGGCTTGAACCGGACCTTTTGGAGGTCGCCGCGCAGATGTCACACATCAGCCGCGAACTCTCGGAGGTCTATTCCGACGAAAAAGTGGCCCGCGCGCGCGCCTTCCTGACCCAACGCCAGCAAGAGGTCGAGGCCTTCAATGCCCGGCTTGATCAGGCCAAACAGATCAGCCGCGAACTCAAGCATTGGGCGCATGAGGTCGATCTTGAGGAAAGCGTCGCCAGCAGCCAGCTTGCGCGGCTGCGCGACGATCTGCGCGATGTGCTGCCCGAACTTGGGCTTGAAGAGAGGCGGCGCGCCGATGGCCGGGTGATTGATCTGACCAAAAAGGCGGCGGAATAGGTCAGAGCCCGCTTTCGGGTTTGACCGGGCGCGCCAGTTGGGGCATCACGCGGGCATGGCCAAATCCAATTCCTTTTCCTGCACGTCCTGTGGCGCGACGCATTCGCGTTGGTCGGGGCGCTGCGATGCCTGCGGCGAATGGAATTCGATCATCGAGGAGGCGCCGCTTTCGACTGGTCCCAAGGGCAAGTCGCTTGGCGTGAAACGCGGCTCGTTCCTGACGCTGACGGATCTTTCGACCGAAGAGGCCCCGCCGCCGCGCACCCTGTCGGGGATTGGCGAGCTTGACCGGGTTCTGGGCGGCGGTCTTGTGCCGTCAAGCGCGGTTCTGGTGGGGGGCGATCCGGGCATCGGCAAATCGACGCTTTTGCTTCAGGCCGCCGCGCGCTTTGCCGCCGCGGGCCTCAAGACCTTTTACATCTCGGGCGAAGAGGCCAGCGCACAGGTGCGCATGCGCGCGCAACGCCTTGGGCTTGGCGAGGCGCCGGTCAAGCTGGCGGCGGCGACATCCTTGCGCGATATCCTGACCACGCTTGAATCCGAGCGCCCCGATCTTGTGATCATCGATTCCATTCAAACCGTATGGTCCGACACCGTCGAGGCCGCCCCCGGCAGCGTCAGCCAGGTGCGCGCCGCCGCGCATGAGCTGACCAGCTTTGCCAAGCGCACCAACACCAGCGTCATCCTTGTCGGCCATGTCACCAAGGACGGCCAGATCGCCGGGCCGCGCGTGGTCGAACATATGGTCGATTGCGTGCTTTATTTCGAGGGCGAGCGCGGGCATCAGTTCCGCATCCTGCGCAGCGTCAAGAACCGCTTTGGCCCGGCCGACGAAATCGGCGTGTTTGAAATGACCGGTGCCGGCCTTGCCGAGGTCAGTAATCCATCGGCGCTTTTCCTGTCGGGGCGCGGCACGCCAAGCCCTGGCTCGGTGGTGTTTTCCGGGATCGAGGGCACGCGGCCCCTGCTGGTGGAAATGCAGGCGCTGGTCGCGCCGACGCCACATTCGCAACCGCGCCGCGCTGTTGTGGGCTGGGACGGCGCGCGCCTTGCGATGATCCTCGCGGTGCTTGAGGCGCGCTGTGGCATCCCGTTTGCCGGGCTTGATGTCTACCTCAATGTCGCCGGTGGTTTGAAGATCAGCGAGCCCGCCGCCGATCTTGCCGTCGCCGCCGCGCTTCTGAGTGCGCGCGAGGATACCGCCCTTCCGGCCGATACGGTGGTATTTGGCGAAATAAGCCTGTCTGGCGCACTCCGACCGGTGGGACAGACCGAAAATAGGTTGAAAGAAGCGCAAAAACTTGGTTTCACAGCCGCAATTACCCCATCGGGTGGAAAACCGGGTGGTGACAGCGGGCTCAAACTGACGCATATGGGCGATCTGACCGCGTTTGTCGGTGACATTTTCGGCGCAGGATAAGCGCCCAAAGGGACAGGAAGAGACGAATGGAAGGTTTCACCATCATTGATGGCGTCGTGGCGCTGTTTATCGTTTTATCAGCGCTCTTGGCCTATTCGCGCGGGCTTGTCCGCGAGGCTCTGGCGATTGCCGGTTGGGTTGTGGCGGGCGTTCTGGCGTTTCTGTTTGCCCCGCAGCTTGAACCGCTGGTCAAGGAAATACCGGTTATCGGCGATTTCATCGCCGATAGTTGCGAGCTGAGCATGATCGCCGCCTTTGCGGGTGTTTTCGCCCTCGGATTGATCGTATCCTCGCTGATCACGCCGCTGTTTTCATCGCTGGTGCAGCGCTCGGCGATTGGCGGGATTGATCAGGGTCTTGGCTTTGTCTTTGGGGTGGCGCGCGGCGTTCTGTTGATCGCGATTGCCTATTTCGTCTATGAAACCGTGGTCACCTCGCAATCCATCGAAATCATCGACGACAGCCGCTCGGCGCGGGTCTTTGCCAAGCTGACCGGCAAGGTTGAAGATGGCAATCCCGAACAGGCGCTTGGCTGGATCACCCAGCAATATGAACAGCTTGTGGGCGCTTGCGACGCGCCGCAATAAGCCCGCCCTGACGCCGCCCCAACGGCCCGCCCCCTGGCGGGCCGTTTGCGTTTGAATCGCGCTTGCCCCAAGGAAACGTTGCGTGACGGCCTGTTTTATCTGTGATAGTTCCGTGACACGGCGCGCCCAAGCGCGTAAGAGAGGCCCCAAGCGAAATGACCGGATTCGGAGTTGCACCGCTTTGCCCAAACATATGCCCCCCGCGCACCCTTTTGATGATGACAAACTGAAAGAGGAATGCGGTGTTTACGGCGTCATCGGCGTGACCGATGCCGCCAACTTTGTCGCCCTTGGCCTGCACGCCCTGCAACATCGCGGACAAGAGGCTGGCGGCATCGTCAGCCACGACGCCGAGCAAGGCTTTAACAGCGTGCGCCGCTTTGGCTATGTGCGCGACAACTTCACCCGCCACAGCCTTATGGAAACGCTGCCCGGCCCGCTGGCCATCGGGCATGTGCGCTATTCCACCGCCGGCAGCAAAGGCGCCGCGATCCGCGACGTTCAGCCGTTCTTTGGCGAGTTTTCGATGGGCGGCGCGGCGATTGCCCATAACGGCAATATCACCAACGCGCTTGCCCTGCGCAAAGAGTTGACCGAGCGCGGCTCGATCTTTCAGTCAAGCTCGGACAGTGAATGCATCATCCACCTGATGGCGCGTTCGCTTCAGCGCAATATCCCCGAGCGGATGGAAGACGCCCTGCGCCGGGTCGAGGGCGCCTTTTCGATCGTCGCCATGACCGAGAGCGAGCTTATCGGTGTGCGCGACCCGCTTGGGGTGCGCCCTCTGGTCCTTGGGCAAGTTGCCGATGGCTGGGTTCTAAGCTCGGAAACCTGCGGTCTTGATATCATCGGCGCCACCTATGTGCGCGAGATCGAGCCCGGCGAAATGGTGGTGATTTCCGAAAAGCATGGCGTGCAAAGCCATTATCCCTTCCGCCGCGTGCCCTCGCGGTTTTGCATCTTTGAGCATGTCTATTTCTCGCGCCCCGATTCGATCATCGGCGGGCGTTCGGTCTATGAAACCCGCCACCAGATCGGTGTCGAGCTGGCGCGCGAAGCCCCGGTCGAGGCCGATCTTGTCTGTCCGGTGCCCGATAGCGGCACCCCGGCGGCGATCGGGTTCAGCCACGAATCGGGCATTCCCTACGCCATGGGCATCATCCGCAATCAATATATGGGCCGCACCTTCATCGAGCCGACAGAGCAGATCCGCAACATGGGGGTGCGCCTCAAGCTCAACGTGAACCGCGCCCTGATCAAGGGCAAGCGGGTCATCTTGGTGGATGACAGCGTGGTGCGCGGCACGACCAGTCGCAAGATCAAGGAAATGATCCTGGATGCCGGCGCGAAAGAGGTGCATTTTCGCATCGCGTCCCCGCCGACCGCCTGGCCCTGCTTTTACGGCGTCGACACCCCGCAGCGCGAAAAGCTTCTGGCGGCAACCATGTCCGAGGATGAAATGCGCGACCACCTTCAGGTCGACAGCCTAAAGTTCATCTCGCTCAACGGGCTTTACCGCGCCGTTGGCGAGGCCGAGGGGCGCAACTCCAAGTGCCCGCAGTATTGCGACGCCTGCTTCTCGGGCGAATACCCGGTGGCGCCAAGCGATATGATCGAACGGGGTTTTGAGCTGAAAGCCGCCGAATAATCCGCCCGTTCCCGACCTGAATGAATGCCCGTGCGCTAAAATCCGCGCGGGCATTGCTGCATTGCGGCATGTTTCCGCTCTTCGCCAAAGGGGGCCTTTGCTTCCAGGGTGACCTTGACTAGATGCCCGGCCTGCGACCCAACGCCAGAGGCACAGATGTCAGAGACAACAAAAACCCCAGAGGCCACGCTGGCCGTCGCCACCACCCAGGATGCGCTGCCCGATGCGCGGCTCTCCTTGCTTGGCACCGTGCTTGGGCCAGATAAGTCGCATGCGCTTGTGCGGGTCGGCAAATCCACCTTCGCGCGCGTGCAAGTCGGCGATACGATTGACGGCGCGACCGTGGCCGCCATTGGCGAAGGGGTGGTCATGCTCTCGCGCTCGGGTCACAGTGAACGCCTTGCCCTTCCGACCTCTTGAGCCTTGGGCGCTCAGCCTTCCCCTGATACCCCTAGTTTTTCGCGCCATCGGCAATAAAGTCAACGATTGCACTTGATTTATGCGTCATCTGGTGGGATTTGCCCCTCTATGAGCGAAAACACATCCCCCCCCATCGCCCTTGTCACCGGCGCGTCGCGCGGTCTTGGGGCGGCCATGGCCGAGGCCTTGGCAAAAACCCATCACGTGATCGCGGTTGGCCGCACCACCGGTGCGCTGGAAGAGCTGGATGACCGCATTCAGGCGGCCGGTGGTCAGGCGACACTCGCGCCGATGGATATCACCAACAAGGACGCCATGGCACAGCTCTGCCGCTCGATCCATGATCGTTGGGGCGGGGTTGCGATCTGGGTGCATGCGGCGGTGCATGCCGCCCCCTTGATGCCTGCCGCGCAGCTTGCCGAGGGCGACTGGAGCAAATCGGTCACCTGCAACGTTCACGCAATGGGCATTCTCATCCCGTTCATCGCGCCGCTTCTGGGCGAGAGCGGCCAGGCGGTGTTCTTTGATGACAGCCACGCTGGCGAGAAATTCTTTGGCGCTTACGGCGCCACCAAGGCCGCGCAAATCGCCCTTGCCCAAAGCTGGCAGGCCGAAACCGCGCGCACCGGACCAAAGGTGCATCTGCTTGCCCCCGCGCCCATGGCCACCGCCACCCGCGCCCGGTTTTTTCCCGGCGAGGACCGCACGGCGCTTGCATCGCCAAAAGATGAGGCCGCGCGGCTTTTGACCTTGCTTGACTAGACCCGCGCCGCGCAGTGCCCGCTTGCCGCTGGGGCGGTGCAAGGATAGACAGGGACAAAACCGCAGCAGGGGGCAGGATTTTGCGCATTCTCATCACCAATGACGACGGCATCAACGCACCGGGCCTTTCGGTGCTGACCGAAATCGCCACAGCCCTTGCCGGGCCTGAGGGCGAAGTCTGGACCGTGGCCCCCGCCTTCGAGCAATCCGGCGTCGGCCATTGCATTTCCTATACCCGCCCGATGATGATCGCCCAGATGGGCGAGCGCCGCTTTGCCGCCGAAGGCAGCCCGGCCGATTGCGTGCTGGCGGGTCTGCATGACGTGATGAAGGATGCGCGCCCCGATCTTGTGCTTTCCGGGGTGAACCGGGGCAACAACTCGGCCGAGAACGCGGTTTATTCCGGCACTGTCGGCGCTGCGATGGAGGCGGCGTTGCAAGGTGTGCCCGCCGTCGCGCTCAGCCAGTATTACGGCCCCGACAACCGCGATCTTGACGACACATTCGAGGCCGCGCGCGTGCATGGGCTTCAGACCCTGCGCACCCTTCTCGATAAGGGGGTGTGGACCAAGGACGACTACGGCATTTTCTACAATATCAACTTTCCGCCGGTTCCGGCCTCCGGCGTCAAGGGCCTGCGCGCCGCGCGTCAAGGGTTCCGCC
>JAVVFB010000138.1:0-8929 GCA_032251095.1 Roseovarius sp. | reverse complement strand
GCCCGGTCGAGGATGAAACGACGATTCGCGAGGCCGCGCAGCGCGCGATTGATGACCTTCTGACCCAAGGCCTCGCCACCGGCCCCGCGCCGGTGGTCTATGAGCGCGCAACGCCGATGCCCGATCTTGAGGCCTTCATCGACCATCTCGCCGCGGTCGATCCCGCCCGCCGTGCCCTGGCCGAGGCGCTCCGCCCCACGCTTGCCCGGCTTTTCGCCGCAAACGTGATCAACGGGCCGGACGGTCAACAGCTTGTTCAACCCCTCAAAATCTGGCGTCTGCGGGCCAATCCCGGATAAATCGCGCTGATCCTGCGGCTTTGGGGTGGATTGCCCTGCGTAATTGTGTATTTTTTCCCGTGAAGGGGAGAAAACGCACGTGTTCAGCCTGACTGACATCCTGAGCGAAGCGCTTGGCCTGATCCTGACGTGGGATCGGGACCTGAGCGAGATCGTGATGCTGTCGCTGCGCGTCACCCTGACGGCGGTGGTGATTTCCTGTCTGATCGGCCTGCCGCTTGGCGCGTTGGTTGGGGCGTTCCGCTTTCCGGGGCGCGGCATTGTCTCGGTTTTGCTCAACGCCCTGATGGGCCTGCCGCCGGTGGTGGTGGGGCTTGTGGTCTACCTGATGCTCTCGGCCTCGGGGCCGCTTGGCGTGCTGCAACTGCTGTACACCCCCACCGCGATGATCATCGCGCAAACCATCCTTGTGACACCCATCGTTGCGGCGCTCACCAAACAGGTGGTCGAGGATCTACACGTTGAATATCGCGAACAATTCGCCTCGCTTGGTGTTGGCGCGTTTGACCGCATCACCGCGCTGTTGTGGGATGCGCGCTATAGCCTTCTGACCGTCGCCCTCGCCGGATTTGGCCGTGCCGTGGCCGAGGTTGGCGCGGTGCTTATCGTGGGCGGAAACATCAACCACGTGACCCGCGTGATGACCACCACCATCGCGCTTGAAACCTCGAAGGGGAACCTTGAACTTGCCCTCGCGCTCGGGCTGTTGCTGTTGTCGATTGCGGTGATCGTGAATGCGGCGGTGATGGCGCTCCGGGCCTCTGCGGTGCGGGCGGCCTATGCGTGACATGACCCTTGATATGACCCTCCACGATGGCGCCACAACGCCCGCCTTGCTGGCCTGTAGCAACCTGTCGTTTGATGCGGGCGGCAAGCGGCTGATTGATGATCTGACGCTTGAAATCCTCCCCGGTCGGCGCACCATGATCATGGGCCCGAATGGCGCCGGCAAAAGCGTTCTGCTGCGCCTTCTGCACGGGCTTATTGCACCGACGGCTGGCGCGGTTCTCTGGCAGGGTGGCCCGCTTGATCGCGCCGCGCGCGACGCACAGGCTATGGTGTTTCAGCGCCCCGTCATGCTGCGCCGCTCGGTTCTGGCCAACCTCAAATTCGCCCTCACGGTGCGCGGCGTCACCGGGGCCGCGCGTGCCGCCAAGGCCACAGAGGCGCTTGACCTTGCCCGGCTCACCGATATGGCGCGCCGCCCCGCGCGGGTTCTGTCGGGGGGCGAGCAACAACGCCTCGCGCTCGCGCGCGCCCTTGTCGGCGAACCACGGCTTTTGTTCCTTGATGAACCGACCTCAAGCCTTGATCCGGCCTCGACCCACGCGATCGAGGATCTGATCAACGCCGCCCACGCGCGCGGCGTCAGCATCGTGATGGTCACCCATGACCTTGGACAGGCGCGGCGCATGGGCGACGATGTGATCTTTCTGCAAGACGGGCGCATCGCCGAAACCGGTCGCCTGCAAGACGTTCTCGCAATGCCGAGCGCTCCTGCCACAAAGGCGTGGCTGGAAGGTCGCCTTTACACCACACCACATTCCTGAAACCACACCCTACAGCGGAGATTTTCAATGATCAGACGTCACTTTCTTTCCCTTGCCACCACCGCAGTTCTGGCGCTTGGCCTAAGCGGCGCGGCACAGGCCGAGGACAATTTCATCGTCGTGCAATCGACCACCTCGACCCAGAATTCCGGCCTGTTCGATTACATCCTGCCGCTGTTTACCGAAAAGACCGGGATCGAGGTGCGCGTCGTGGCCGTCGGCACCGGGCAGGCGATCAAGAACGCCGCCAATGGCGACGGTGATGTCCTGTTCGTGCACGCCAAGCCCGCCGAGGAAAAATTCATCGCCGAAGGCCACGGGCTTGTGCGCTCTGACGTGATGTACAACGATTTTGTCATCGTCGGCCCGCCCGCCGATCCGGCCGGTGTTGCGGGCATGTCCGATGTGGTGGCGGCGCTTACGAAAATCGCCGAGGCCGAGGCGCCCTTTGCCTCGCGCGGCGATGACAGCGGCACCAACAAGGCCGAGCTGCGGCTTTGGGCCGAAACAGGCATCGACGCGCGCGCCGCCTCTGGCGATTGGTATCGCGAAACCGGCTCGGGCATGGGCGCGACCCTCAACACCGGCACCGCCATGGGCGCCTATATCATGACCGACCGCGCCACCTGGATCGCCTTTGGCAACAAGGGTGATTACACCATCGCGGTCGAGGGCGACGCCAAGATGTTCAACCAATATGGCATCATCCTGGTGAACCCTGCGATGCATGAAAACGTCAAGGCCGAGGCCGGGCAGACCTTTATCGACTGGGTTCTGTCCGACGGGGGCCAGGCCGCCATCGCCGCCTATAAGGTTGACGGTCAACAGCTGTTCTTCCCGAACGCGGGCTAGGCCGCGTCGCCCCTATTTCGAGATCCAGCGCACCTGCCCAAGATCGCCGATATCATAGCCGCCAAGCGCCCCGGCCTTGGCGGCAAAACCCTCGATTTGGGCAAAGCGCAACAGGCTCTGCACCGGCTCTGTGAAATAGGCCCGCCGATCAATCAGCAAATCAAACCGCTCATCCACAAGCGCCACGAATGGCAGGTGAAACTGCTGCGCCATCGCCTTGATCCCAAGCGTCGCATCGGCCTCGCCAGCGGCAATCGCGGCGGCGGCATCGCTTTCGGTATGGGTCGGCCCGCCCGCCACGACGATATCACTCTCGCCCAATCCCGCCTCGGTCATCAGCCGCTGAAACAGCGCCGCCGCCCCGGCGCCGGGCTGGCGCAGGATCACCCGCTTGCCGCGCAGATCGCTAACGCCTTGCACATCGCGCGCCGCTTCGTCCGACAGGATAAGCCCGCGCGCGCGCAGCGCCCAACCGATCAGCACGCAATTGCCTAGGCCAGCCGCCTCAACCGCCGCGATGTTCCACCCCTCGGCGTCGGGGATATGCAGGCCCGCCACCGCCGCCTGACCCCGCGCAAAACAGGCGAGCCCCTCGCGGCTTCCGTTCAAAAGCGTCGCCAGGCCCGCGCCGCATTCACGCAGCGCCCAATCCAGAAGCGGATCATGCGAGCCGGTCACGACCGCCGGGCGCTCACCACTCACGGCCGCGCCAGACCCTTCGATCCAGGCCGTCAACTCAGCCGCCGGAAACAACAGCTTGCCGGTGATCTTGCGATGCGGAATCTCTTCGGCGGCGACCAGATCATAAACCTTGCGCTCTTTCACACGCAAAAGTTCGGCCACCTCCTTGGTCGTCAAATAGGCGGGCTGTTGGGTATCCATACCTTGAAAAACACCTTCTGAAATCTCTGTGCTCTGGCCAAGGTACCCGATCCCAATCGGGAAATCAGCAGGAAACAGAGCCACGCGAGACATCGCGCAGCGGCAAAATATCCCTTGTCTTTCGGCCCCTGCCTGTGGTCATATTCATAAATTCGCATAGATGGGGAAAAACGGATGACACCGACCAGACGACAGGTTCTTTGCGGCCTTGGGGCGACGGCGATCCTTGGCGCGCCGCGCATGGCATTTGCCGCCGACCGGATGACGCTTGGCACGGCCACGATCACTACGGTCAGCGACGGTCACCTCACGCTGCCAAAGTCGTTTTTACTTGGCAATCTGCCCAGTGACAAAACCGCCCCTATCCTTGAAAAATACGGGCTCACCGGCGATGTGATGCAGCCGCCCTGCAATGTCACCCTCTTTCAGGATGGCGATCGCACCATCCTGTTCGATGCCGGATCGGGCAGCGGCTTCATGCCAAGTGCGGGCGATCTGGTGAACACACTCGCGGCTCTTGACGTGGCGCCCGATGACGTCACCGACGTGGTCTTTACCCATGGCCATCCCGATCATCTCTGGGGGGTGCTGGATGATTTCGACGATCTGGTCTTTGCCAATGCAAGTTACATGATCGGCCAGCGGGAATGGGACTATTGGACCGACCCCGACACGATCACCACCATCGGCGCGGAACGCGCAAGTTTTGCCGTCGGCGCCGCCCGCCGCCTTGCCGCGATAGAGGATCAGGTCAGCCTTTTCACCGACGGCCAAGAGGTGCTTCCCGGCATCATGGCGCATGCCAGCTTTGGGCACACGCCGGGGCATATGTCGTTCGAAATCCGTCAGGGAAGCGACGCGGTGATGGTCGTCGGCGATGCCATCGGCAACGGCCATCTCGCCTTTGAGCGCCCCGATTGGGCCAGCGGCTCGGATCAGGACGCAGAGGGCGGCATCAAGACCCGTCAGCGGCTTTTGGATCAGCTGGCACAGGATAAAATGGCGATGATCGGCTTTCATTTGCCCGACGGCGGGCTTGGCCGGGTCGAACGCAACGGCGACAGCTATCGCTTTCTAGGCGAGGTCTGAGACGATGAAACACCTGCTCTTTGCCCTGGCCCTTACCGCCGCCCCTGCTCTGGCGAGCGAGAATATTGCCGATAAATACCCCGGTTCGCTGCTTTATGATGAACCGGTCGAGGTGATCCCCGGCGTCTGGTCCGCCATCGGCGCCACCGCGCCGCCCTCTTATGAAAACTCGGGTCATAACAACAACCTGAGCTTTATCGTCACCGGCGACGGGGTTGTCGTGATCAACGGCAGCGCGGCCTACGCCCTGGCCAAGGCCCTGCATGACGAGATCAAACGCATCACCGATCAGCCGGTCAAGCTTGTCTTCAACGAAAACGGGCAGGGTCATGCCACCCTCGGCAATTCCTATTGGGCCGAACAGGGCGTGCCGATTGTCGCGCATGTCGATAGCGCCCATGAGGTCGAGAAAAACGGCGGCCCCAATCTTCAGGCGATGAAGGGCTATAACCGCGACAAGGCCGAGGGCACCACGGTGCAGGGGCCAACCGAAACCTTCACTGACGACTACATCGTCGAGATGGGTGATTTCCGCATCGAGGCGCGCCATCTTGGCCCCGCCCATAGCCCCGGCGATATCGTGATCTGGCTGCCCGAACAAAGCCTTGTGATCTCAGGCGATATGGCGTTTCACGAACGCATGCTGCCGATCTTTGCCGATACCATCACCGCCGATTGGCTTGAGACATGGGATAATGAGTTCGAGGCGCTCAACGCCACCTATGTGATCCCCGGCCATGGCCACCCCACCAATATGGCGCAGGTGCGGCGTTATACCAAAGGCTACCTCGAACACCTGCGCGCCCAGATCCGGGCGCATATTGATGCGGGTGGTGATCTGGCGGATGCCTATTACGTCGATCAATCGGCCTATTCCCACCTCGACACGTTTCAAGAACTGGCCACCAAGAACGCCGGTCGGGTCTATGAACAGATGGAGTGGGAATAAAACACGCTGTTGTTAACCCGTAGGGTGGGTGAAACCCACGCTTGCTCTCGTTTAATGCTGAGGGGCGTGGGTTTCACCCACCCTACGGGCAGCTTCGCTCAGGTCGTGGCAACCGGCACCGCGCCGCGCGCGATGACAAGGTGCGTGGCCATCGCGCCGATCCACATGCAGAACACCGCGACCCATGCCGTCAGCGCGAAAATCGCACCGCCCGACATGCCCGCCCCAACGGCACAGCCGCCGGCAAGCATGCTGCCAAACCCCATCAGCGCGGCACCGACAAGGTAGCGCTCCATCGGGGTATCGGGCCCAAAACGCTCAATCTTCCATTCGCGGGTGGCAATCGCCATGCCCGCCGCGCCGACAAACACCCCCGGCACAAGCCCGACCCCAAACCCGAGCGGCAAGCTCGTGCTGTTGACCAACCCCATCAGGGTATCCGCCGACGGGCCGGTAAAGGTGACCGACGATATCTCGACCACCTCGAACGAGGTTTGCGCGATCAAATAGGTCGCCAGCCAGCCAAAACCGACAGCAAGCCCGACAAAGACGCCTGCTATCGCATGGCTGACACGCACACCGCGGGCATGCGCAAGCCACAGCCCCACCAACAAGACCAGCCCGGCAATCGCCGCCGCCAGCCCCGGACCAAGACCAAGATGCGACAGGATATTGCGCGCCTCGCCCCCCGGCACCAGCCAGAGCGCGCCAAGCGCCTCGCGCAGCGGGGCGAGAACCCCGCGCAGGGCCGATTGCGCAACCAGCGTCAGCACAAGACCGGTGACAATGGCGCGCAAATTTCCGGTGGCCGACAAGACCAGCAACCGGCTGGCACAGCCGCGCGCAAGGATCATACCGGTGCCGAACATCAGCCCGCCGATAATCGCGCCGGACATGCTTCCGGTGGCGGCAAGCGGGCGCGCCTCGCTGACGTCAAGCAGGCCAAGCGCGATCATGCCCTGCACCGCCATCACCCCGGCAGAAAAGGCGATCAGCCAGATCGACAGACGCGGCCCAAACCCGCCTGTCGCCACCTCGATCGAGGCCGCGCGCAGACAGAACCGCGAATGTTGCGCCGCCGCGCCAAAGATCAGCCCGACAAGCGCCCCCGCCATCATCAGAACCGCGCCATCGCCAAACCTGTCAATCAAGCCTTCAAGCATCCGAGGCCCCTTTTGCATCCACGTCAAGGGATAGCCGGGTTCGGGCTAAAACACCTTGACCTGCGTCAAGCGCCCGCCCGAACCCCTCGCAAAACAGACCCTATTCCAGCGCGCTTTGCACGATCCCGTCCAACAGCACCTGCACCTTCTGCATTTCGCCTTGCGGGTAATTGCGGTGGCCGATCACCACCTCGCCGCCCCGGTCCGCCACGAAGATGCTATAGGGGCAATGCACGATGTTCATCGGGTCCGCCTCCATCACCTCGCGCGACACCTGCGCCGAGCAGAACAGAAAGATATCGGCGGCGTCGAAAATCTTGACGTCACTGCCCACATCGGCACCGGTCCGGTTGAGCATCTCACCGACATGGCTTGTGAAATCAATCACAAGACCCTCGCCGATAATCGCGTTTTCCACGGCAAAGGTGGCATCCTCAAAACTGCCGTTAAAGGGCGTGGTCACAACCTCTTGCGCCATGGCAGGCACAGCCATCATTGCGAATAGCGCGGCACATACTGTCTGTTTCATGGTCTCTCTCCTTGGGTGAAAATCGGCGCTCTCGGGCGCCTAGCCGAACATGTCGGCGGTGATGCCTGCATACCAGCCAATCGATTCCTCATAGGTCGCCTTGCGCGTCGCGGCATCTTCGCCGGTTTGCGAAATGAAGCCGTCGACCTTGGCGATCTTTTCGGCCGTCGCCTCATATGTGGCGCCGACCTTGACCCCGTCATCGGCATCAATCAGCGACCAGCAGGTATTGGTAAACTTGGCCGGGAACACCTTGGAACCGGTCAATGCACCGCGCACCGCCATGGCACATACCTTGGCCTGAGAATTGGCGGCAAAGCCCGATTTCGGCATGTCGCCCTGCGCGGCGGCATCGCCAAGCACATGCACATCCGGGTCAACCTTGCTCGACAGATCGGCGGCATTGACCGGCACCCAATTGCCATCGGTGACACCGGCAATATCGGCAATCCGCCCGGCCTTTTGCGCCGGGATCACGTTGCAAACGTCGACCTTTTCAACCATCCCGTCGATATCAATCGTCATATCCTCGGGGTTGACCGACACATTGGCGCCGCCGAAATCCGGGCCGATCCGCTCGATCATGCCGGAATAGTGACTTTGCCAACCTTCCTCGAACAGCGCCTGCTTGGAAAACTTGTCTTTCGGGTCGACCACAAGGATCTTGGCGCTCGGGTTGATCTGCTTGAGAACATGCGCCACCATCGACACCCGCTCATAGGGGCCCGGCGGGCAACGATAGGGGTTGGGCGGCGCGACCATCGCAAATGTCCCGCCCTCCGGCATCGCCGCAATCTGCGCTTTCAAAAGCTCGCTCTGCGATCCGGCCTTATAGGCATGCGGCATGACGTTCTGCGCCGCCACACTCCACCCCGGCACGGCATCCTCGACGAAATCAATACCGGGGCTGAGGATAAGCTTGTCATAGGATAGCTGCGCCCCTCCGGCGAGGGTCACGGTCTTGCCCGCGCGATCCAGGTCAATCGCCCAGTCATGCACCACGTTGATCCCGTATTTGGCCGCCAGCGTGCCATAGGTGTGGCTGATATCCTCAAGATCGGTAAAGCCCGCGATATAGAGGTTGGAAAAGAAACAGGTGAAATAGCTGCGCGACGGCTCGACCAAAGTGACGTCAATCGCGCCCTTGCTGTCCTTGGCGATATAGCGCGCCGCCGTGGCCCCGCCGGCCCCGCCGCCGATCACCACAACCCGCGGTTTGCCATGGCCATCGGCCAGCACGCGCGGTGCAGACAAGGACGCCGCCGCAGCCGCCCCAACCTCGATAAACTTGCGTCGGTTCAACTTCATCGCATTTTCCTCCCTTGAACGTCCTCGATTTATTCGAGGGTCCCGAAATAAGCCGCAAGCGCCGCAATCTCTTCGTTCGAAAGCCGCCCGGCCATCATCTGCATCACCGGATGCGAGCGTAGTTTCGCCTTATAGGCGTGCATGGCAACCACGAAATCATCTTCCGGCCAATATGCAATCGACGGAATGCCATTCGCGCTGCCGTCAATCTGATGACAGCTCACGCATTCACTGCTCAGGTATTCGCCATATTCCGGGTCGCCCTGAAGCGCGAGAATTTCAGGCGCGACGGAATGGTCGGTGCCGCG
>JAVVFB010000137.1:0-8997 GCA_032251095.1 Roseovarius sp. | reverse complement strand
GCAACATGCTCTAACCTATTGATTGAGCATGTGCGGGAAGCTCTAAGCCGCCAGACCACGCCCTTTCAAAAGCGCCTCAACCCCCGGAAGCCGTCCGCGGAACGCACAATAGAGCGCCTCGGCATCCTCTGATCCGCCCCGCGACAGGATATGCGCCTCAAGCGCGCGGGCGCGCTTGGGATCGAACGGGCCACCAGCCTCTTCAAAGGCGGCGAAGGCATCGGCATCCATCACCTCGGACCACATATAGCTGTAATAGCCGCTGGAATATCCATCGCCCGAAAACACATGCGCGAAATGCGGGCTGGCATGGCGCATGGTGATCGCCTGCGGCATGCCCAACCCGGCCAGAACCTCGGCCTGTCGCGCCATTAGGTCCTTGGGCGCATCGCCCTCGTGAAATGCCAGATCGACCAGCGCCGAGGCGACATATTCCACCGTCTGAAACCCCATATCAAAGGTCGCTGCCTTCAGCATCTTGTCGAGCAGATCGCGCGGCATCGCCGCACCGGTTTCTACATGGGTGGCGTATTGCTCAAGCACCTCGGGCACCTCAAGCCAATGCTCATAAAGCTGGCTCGGCAATTCGACAAAATCACGCGCCACCGACGTGCCCGACACGCTTTCATAGGTCACATCCGACAGCATCTGATGCAGCGCATGCCCGAATTCATGAAACAACGTGCGCGCATCGTCATACGACAAAAGCGCCGGATCGCCCTTGGCGAAATTGCACACATTGATCACCACCGGCCCTTGTACCTTGGGCCATTTCGCCTGCCCGCGCATCGCCGAACACCAGGCCCCGGACCGTTTAGAGCCGCGCGCGAAGTAATCGCCGATGAACACCGCCACATGCTCGCCCGCGCGCGTCACCTCCCAGGCCCGGCAATCGGGGTGGTAAAGCGCCACATCAAGCACCTTGAATTCCAGCCCGAACAACCGATTGGCACAGCCGAACGCTGCCTCGATCATCCGCTCCAGCGACAGGTAGGGCTTAAGCGCGGTTTCCTGCAAATCATGCTCGGCCTGACGCCGCTTTTCCGCGTAATAGCGCCAATCCCAGGGCTCAAGCGTGCCGTTGATCCCGTCGCTGCGCAGCATCGCGGTCAGCACCTCAGCATCCGCCTCGGCCTGCGCCTTGGCCGGCGCCCAGACCGCCATCAACAACTCGCGTACCGCCTCGGGCGTCTTAGCCATCTCGGTTTCAAGCTTGAAGGCCGCAAAGCTGTCATAGCCAAGCAGGTTCGCCCGCTCGGCGCGCAGGGCAAGGATTTCCTCGGCCACCGCGCGATTGTCGGCCTCGCCGCCATTGGCCCCACGCGCCACCCAGGCCTGAAACGCGCGCTTGCGCAGATCACGGCGCGGCGAAAATTGCAAAAACGGCGTGATCAGCGACCGCGACAGCGTGATCACCGGCCCCTCAAGGCCCTTTTCCCGCCCCGCCGCGCGCGCCGTATCCACCACGAACTCCGGCAGACCCTCAAGATCATCCTCGGACAACGCCATGTGCCATCCGGCCTCATCCGCCAAAAGGTTCTGGGTAAAGGCCGTGCCCAGAACCGACAGCCGCGACATGATTTCGCGCATGCGCGTGTCCTCTGTCCCGCCAAGCCCTGCGCCCGCGCGGCGGAATCCACGGTGGCTCAGCATCAGAACCCGCACCTGCTCTGGCGTAAGCTCAAGCCTGTCACGTGCCGCCCAAAGCGCCTCGATCCGGGCAAACAACGCCTTGTTGCCATAAACCGCCGAAGAATGCGCCGCCAGTTTCGGGCCAAAGTCGCGCTGCAATTCCTGGCGCGTGGGGTTGCTGTCGGCCCCGGCCAGCGTGAAAAACACCGACAGGACGCGATCAAGATCCTTGCCCGACGCTTCAAGCGCCTCGATCGTATTGGCAAACGTCGGGGTTTCGGGGTTGTCGGCAATCGCCTCGATTTCGCCGCGCGCCGCGCCTAGCGCGGTTTCAAACGCGGGCGCGAAATCCTCGTCCTCGATCGCCGCGAAAGGCGCAAGGTCAAACGGTGTCTTCCACTCGGCCAGCAACGGGTTTGTCATCGCTCTCTCCTTTCGTGCCACAAATCGGGCAGGTTTCTCTTGGGCTCAGCCCGATCTTGCGGCTCTCGCCGTAAAGCGCGTCATAGATCAGCATTTCTCCGCGCAGGGGCTGCCCCGCGCCGGTGATGATCTTGATCGCCTCGCCCGCCATCATCGCGCCAACCACCCCCGGCAAGGGCCCCAATACCCCCGCCTCGGAACAGGACGGCGCAAGGCCCGGCGCGGGGGCCTCGGGAAAGATGCACTGGTAACAGGGCGCGCCGCGCGCCGGGTCAAACACGCTCAACTGGCCTTCCCATTGCGACAAAGCACCTGAAATCAAAGGGATAGAAAGTTCTGCGGCAACAGCATTCGCAAGATAACGGGTCGTGAAATTGTCCGTCCCATCAAGGATCAGATCATATTCGGCAAACAGGTCGCGCGCGATTTCCGGCGTCAGGCGCCGCTGGTAAGGGCGCACCGTCACATGCGGATTTTGCGCGCGCATCGCCGCTTCGGCCGATTGCACCTTGGGCAGGCCGATATCTGCGTCGCGATGGATCACCTGACGTTGCAGGTTGGAATTATCGACCTCGTCATCGTCGATGACCCCGATCACGCCAACCCCCGCCGCCGCAAGGTAGAGCAAGACCGGCGAGCCAAGCCCGCCCGCGCCAATCACAAGAACCCGCGCCTCTTTGAGCGCCTTCTGCCCCGGCCCGCCAATCTCTCGCAGCACGATGTGGCGTGCATACCGGTCAAGCTCGGCCTCGCAGAACAACGGCTTTCGCCCGGGCTCAAACGCGCATGCATCCGCCTGTTCCTTGGCCTGCGCGCGCGCCCGCAACCGGCCCAATCCGGCACGGTAAACCCACACGACCGCCGCCGCCCCACCCAGCATCAGCCAAAGCGCGGCACTCTCGCCCGTGGCAAGACGCAACGGATGCCCCCCCGGCAAGATCAGATGCAATGCCACCACCGCCAGCCACAAGACACCGATCATCCCCCACCGCAATCGCCGCGGCGTGCCAAGCGCCGCCCCGATGCCCCAAAGCACCGTCGCCAGGATCAAAACCAGCATCATCAGGAGACCCCGGTCGATCCAAAACCGCCCTGTCCCCGCGCGGTCTCATCCAGCGTTTCAACCACCTCGAATCGCGCCTGCACCACGGGTGCAATCACCATCTGCGCAATCCGCGCACCGTGTTCAATGCGAAAATCCTCTTGCCCGGCATTCATCACGATCACCCCCAAAGGCCCGCGATAATCGGCATCAATCGTGCCGGGGCTGTTGGGCAGGGTGATCCCATGCTTTAGCGCAAGACCCGAGCGCGGCCGGATTTGCACCTCAAACCCCAGCGGGATCGCCAGCCGAAGCCCGGTCGGCACAAGCACCCGCGCCCCCGACGCAAGCGTCACGCCGCCGCGCTGCCCTGCGGGAAAATTCGCGCGCAGATCGGCACCCGCCGCCCCCACAGTCTTGTAACCCGGCAGGCCAAGCGCGCGGTCCGCCCCCTCGTCCCAAACCATTGATACGCTCAGCAAAGGCCCCACTTTCATCATTCCATAAATACTCAATGCCCGTCCAGAAGCGCCTTGGCGATCCGCTCGGCCAGCTTTTTCGCGACCTCGGCCTTTGGCATCCTTGGCCAAGTCTCGGCATCCTCGGCGCTGATCAGGGTGACCGCATTTTCCGGCCCCCCCATGATGCCGGTGCCATGGCCCACATCATTCGCCAGGATCCAGTCACAGCCCTTGCGCGCACGCTTGGCGGTGGCGTTCTCAACCACGTCATCGGTTTCGGCGGCAAAGCCAACCACAAGCCCCGGTCGCCCGGCGGTCATCTGGCTCACCCGCGCAAGGATGTCGGGGTTTTCGGCAAACTCCAGCTTGGGCAATCCGCCCTTGGTTTTCTTGAGCTTCGACTGGCTGGCTCCGGCCACATGCCAATCGGCCACGGCCGCGGCAAACACCGCCGCCTCGACCGGAAGCGCGGTCTCGACCGCCGCCAGCATCTCCTGCGCGGTTTGCACGCGCACAACCTCAACCCCGTCCGGGGGCGGTACACTGGCCGGGCCGGTGACAAAGACAACCTCGGCGCCAAGCGCGCGAAGCGCACGCGCAATAGCCGTGCCCTGCCCGCCCGACGAGCGGTTGGCGATATAGCGCACCGGGTCAATCGGCTCGTGGGTCGGGCCAGAGGTGACCAGAACACGCCGCCCCCTGAGAGGGCCATCGGTCAAGGCCACCTGCACTGCAGCAACGATTTCCGGCACCTCAGCCATCCGCCCCGGCCCATGCTCGCCACAGGCCATATCACCCTCATTCGGGCCAACAAAACCGATGCCATCACCGCGTAACGCCGCGAGGTTACGTTGCGTCGCCGCATGCTTCCACATCCGCACATTCATCGAGGGCGCGATCAGAACCGGCGTGTCGGTCGCCAGCAAGAGCGTCGAGGCCAGGTCATTGGCCTGCCCGCCCGCCATTTTCGCCATAAGATCGGCCGTGGCCGGGGCGACCACGATCAAATCGGCGCTGCGGCTTAGCTCGATATGGCCCATCTCGGCCTCATCGGTGAGGTCGAACAGATCCTGAAACACCTTGCGCCCGGCCAGGGCCGAAACTGACAGCGGCGTGACAAACTCCGCTCCGGCACAGGTCAGCACCGGCGTCACCTCTGCGCCATGTTCGCGCAACCGACGGATCAGATCGAGCGATTTGAACGCTGCAATACCGCCCCCAATGATCAGAAGAATGCGTTTTGATGCCAGCATGGGCGCGTTCCTTGTTCAGCCGCTGCGACAGTAGGGCGTGGCCCCCGGGGTGACAAGGGGCAGCTCGTCGGGCCTGACAGCCCGCCTCGCGAGGCGCGCACGCAAGGGCGCGAAGAGCTACCTAAAGGCCGCGCAGGGGTCGGGGCGATCAACCGCCTCGGCCGAGATCACCTCGTCAAATCCGCCCTCAAGCGGCGCGCCATCTTCAGTCTGACCAAGCACCGCAATCTCAAGCCCGTCGCGCACAGCGGATAGCACCGCTGGCACGCCCCAATCGCGCCGGGCGTGGCCATTGCCGGTGATCACGGCAACAGGGCCACCCGTCTCGTCGATGGCCGCGAGAACGGCGCGCGCAAGCACCGCGTCACGCAAACGTTGAATTTCGACCATTCCGGGCAGGATATCCACCGGCAGGGCATCACAATGCGCTGCCATCTGAAGCGCCTCACGCGCCGCCTGCTCGGTCGTAGGCAAAGGGCGATCCAATCCATAGCGCGCCGCGTCCGCGCCAAAACTGGCCGCGAGGCCAGTTTCAAAAACCACACGCGCCTCCTCTCGCGGCACCTGTGCGCCATAAATCGCCGCTTGAGGTGCAGCCGCAAAAATAGGGTAATACATTGAGAAGTTCGGCCAGCCGCTTTGGTCCCAGCCAAGCGCCGCTTCCAAGGCCGCCCTGTCACCACGCAGCGCCGGGGTGACCAGATGCGCCTGCGCGGGGGTCAGCATTTCAAAGACAATCGCGGACGGGCGAAACTTTGTCACCCTCTTGGCCTGAAGCTCATGATGCGCGGGGTTGTCATGTACCTCACCGATCACCAACACGTCTTGCGCAGCCGCAGGCAGGGCGCAACTCAGGCCAATAAAAAGAGCGAAAAAACGCGTGATCATGCCAACAGGTTGTGCACCTCGGAGCCATGCTTTTCAAGATGTTTGCGCATCTTCTGAAACGCTGCTGCCTCAAGCTGGCGCACCCGTTCCTTGGACAGGTTCAACTCCGTGCCAAGGCTCTCAAGCGTGCGAGGCGCATCGCGCAGCTTGCGTTCGCGCACGATAAATCGCTCGCGCTCATTGAGGTTTTGCATCGCATCGCTCAGCCAGTTTCGCAGCGCTCCAAGATCGTGATCCTGTTCAACAAGCTGATCACCGCGCGGTCCGTCATCCTCTAGCGTGTCAATCCATTCGCGCCCCTCATCCTCTGATGATTGCGTGGCATTGAGCGAAAAGTCAGAACCGGAAAGGCGCCCCTGCATCATCTCGACATCGCGCAGCGGCACGCCCACCTCATGTGCAATCATCTCACGAAGCTGGTACCCGTCAAGCTCTTGCCCATTGGCCATCGCCTCGCGCTCAAGACGCGCCTGCACCCGGCGCATGTTGAAAAACAGTGACTTTTGACTGCTGGTGCTTCCTGTGCGTACCATCGACCAGTTGCGCATCACATAGTCCTGAATGCTCGCTTTGATCCACCAGACAGCATAGGTCGAAAACCGCACCCCGCGATCCGGATCAAACTTGTCCGCCGCCTTCATAAGGCCAAGTCCGGCCTCTTGAATAAGGTCGTTCATCGGCGCGCCATAGCGGCGAAACTTCGACGCCATCGAGATCGCCAGCCGCATATAGGCGGTGATCAACCGGTGCAACGCCTCTTCATCGCGCTGATCGCGCCAAGCATAGGCCAGCGCCAATTCGGTTTCGGCGTCCAGCATCTCCGCCTTCATTGCGGTGCGGGACATGGAACTACTTTGTGGTGCGTCAAGTGGCATCGTATTTCCCCCTGTCAGGCGGCATCAAGCATTTGCGCCCTTTCTTGGTCTGTCGCTGAGTGCTACGGATCATCCGTTATCTCGGATCAAAAAAAGTGGGGGCGCCGGTGCTGGATCTGCCAAAATTAACCTTGGTTCTGGGCGGGGCCGCCTCGGGCAAATCGGTCTTTGCCGAGGGGCTTGTCGTCCAATCGGGCCGCGCACGGGTCTATCTGGCGACGGCACAAACCTTTGACGACGAAATGCGCGACAAAGTGGCCCGCCATCAAGCCATGCGCGGCGACGGCTGGCGCAGCATCGAGGCGCCGCTTGATCTTGTGCCCGCCCTAGCCGGTGCGCGCGCCGATGAGGCAGTACTTTTGGATTGCGCCACCATGTGGCTCAGCAATCACATGCTGGCCGAGACCGATCTTGCCAAGGCCGAAGCCACCCTGATCCGCGCGCTCACCAAATGCGCCGCCCCGGTGGTCGTGGTCAGCAACGAGGTCGGCCTGTCGGTCGTTCCCGAAAACGCGCTCGCCCGTCGCTTTCGCGAAGCTCAAGGGCGGTTGAACCAAAGGCTCGCGGCCGAGGCGGGGCTTGTGGTCAACGTGATCGCGGGCCTGCCTCAGGTGCTCAAGGGCACCCTCTCATGAGCCGGTTTTACTGGGTCCGTCACGGGCCGACCCATGCCAAATCCATGGTTGGCTGGTCCGACCTGCCCGCCGACCTAAGTGACATCGCACAGATTGCCCGCCTCTCGGCACATCTGCCCGAGGATGCCCTTGTGATCTCCTCCGATCTGATCCGCGCCCGCGCCACGGCGGATGCAATCACGGGCGCGCGCACCCGCTTGCCCGATGATCCCGGCCTGCGCGAAATTCATTTTGGCGACTGGGAATTGCAGGTCTTCGACAAGGTCCCAGACCAGGACCACCTGCGCGCCTTTTGGGAAAATCCCGGCGATATCGCCGCCCCCGGCGGCGAAAGCTGGCATCAGGTCTCGGCCCGCGTCAGCACCAGCGTCGCCCGCCTTCTGGCCGCGCATCCGGGGCGCGACATCATCGCCGTCGCCCATTTCGGCGCGATTCTGACGCAGGTGCAACAGGCACTCTCGCTCAGCGCTTATGAGACCTTTGCCCACCGGATCGAAAACCTCTCGGTGACGCAATTGCACTGGCAAGACAGCCGCTGGCAGGCGAAGGAAATCAATCACTTGCCGTGATGGGCCGGCGCACGAATTTTCGTTTTGCCCGCGCCATCCTCCCGTCTAGGATTCGCAATGACATATCAGCTTATCCTCGGCGATTTCGCCTATTCCCCATGGTCGCTGCGCGGCTGGCTTCTGCTCAATCGCTTTGGCCTACCCTATGAAACCCGGCTGCTCGATTTCAACGATGCCGCAAGCGTGGCCGATCAGTTGCGCGATGTCGCCCCGGCACGCACGGTCCCGACGCTTGTAACGCCCGACGGCGCGGTCATCTCCGAATCGCTCGCCATGGCAGAAGAGCTGGCAAGCCGCCACCGCGCGAACACTGGCCGCCGAAATGCACGCCGGTTTTGCAACCCTGCGTGGCGATTGCCCGATGAACATGCGCCTGGCCTATCGCGGGATTGCCCCCTCTGCGGCGCTTCTGGCCGACCTTGCCCCGCTCGAGGCGATCTGGGATCACGCCCGAAGCACGACCAAGCCCGAGGGCCCCTGGCTGTGCGGCGACTATAGTGCGGCGGATGCGTTTTTCGCCCCTGTCGCCGCGCGAATCGCAGGCTATGACCTGCCGGTCTCGGACAGCACACACGCCTATGTCACAGCACATCTGAACGATCCCGCCTTTCGCAGATGGCGCGCAATGGGGCTGGTGCACGGCGAAACCCTCGAACGCTATGCCCGCGATTACGACACAACCGACTGGCCCGGCCCCACCCCGCGTCCGGCAAAACCGGTCGAGACCGGCACGCCGGAAAATGATGTCTGTCCCTATTCTGGCAATCCGATCACGCATCTGATGGAAACCGAGGGGCGGCTTTCGGCTTTTGCAACGCGTTTTGCCGCGACAAGACCGTGGCTGCCCCGGATGCATGGCCCGCCTTCACCGCCCTGCGCGACGGCCGTTAAAACCTGACTTTCATCTTTCCAGAAATACTCTGGGGGACCTAAGAGCCTGATTTGAAAATAATAGAGAGATGGAGTGGTTGCCGCCCTCCCCAGACGGCATCGCAATGTGCCAAAGTCGTGGTGTTGAAAGCCACACAAAGAGGAGGACGGCGAAATGAAGGATATGATGATTGGGGTCGATCTGGCAAAGAATGTTTTTCAGGTCCACGGCGCCCTACGGACAGGGGAAGTGCAGTTTCGCAAAAAACTCACGCGAAAGCAGTTCCCCGGGTTCATGGCCAAGCAGGAGCCCTGCCTGGTCATCTTTGAGGCCTGCGGCAGCGCGCAC
>JAVVFB010000136.1:0-9085 GCA_032251095.1 Roseovarius sp. | reverse complement strand
CGGGGCCTCGGGCACGCCGCTTTTCATCGCAAGGATGGCAAAGCTGTTCCAGCCATAGGCGCGTTCGACCGGGGTCAGGGTCTCTTCGCCCCAATCGGGGTTGATGGCGGGACCATCGCCGCCCTCGATCGGCAAGCCATGCAGGGCGGCGCGCACCTCGTCGGTCAGGCTGTCGGGGCGCCATTCGGGGATCTGGATCTGGCCCCGTGCATCGGTGATGCACGACAGCGCCTGTGCCAGGATCATCGCCGGATCGGCGAGAAGACCGCCCCAGTTGCCCGAGTGATGCGCGCCGTTCCGCAGATCGACGATCAGATCAAAGGTGACCCCGCCACGCGAGCCCATGAACATGGTCGGCGTTTCGGGTTGCAGGCGGGGGCCGTCAGAGGCGATCAGCACATCGGCGCTTAGATATTCCTTGTGGGCGGCAAAGAATTCGGCGAGGCCCGGAGAGCCGGTTTCTTCGCCGGTTTCAATCACGATCCGGCAGTTGAAGCCAAGCGCGCCGCGGGTTTGCAGCACAGCATCGAGAGCGGCGATATTGATCAGGTGCTGTCCCTTGTTGTCCGCGGTGCCACGCCCGTAGAGGCGATCGCCTTCCTCGACAATCCTGAAGGGGTGCAGGCCCGTGCGCCATTGATCGGTCTGGGCGCGGATCACGTCGCCATGGCCATAGCTAAGCACGGTCGGCAGGTCGTCGCCCTCGTGCCGCTCGGCGATCAGGAAGGGGCCGGCATTGGCGACCGGGTTGGGGTAGATCTTGCAGGTAAATCCCATGGCCGTAAGGCGGGGTAGCATGCCCTGTTCAAGATATCGGGTTAATTCGGGGGCCTGATCGGAGTTTTGGCTTTCGGTCTCAAAGCTGACCAGCTTGGCAAGCTCTGACTGGAAGCGATTATCGTCGAAATAGGCCGAAACAGTGTCGATTGCGGTGTTGCGGGTCATTGCGATGTCTCTTGGTTAATGGCGTCGCCCCAGGGCGACATGATTTCGGTACAGCCGGAGTTGGCCGTACCGCGCCGCATCACGCCGGCGGGGCAGGCGAAGGCATAGGGAAAGGGGCTTCGCCGGGTGGTGTGAACCGGGTGATCGGCGCGCAGGCGTTCGATCACGGCGGGCGGCAGGGTTTCGTCGGCGACGATTGTATCGCCACCCGAGACATCAATCCGCGGGTGGTGAAACGTGTCGGCGATATCCATGCCGAAATCGGCCACAAAAGACGCCATTTGGGCCATGGCGGAGACTATTTTACGCCCGCCAGAGGCGCCGAAGGCAAAGCGGGTGTCATGAGTCGCGCCAAGGATCGGGCAGACGTTCATCAGGCAGGCCTTATTCGGGCCAAGCGAGTTGGGGCGCCCCTGAACCGGGTCAAACCACATGATGCCGTTGTTCATCAAAAAGCCGGTGGAGGGAGAGACCACGCGAGAGCCGAAAATCGACAAAAGGGTCTGGGTTTGCGACACCATGTTGCCGGCGCGATCAACCACCGAGAAATGCGTGGTGCAGCCGGGGGCGCGCTCGGTCTCGCCGGTGTCGCCCATTACGCCAAGCCGCGCGGCATAGGCGGATTTGAGGCCATCGGCATAGGCGGCGAAGGCCTCTGGCTTGGTGCGCATGTCGCGGGTTTCCATCAGGGCGAGGGCGTGCTGGAAGGTTGGCCCTGCGGTCAGGCCGGGGGGGACATGAAAGCGGGTGTTGCGATAGTCAAAGGCAAGCGGGTCGAGCATCTGGGCGCGGTAGGCAAGCAGGTCGTCGCGCGAGAGGCAGCCGCCCTTGGCCTGAATGTCGCTTGCCATTGCGGCGCCGAGATCGCCGTCGTAGAGCGTGCGCGCGCCGTGGCGGGCGATCTGGTCAAGGCTGTCGGCCATGCGGCTCTGATCCAGCCGTTTTTCGGCCAAAGCGGTCCAGCCGCTGATGGTGGGCCATTGACCGTCTTCAAGGAAAAGCGCGGCGGCGTCGGGGTCCTTGGCGAGGGCGCGGGTGCTTGAGGCGATGACGAGGGCGGCGTACCAATCGACCAGCAGCCCCTGTTTGGCGAAGGCGATCGCGGGGGCAAGAAGATCGGCCCAGGGCAGGCGGCCAAAGCGGTCGTGCATCTGGCCCATGCCGTCGACAAGGCCGGGCACGGCGACGGCGGTGGCGCCCTGGACGTTGCGATCATCGAGCACCTCTTCCCAGGGAAAGAGATCACCGGCGAGGCCCTTGCCGGTCAGCGGGTAGTTGGCGGGATCAAGCGAGGCGGGAGAGCGCATGCCGTAGTTGAGGGCCTGCGCACTGCCGGTTTCGGCGCGCCAGAGCATCAGGGCGCCACCGCCGGCGGGGCCGCTCATCCAGGGTTCGAGCACACCTATGGCGAAGGAGGTGGCGACGGCGGCATCGACCGCATCGCCCCCGGCGGCCAGAACATCGGCCCCGGCCTGAGCGGCGAGGCGATGCTGGGCGGCGACGACGCCGAATTCGGTTTCAATGACGGTCTTGCGGGTGAGCATGCTGCGCGAGAGGTTGTCGGACATTTTCAGCCTTCCTTGCCTATGAACATCGGGCCTTGCGGGTCGTGCAGGTGGCATTCGACATGACCCAAGGGCGTGGGAAGGGCGCGCGGGGCTGTGGCTTTGCAGAACGCGGTCGCCTTGGGGCAGCGTGGATGAAAATGACAGCCCGAGGGCGGATCAATCGGGTTGGGATAGGCCATGCCAAGCTGGGTGTCGGGCACGCCAAGACCCGGTTCCGGCGTGAGCACGGATTTCAGGAGCGCTTGTGTATAGGGGTGGCGGGCGTGGTCGAACAATCCGCCAACCTCGGCCTCTTCGACGATGCGGCCAAGATACATCACCGCGACGCGGGTCGCGAGATGTTCGACCACCGCCAGATCGTGGCTTATGAACAGGTAGGTGAGGCCAAATTCGCGGCGCAGATCGCCCAGAAGGTTGAGAATCTGGCTTTGCACCGACACATCAAGCGCCGAGGTGGGTTCGTCGCAGATCACGATTTCGGGTTTCATGATCAGGGCGCGGGCGATGGCGACACGCTGGCGCTGACCGCCGGACATCTGGCTTGGGAAGGTGTTCATCACGCGCGCCGGAAGGCCGACGATATCAAGGATCTTGCGCACCTCTTTATCCCAGCTTGCCGCGTCACCGATGCGATGTACCCGGAGCGGCAGCGAGACGATGTCAAAGATGCTTTTGCGCGGGTTCAGTGACGAATAGGGATCTTGAAAGATCGGTTGAATGCGGCGCGCGAGAGTCATGCGATCCTGTGCGCCGATTTCCTGGCCCTCGACCAGAACCTGACCCGCCGTGGGGCTTTCAAGCCCAAGCAGGATCTTGGCGAGGGTGGATTTGCCACAGCCGGATTCGCCGACAAGGCCAAGCACCTCGCCACGTGGCAGGGAAATGGACACATCGTTGACCGCCGTCAACGGGCGGGGCGTGCCGAACAGACCCTGTTTCACGCGATAGGTCTTGGTCACGCCGCGCAGTTCGAGAATGGGGGCCGGGGCGGTGGTCATGCGGTGGCCTCCTCTGCGTGGCGTTTGCCGTCGGCGTGGATACAGCGAAAGGCGTGGCCGCCGGTGATATGGCGCGGGATGTCGCCGCGACAGGCGAGCGTGGCATGCGGACAGCGGGTGCGAAAGGCACAGCCCGCCACATCGCCGATCAGCGAGGGCACGATGCCGGGAATGGTGCCAAGGGTGCTTCCGCGTTCGGTCTTGCCGGGCAGCGGGATACAGCGCAACAGCCCACGGGTATAGGGATGCGAGGGGGTGTTGAACACCTCGGTCGCAGAGCCGGTTTCAACCAGCTCGCCCGCATACATCACCGCGACCTTGTCGGCGACACGGGCCACGACGCCAAGATCATGGGTGATCAGGATCATCGCCATGTTCATTTCGCGACCAAGATCATAGAGCAGGCGCAGGATCTGGGCCTGAATGGTGACGTCAAGCGCGGTTGTCGGTTCATCGGCGATGATCAGCTCCGGCTCGCACATCAGGGCCATGGCGATCATCACCCGCTGGCGCAGACCGCCGGATAACTGGTGCGGATATTGCGACAGGCGACTTGCGGCGGCGGTGATACCGACCTTTTCCAAAAGCTCGATGGCGCGGGCGCGCGCGGCGTCTTTTCCGACCGACTTGTGCAGTAACAGAGCCTCGGTCAGCTGATCGCCGATGGTATAGGCCGGATTGAGAGAGGTCATCGGTTCCTGAAAGATCATCGCCATGCGCGCGCCGCGCAGGGATCGCATGGTGCGGGCATTGGCGCGGGTGAGGTCGATGCCGTCAAACGTCATCTCGTCGGCCGAGCGTTTGATGGTCTTGCCCAAAAGGCCCATGAGCGCCAGCGAGGTGAGCGATTTGCCAGAGCCGCTCTCGCCGACGATACAAAGGGTTTCGCCGCGCTTGAGATCAAAATCAATGCCGCGCACGGCGTGCAGGATGCCGCCGCCCACCGGGATATCAAGGGTCAGGTTGCGGACGCTCAGAAGGGGGTTTTCCATGGCTCAGCTCCGGTTTTCGGGGGCGGTGACATCGCGAAGACCGTCGCCCATGAGGTTGATCGCCAGCACCAGCACAAACAGGACCGCGCCGGGGATCAGCACCATCCACGGCTCGAACAGCATCATGTTCTTGCCTTCCGAGACCATCAGGCCCCAGCTTGGGGTGGGGGGTTGCACCCCGAGGCCGAGGAAGGACAAAGCCGCCTCAAGCAGGATGGCGTGGGCCATTTCAAGGGTGACCACGACGATCAGGTTATTGGCGATATTGGGCATGATTTCCGACAGGATCACCCGCGGTGTCGAGGCACCAATGGCCCGGGCGGCGGCGACATATTCGCGGCCGCGGACCTGAAGCGTCGAGGCGCGCATGACCACGGCAAAGCGATCCCAGAGCAGGAAGCCAAGCACCATGATCACCACCTGAAGCGAGCCGCCGAGGATCGCCACCACGGCAAGAGCCACAAGCACCACAGGCATGGCAAGGCGCACGTTGATCAGGAAGGTCACCACCATATCGACGCGCCCGCCGAAATACCCCGCCGCGACGCCCATGGCGGTGCCGATCACGCCGGAAATAAGCGCGGCGATCACCCCGATCATAAGGGACACCCGAGCGCCATAGATCAGCCGTGAGAGGTAATCGCGCCCAAGGTGGTCAGTGCCAAGTGGGTGCTCCCAATCGCCGCCAAGAAAGACCGGCGGCTGCATGCGGGTCATCAAGCTCTGGGCATAGGGATCATGCGGGGCGAGCAGCGGCGCGAAGATCGCGACCAGCAGCAGAAGGCCCACCACAGAGGCGCCGATCAACAGGCCCTGATGGCCAAAGACCCGTTTGCGCAGCATCTGGGCGGGGGTCGGGCCGATGATATCCTTGAGGAGGGGATCGGGGATGTCGGTCATGGTCATCTCAGCTGCTCCGCATGCGGGGGTCAAGCCAGGCGTTCAGCACATCGGCGAGAAAGGTGAAGACGATGTAGAACATCGAAAAGACAAGGATCAGGGCCTGAACCGTGGGCAGGTCGTTGCGCGCGATGCTTTCCCAGGCGAGATAGCCGGCACCGTGCAGCGCGAAGATCGATTCAACCACGATCGAGCCGCCGAGCATGAAGCCCATCTGCACCGCCGCCAGCGAGACCACCGGGATGATCGCGTTGCGTAGGGCATGGCGGAAGAGAACCCGCATTTCGGGCGCGCCCTTGGCACGGGCGGTGCGGATATAGTCGGACGAGAGCACGTCAAGCATGCCCGCCCGCGTGAGGCGCATGATCGCGGGCATGGCGTAATAGCCAAGCACGATGGTCGGCATGATGAAATGCGCCGGGCTTGAGGCGCCCGAGGGCGGGAGCCAGCCGAGTTTTATGGCGAAAAGCACGATCAGGATCAGGCCGAACCAGAAGCTTGGCATTGCTTGGCCCGCGACCGACAGGAACAGCGCGACCCGGTCGATGATCGAATTGGGTCGGATTGCGGCGGCGACGCCGAGGGGCACGGCGGTGAGCAAGGCGAAGGTGATGCCGCAGAGGCCGAGGGTCATGGTCACGCCAAGGCGGTCGACGATCAGCGAGGAGACCGGAAGGCGGAAGTAATAGCTTTCGCCGAAATCGCCGCGCAGGGCGGAAAACAGCCATTCGCCGTATTGCACCAGCATCGGGCGGTCAAAGCCGTAGAGCTTGCGCAGGGCCTCGATGTCTTCACCGCTGGCGGTCTCACCGGCAAGCGCAACGGCGGGATCGCCGGCCATGAACAACAGGCTGAAGCTTATGAATGACACGGTAAAGGCCACCAGGATGGCGAGCCCGAGGCGTTTCAGGATGAAATTGAGCACGGCGGCAGCCCCTTTGGTTGGCGCGGGCAGGAAGGTGTGCGGGGGACAGGGTTTTACCCCCCGCGAAAGACCGGATCGCTTAGTTCCAGGTCATCGTGGTAAAGCGCAGCACCTCGTCGGCGGTGGGCGTGTACTCTACCTCTTTGGTCGAGACATAGTTGGTGTTGTACGAGAACATCGGCGCCCAATAGGCCTGATCGGTGATCCGGGCGATGGCCTTGCCGTAATGTTCGATTCGGGTGGCGTCGTCGGTTGCGCTATCGGCAACGGTGAGGTCGGCGAGAACCTGATCGTCACGCGCATCGTCAAGCGAGCCGTGCTTGAAAAACTGGCTGACCATGGCCGAGGCATCGTTGATCGAGAAGCTGCCCCAGGTGAGGAAGGCGAGCGGCACGTCGCCGGTCATGTTCAGCTCGCGCAGGGCCGAATATTGCAGGTATTTGAAATCGGCCTTGATGCCCACGGCGTTGAGATAGCTGAGGATCGCCTCGGCATATTCGCGGTCGCGATAGGCGTAGAACTCGGTGGTGAAACCATCGGGATAACCGGCTTCGGCCAAAAGGGCCTTGGCCTTTTCGGGGTTGTATTCATACTTTGTGGCGGTGTCCTGAACACAGCCGAACTGACTTGGGTAGCACGGCGTCCAGACCACCTTGGATTTGCCCTTGAGCAGGGCGGCAACCAGTTCTTCGCGGTTGATGGCGTGGTTTACGGCGCGGCGCACGCGCAGGTCGGTGAAGGGCGTGTCGCCCGAGCGCCCGGCGGCATCCATCGAGAGATAGCCGACCCGCATGGTCGATTCGTTGGTGACGGTGAACTGATCCATCTGCGCCAGTTTCTCGGCCTGATCGGCGGGCACCTGCCAGATCAGATCAAGCGAGCCGCTGAACAGTTCGGCCATCTGGGTGTTCACATCCGGGATGGTGCGGATATCGACATTGGTGATGCTGGCCTTGCCCTTGGGGCTATCGTGATAGCCGTCGTTCTTTTGCAGCACGAAATGCTGGCCGGGGACAACCGACACCACCTTATAGGGGCCGGTGCCGACCGGGTTGAGGCCCATGCCGCTTGGGCCCACTTCGGCGTAATAGTCGTTGGGGTACATCGAAACCGGACCGGACAGGAATTCGATCGCGGCGGGGAAGGCCTCTTTGAGGTGAATGCGCACGGTGTAATCGTCGATCTTCTCGGCCGATTTCATCCAGTTCACGTTGCGCTGTGTCTTGACGCCGTTTTCTTCCTTGGACACGAAATTGACGGTATAGACCACGTCATCGGCGTTGAACGCCTCGCCGTTGTGAAAGGTCACGCCCTCGCGCAGTTTGAATTCGAGGGTCACATCGTCGATCCATTCCCACGCGGTGGCCAGATTGCCGGAATATTCGTTGGTGATCGGATCACGGTAAACCAGACCATCCCAGATCGCGCGTTGCAGAACGACGCCTTCGCGCGAGGAATTGAAAAAGCTGTCGACGTTCTCAAGCTCTTTGGTAAAGCCGACGCGCAGGGTGTCATTGGCCTTTTCGGCCCATGCGCCGCCGCAGGCCGCGATCAGCGCGACACTGGCGATTGTGGTTTTGAACCAGGATTGTTTCATCGGAATCTCCCTTGTTGGTATGTCTTGCGGTGCGCGATCATGGGCTCGCGCCATTTTTTGGCCCTTGCCGTTGGTATTACATTATGATACCTAGTGTTGCCATATGATCCATTAAGGCAAGGGCATTCTCATCCGTCAAGCCTCTGTATCGGGTGGATCGCTGATTTTGCGAGAGGCGCATGAAAACAAAGCAGAATACGCTTTACGTGGGGTCGCTTGCCAAGGGATTGCGGCTATTGCGGGCATTCGATGAAAGCCACAGCGAGCTTTCGCTATCGGATCTGGCGGCGCGCAGCGGGCTTGATAAAAGCGCAACGCAGCGTCTTGCCAACACGCTTTATATCGAGGGGATGCTGGATAAAGACCCCGGCACGCGGCGGTTTCGCCCCTCGCATGCCTGGCTTGAGATGGCCTATGCCTATTATTGGTCCGATCCGCTTGTCGGGCAAGCGATGCCCAAGCTGATCAATCTCAGTCAGGAGTTGGGAGAGACCGTAAACCTTGCCGAATTGTCCGGCGATCACATCATTTACGTCAGCCGCCTGCCATGCAAACGGACCTATTTTGCCGCGACGGTGATCGGGCGGCGCTTGCCGGCGTTGTCCACCTCGGCGGGGCGCGCGATGCTTGCGACCTTTCCCGAGGACGAGCGGCGCGCGGCGGTCGAGACCTGGCCAATAAAGCCCTTTACCCCAAGCACGACGCTTGATCGCGATGCGATCCGCGCCAATGTCGAAGCGGCGGTGCATGATGGCTATGCGATCTCGCAGGGGCAGATGATCCTGAACGAGCTTGCCGTTGCCACGCCGATCATCGGCCCCGAGGGGCGCGCCTTTGCGGCGGTGCAATGTTCGGTCTCGGCGCATACCTGGGATCGCGAGAGGATCGTGGCGGAGATCCTGCCCAAGCTTCAGGACACGGCGAACGCGATTTCGCCGTCGTTTCAATCGCAGCGCGCGCTTTAGGCGATAGGGCGGTAAGATTTCCGTGACGCTCTGGCATTTAGAGTGTGAATTCCCGCAAGCCCTGCATATATTCAAGAAATGTAATACAGCCCCTGTTCATGGACCGGGGCAAGAGAGGCGAAGGGAAAGAGACTATGACAGGCGTTGAAACGGCGTTTACGCCGCTTTTGTCACTGGTGGGTGGCGTTCTTATCG
>JAVVFB010000135.1:0-9094 GCA_032251095.1 Roseovarius sp. | reverse complement strand
ATCGACCAGAATGACATCCGCCCCGGCCCTGGCCGCACTCAGCGCGGCAATGATCCCGGTCGGCCCGGCGCCAATCACCAACAGATCACAATGTGCAAAGGCACGCTCATAGCGATCTTGATCCGGCGCGGCCACATGAAGGTCTTGTAATAAAACCCGGCCCCGAGGAACGGCGCAGCCAGATCATAGACCGCTAGAAGATCAAACCCAAGCGTCAGCCAGCGGTTCTGACTGCGCGCCCAGAGCCCCTCTCGCAACTCCACCACGGTGGCGCGCATGTTCGGCTCTTCGCTGCCCGCCGTCATGACACCGCGCGGGCGATGATACTTGAACGACCGCGCCACCATCCGAACGCCATTGGCCAGAAGCGCCGAGGCCAGCGTGTCGCCCTCACCCCCCCTGATAGCGCAGGCCGTCGACGGTGAAATTGACCGGGCTCCCGCCCTCGACAAGCCCTCGATCCTCATGACGCGCTACCGGCGCGGCGCGCCTCACTGGCCAGCACGGCGCCCAACACCTCATGCGTCACCGTGTTGCGCGTCACCACGATCCAGGCGGCACAGCCCTGCTCGTGATACCAAAGATCACGCGTCACCCCGGCCGGGTTGTCGCTATTGTGCACATAATCGTCCCACGCCTCCGGCCCGCCTCTGCACCGGGACGCTCCAACGCCACGGTGGCCCCGCTATAGGTGAACTCGCGCCGGTCACGCTCGCCGCAAATCGGACAGGGAAGTCTCATCGCACCTGCTCTTTCATCCTTCCATAAATACTCATCTTCCCGCCCCTCATCACACGCGCCTCAATGCAGGTTGTGCTGACTGCCGGTGCCTTCTTCATCCATCAGCCCGCGCCCCGTGCGGAACCGATCAAGGCGAAACCGCGCACCGGCGGCATGCGGCGTGCCGGTGGCAATCAGATGCGCCGTCACATCCCCCGAAGCCGGCACCGCCTTGAACCCGCCATAACACCAGCCGCAATTGAGATAGAGCCCGTCAATAACCGTGCGATCAATCACCGGCGACCCATCCGGCGACATATCCATGATCCCGCCCCAGCTGCGCAGCACCCGCGCCTTGCCGATCATCGGCATCAAGGCCATGCCTGCCTCCATCACATGCTCGACCAACGGCAGGTTCCCGCGCGCCGCGTAAGAGGCATACATGTCAAGATCACCGCCAAAGACAAGGCCGCCCTTGTCCGACTGACTGATATAGAAATGACCCACGCCAAAGCTGATCACATGATCAATCACCGGCCTGAGGCCCTCGGTCACAAAGGCCTGCAACACATGGCTTTCAATCGAAAGCCGCAGGCCCGCCATCGCCGCCACCTGGCTTGAGCGGCCGGCCACGACCATCGCCACCTTCCTGGCCCGGATCGCGCCGCGCGTGGTCTGCACGCCTTTGACTATGCCCCCCTCGATGTCGATGCCGGTGACTTCACAGTTCTGGACAAGATCAATGGTGCGCGGTGCCGGCGCGGCGCTGAAGCATACCGCCATGGATCGGAAAGCGCGCATTGTCGTAATCGAGACAGGGCACCATCCGGCGCAAAGCGGCCCGGTCAAGCATCTCGGCATCGTCACCCTGATTGATCATCGCATTGCCGCGCCGCGCCATCGCATCGCGCTGTCCGTCGGAATAAAACAACACAATCTGACCGCGCGGCGAATGCATGACGTTGTAATTCAGATCCTGCTCAAGCCCTCCCAGAGCTTGAGGGAATGGCTGTAGAATTCCGAATTGCCGGGCAGGAAGTAATTGGCGCGCACAATGGTGGTGTTGCGCCCCACATTGCCGCCGCCGATGATCACCACATCATACTCGGATTTCGGCGTCGCGTCGCGCCAATGGGCCTGCCAGCCCTTGTTGCCGGTCAGACCCTCTTTCGGAACACGCCAGCCCGAAAACCGCATGTGATCCCCCTCACGATGCATTGATCCGAGTGGAACAAGTCGCGCCGGGGATAGCAATGGCAGAGCGCGCGCTCTGCCATCTATTTCACAGCGTCAACGCGCCTGTGCCGCTCCGGCGCTCATCCGCCCCTTGCGTGTCGGTCTCGCGAGGCAGCCACGCAAGGGGCTGACGAGCCCCTCTCAAAGCCCCATCGCGCGATAGCTTGCCGCAACCTTGGCGATGGACACAAGATAGGCGGCCGTGCGCAGGTCGGTCACGTCCTGACGGCCATGCCAGACCTCGCGCATCGATTGATAGGCGATGCGCATGGTGTCATCGAGCCCCGAGCGCACCAACTCCAGCTCACCAGCGCCGCGCAGATACTTCTGCTTGAACCCCGGCGACATCACCCATGCATCGCCCAGATGCTGATCCAGACGCTGCAATTCATCCACGATAAGCTGGTGGCGCGCCTCTTCCTGCCGCCGCCCCATCCGGCCAAAGCGGATATGGCTCAGGTTCTTGACCCACTCGAAATACGACACCGTCACACCGCCGGCATTGGCATACATGTCCGGAATGATTACCGTGCCCTTTTCGCGCAGGATATCATCGGCGCCGGCGGTGATCGGCCCATTGGCGGCCTCGATGATCAGCGGCGCCTTGATACGGGCGGCGTTGTTCATGTTGATCACCCCCTCCATCGCCGCAGGGATAAGGATGTCGCAGTCAGCCTCAAGAACCACAGCCCCTTCGGCGCTATGGGTGGCATCGGGATAATCCTTGATGCCGTCATGTTTCTGCATCCACTCGCGGACCTTTTCAACGTCAAGGCCTGCCTCATTGTAGAGCGCGCCGTCGCGTTCGATGATCCCGGTGATCAGACAGCCATCTTCCTCCTGCAGGAACTTGGCCGCGTGATAGCCCACATTGCCAAGCCCCTGCACCACGACCCGCTTGCCATCAAGCGAGCCGCTCAAACCGGCCATCGCGATATCTTCGGGATGGCGAAAGAACTCCTGCAGGGCGTATTGCACCCCGCGCCCGGTCGCCTCGACCCGGCCCTGAATGCCGCCCGCGTTGATCGGCTTGCCGGTGACGCAGGCGCGATAATTGATATCGGTGGTGTTCATGCGCTTGTACTGATCGGCGATCCAGGCCATCTCGCGCTCGCCTGTGCCCATATCGGGGGCCGGTACGTTTTGCGCCGGGTTGATCAGGTCGCGCTTGATCAGCTCATAGGCAAAGCGGCGGGTGATCAGCTCAAGCTCGTGCTCTTCCCATTCGCGCGGATCAATCCGCAAGCCGCCTTTGGAGCCCCCAAACGGCGCCTCGACCAAAGCGCATTTATAGGTCATCAGCGCCGCCAGCGCCTCGACCTCATCCTGATTGACGCCCATGGCATAGCGGATGCCGCCCTTGACCGGCTCCATATGTTCGGAATGTACGCTGCGATAGCCGGTAAAGGTATGGATTTGCCCGCGCAGTCGCACCCCGAAACGCACCGTGTAGGTGGCGTTGCAGACGCGGATTTTCTCTTCAAGCCCAGGCGGCAGATCCATCAGCGCAACCGCGCGATTGAACATGAGATCCACACTCTCGCGAAAACTTGGCTCTTTGATAGCGGTCATTATCCTCTCCCTTATGCGCCCCGTGGCCCTCTGCATTGGTGCAGATCATTATACCCGGACTCTTTCAACATGGTTAAGACCTGTGACCGTTTTGTCCAGCCGACAGAGAAAGCCGAGCGAATTTTATTAATCTGACGAGGCGTTGCGCCGCTTTCGTTTCCACCCTGAAAACAATGATCAAATGCAAGTTACATTGTTGATTTCAATTGGTTAATTTCTGCCGTTTCGCCAAGATTTCGCCTTATTTCCGCCACGGAGCGCAGCGATATAAATCGGTGGTGGAATGTGTGGTCCGACGGCCCATGCTATCACGATAGAGGTGATGAAATGCTCATTAAGTACAACAAACGCCCCGGTTCAGATGCCGCTGGGCACAACGAACACAACCATTTGCCCACCTGGGCAACGCGTTTCATGCGCGAGGAAGATGGTACAGTGACCATACTTGCTCTATTCATCGCCTTCACCTTCTTGATCATGGGCGGTATCGGACTGGATGCCATGCGCCACGAGATGGAGCGTTCCTCTTTGCAGGCAACGCTCGACAGTGCAGTGCTGGCCGGGGCCTCTGCCAGAACCGATATGGAAGCCCGTACGATCGTGGAAAACTACTTTGCCAAGGCCATGAAGGCAGAGTACCTTTCGCCCGAGCAGGAGGGCGATATAACCACGACGCTGAACAGCGCCCTTATCACAGCTCGCGCGAAAGTCAGCCTTGATACATATCTGATGAAGCTGAACGGGGTAAAAACGCTTAGTATTGCCGCCGCAGCTACAGCACAGGTGGAGATTCCACGGCTCGAAGGCATCCTCGTGCTCGACGTGTCCGGTTCGATGTCCAAAAATTCGAAGATGGTCAATCTCAAGAAAGCCGCTAAAGAGTTCGTGACGAACACCGTAGGGGCCGGAGAGCCGGGCAGTGTCGTGATGTCGATCGTTCCGTTCAGCTTCTCTGTTTCGCCGCCCGAGTCGATCTACAACGCCCTTGCGGTGGATGATCGCCATAATTACTCGACCTGCCTCGAGTTCGCTGAAAATGATTACCACCATGCAACACTCACGAGCGGCTCGTCGTCCCTGAGCAGCGGCATTCCGGCCAACCAGATGATCTATACGTCAGTCTATGGCGGGTTCGATGACCTCGACCAAAGCTGGCGGTCATGCTACAACAATGAATATATGCGCGTCCTGCCCTACTCGACCAGCGAGGTCGATCTTCATGCCAAGATCGACTCGCTTGTGCCGGATGGCAACACCTCGGGTAACGATGGCATGAACTGGGGGGCCGCCCTGCTCGACCCGACATTCCGCCAGGTAACCTCGGCCATGATCTCCTCTGGGGACCTGGATGCGTCGCTCGCACATGTGCCCGCCGATTACGATGATCCCGACACGTTGAAGGTCATTATCTTCATGGGCGACGGTGCAAACACCACATCCTATCGCTTCGACGTCAATCCGCCAAAATACCGTGGCAAGGCATCTGACCTCTACGAGGTGGTCTTTCATGATCGCGTATTCAAATATGCGTTCAACACAAAGAATATCGACAGGAAAGAATATGGTGCTGATGGCAAAGCAAGATGCGCCCAAAAGAACTGGGAATGCGTCTACGACGCGAATGGCCCTAAAGAGTCAGTCTACTTTCTCTATAGCGCGACTGATAACGAATACTACAGCATCGGTGCAGCGGCTAACGGAGAGCCCGCATGGAAAACAGTCGCAGAATTCAATAATCTGAGCCAGACAATACCCGGCTATATCGAAACCATTCAACTCGACTGGGAAGAGGCCTGGGGTCTGATGTCGCCTAGCTATTACAGTTCCATTGTCGGGAACTCGGATGCCTGGGACGAATACTACACGTTTGAAAACATCAGTGGTGCCCAGAAAAACGTTCTTATGCAAAAGGTTTGTGGCGCCACAAAAACCGAAGGCACTGTGGTTTATACCATCGGCTTCGAAGTCCCCGTCGGTGGCACCGCTGAGCGCGAACTCGTCAAATGCGCCAGTTCGAAATCGCATTACTACCGGGCAACCGGTAGCAGCATCAGCAGCGCATTCAGCTCGATCGCCGCGAATGTTAAAAACCTGAGGTTGATCCAATGACTGCCATGTTCAGGCATGCGCTGCGCCGCTTTCGGCGTGATAAAGACGGGACAGCTTCGATTGAGTTCGTGATTGTCGTTCCAGTGTTCCTGGCGTTGATGATGATGTCGATCGAAATTGGCTTCATTACAATGCGCAACACCATGCTCGAGCGCGGGCTTGACATTGCGGTGCGCGAAATCCGTCTTGGTACGGGCAACGCACCGCAGCATGATGCGATCAAGAAAATCGTCTGTGATAACTCCGTGGTCATCTACGATTGCATGAACACTCTGCGGCTTGAAATGCGCCCGACCGATATTCGGGCCTTCAACGCGCTGAATACAGAGGCCGACTGTACCGACGCCGCAGAGCCAACCAAGCCATTGCGTACCTTCACCCCCGGCGGACAGAACGAATTGATGTTGCTGCGTGTTTGTGTGAAATACAAACCTCTGTTCCCAAAGCAATTCCTTGGGGCGGCATTGCAAAAGGACGTAAACGGGCAAGCTGCAATCATTTCGATGGCCGCCTTCGTTCAGGAGCCCATCTAAAATGTATATCCTTGACATAAAACATGCCCTGCGACGCTTTCGCAAATCCGAACAGGGAACCGCCACCATAGAGACGGTGGTCATGTTGCCGTTTCTTGTTGGCTTGCTGGTATTCGGCTATCAGCACTTCGATATGTTTCATTTCAAGAGCGTGCGCGAAAAGGCTACCTATACGATCGCCGACATGCTCTCGCGTGAAACCAGCATTGTGGATGACGTATATATCGACAACACCAAAGTCCTATTCGACACGATCACCGGCAACAATGGCAGAAACCAGATCAGGACATCGGTGGTTCGTTTTCACGACCGGATTGACCCGGAAGCGGATGAAATCGAGTTGCGCTGGTCCGAGGTACGCGGCACTGGCGAGCTTCAGGCATTAAAACCGGAGGATGTCAAAACGGCATTTGATTTCTTCCCGAGCATGACCAACGGCCAGGATCTTATCCTGGTGGAATCCAGGTCGGTCTATGATTCGAGCCTACCCTTCGGAATGGCCGACGGCACCCCGATCACGACAAACATGTTTATGACCCTGCGCTTTGCCTCGCAACTTTGCTTCACCGGGATCTGCGCCCCCTAAGCGGATGGGTTTTGCCGGTTCATCTGGTCTTCCATGATCTCGGCCATGACCTTGGCATTGGTGCTGGCGGTGACACCGCCCACCCCGATGCGCCGCCCCACACGCCACCAAAGCCCCGGCTGCCAGGCAGCGGGGGCCTTGCTCTTGAGGCGGATCGAGAAGCCGTTAGACGGCTTGAAGGCAAATACGCCGCGCTCGACGCTGGCAAGATCGGCAATCCGCGCTATCATCACGCCATCGTCACTTCGCAATCCTTCGCGGGTCAGCTCGAGCGTACGCGCCGTCGCGCGCCACATCCGCTCAGCCAGCCAGAGGATCAGCGCGCCAAGCGCGACCATTACCACTTGCCAGAGCATGGCCGGCGGCTGAACCAGCGCCAGATAGAGCGTCAGCAGCCCGAGCGAGCCAAGCGCCACCACCCCGAGAACCCGACGCGGCGTCGAGGCCCGCAACACGGCGAGGACTTCTGTATCTTGCATGCCAATTCTCCCTTTGGGCTGGCTTTACCCCGGCGAACGGGTTTTGGCGAGGGGGTGCATGCCTGCCTCTGCGCAAAAACGCACAGCCCCGGTGGCGCGGCGAACAGCGCCGGGGCATGACCTCTGCCCGCCAAGCCCCTATATCAGGTGCCAAAGGAGAAAGACCATGTCGATCAGACCCGTGCTGGAGACCAGAAAAGCCACGCCCACAATTGAAGGCGCAGGCGTTCACCTGCACCGTGCCTTCGGGTTTCACGATCCAAGCGAACTTGACCCGTTCCTGCTGTTTGACGATTTTCGCGGCGACCGGCCGGGCGATTATACGGCTGGGTTTCCGTGGCATCCGCATCGCGGTATCGAGACGATTACTTATGTGTTGGCCGGTGAGGTCGAGCATGGCGACAGCCTTGGCAATCAGGGGCGCCTTGGCGCGGGCGATGTGCAATGGATGACCGCCGGATCGGGCATCCTGCATCAGGAAATGCCGAAAGGCAACGCGACGGGACAGATGCACGGCTTCCAGCTTTGGGCAAATCTGCCCGCGTCGCTCAAGATGACCGCGCCGCGCTATCAGGACGTGAGCGCGCCGGATATCCCCGTGGTACTGGATGACGACGGCACCGCGGTGCGCGTGATCGTCGGCACGTTCTGGGGCAAGCGTGGCCCCGTTGACGGCATCGCCGCGGACCCGCAATACCTTGATATCTCGGTGCCGCCGGGTGTGAAAAAGACCTTTCGCGTGGACACTTACCGTCGCAGCTTTGCCTATGTGTTCGAAGGCGCGGGCGCTTTCGCCGATGCAAGTGCGCCCGAGGGCGTGCTGTTGGAAAAAGAGGTGGCGGGGCAAGAGGTGAATATCCGCGACCTGTCGGGCAACCGCACCCTGATCCGCTTTGGCACCGGCGACGAGGTCACCGTTCAGGCCGGCCCCGAGGGCATTCGCTTTCTGCTGATCTCAGGCGCGCCAATCGCCGAGCCGGTTGCCTGGCATGGCCCGATCGTGATGAACACCAAGGCCGAGCTGCGCACCGCCATGGCCGACCTGCGCAACGGCACCTTCATCAAACCCGCGTTTTAGGCGACTCCCCCCAGATTATTCGCCGAATAATCTGGTCCCCCGTGGCGGTCGGCGCGAAAGCCCGCTCAGGGCGCCACGGCTTTGCGCACCATGTCGCAATATATCTCTTCCACCTCCGGCAGGCTCAACCGGCCCTTTTCGCGAAACCATGTGTTGACCCCGGTCAGCATCGCGATCAGCGCCATGCTGGTGATCCGCGCATCGCGCACCGCAAAGCTTCCTTCGGCCACACCGCGGTGCAGGATGCCCTGAAGCTGGGTTTCATAAGTCTTGCGCAGCTCTTCGATTACCGCGAAATTCTCGGGGCTGAGATTGCGCAATTCCATGTAGGAAATGAACACCGCCTCGGGGCGCTGCGCGTGAAAGCGGATGTGAAACCGGGTGAACCCGTCCAGCGCCGCCATCGGATCATCCGGCGCAGGCTCGGCCGCGCGCGCGGCCAGCAATTCATCCATATGCGCCTTCATCAGCTCGTAAAGCAGCGTCTGCTTGTCGGGCGTATAGTTGTAGAGCGCACCGGCCTGCACCCCGACCGCGCCGGCAATCTGGCGCATCGACACCGCCGCATAGCCCTGGCGCGCAAAAAGCGCCAGCGCCGCCTCGCGGACGCGGCCGGCATCGGTCTCTGCCGCGGCCAGCACTCCCGGCCAGCGCAACACCTCCAAGGAGCTGACCGGGGCGGGGTCGTAGAGCAGCTCATCGATCTCGCGACTGGCTTGCGCGATGCGCGTCGCCAACTCGCGATTGATTTGCAACTCCCCGCTACCCGCCTCGGGCGGCT
>JAVVFB010000134.1:0-9163 GCA_032251095.1 Roseovarius sp. | reverse complement strand
GCGACAATTCCGGCCGCCCAATCCTTGGCCGCCTCGGCGCCATCGGCCTCGATGATAGAGGCCAGAAGCGACTGGTTATAGACGTTCGAGGAGGAGCGGATACAGACCGTGCCCTGCCATTTCGGATCGGCTAGCTCTTCATAGGTCTGCGGCGGGGTCTCGACGCGATCCTTGGCGTAAAAGATGATGCGCGCGCGCTGTGACAGTCCGAACCAGAGATCGTCGGGATGGCGCAGATGCGCGGGCACGCGGGCCTTGATGGTGTCCGACGCGAAGGTCTGAAGCACGCCGGCCTCTTCGGCGCGGGCCATGCGACCCACGTCAACGGTGATGAAGACATCGGCGGGGCTATTGGCGCCCTCGGCACTCAGGCGGGCAATGAGTTCGTCTGCGTCGGCCTCGATCCGGTTGACGGAAATGCCGGTTTTGTCGGTGAATTCCTCGTAAAGCGCGTTGTCGGAATCATAGTGGCGGCTGGAATAGACGTTGACCTCTTGCGCCAACACCGGGCTTGTCAGCGCGAGGGTTGCGGTAAGGCCTATGACGGCTTTGAGCGATGGCATCGGGTGTCCTCTCTTGGGTGTCCGAGTGAAGTGCTACGCCCGTTTTCTTATTTCTGACTAAAAGAGTCAATATATAATTCCGACAAAAATGGTCGGATGTTTTTGATGGTGTATTTCAACGTGCCGCGCGGTCCGAACGCCGGGCAAAAAGACTGCCGCCGATGCTGGTTGCGGCAAAGATAAGCGCGGCCACACAGACAATCGTCGGCCCCGTCGGGGTATCAAGCCGAAACGATGCGCCAAGCCCGCCAAGCGCCGCGATGGCGCCGATCACCATGGCAACGGCGGCCATACGCTCTGGCGTGCCCGCGAGCGGGCGCGCGGCGGCGGCGGGCACAATCAGCATGGCCGCGATCAGCAAGACCCCGACCACCTTGATCGCCACCGCCACCACAAGCGCCAATGCCAGCGTCAGAACAAGCTGTTCGCGGCGCGGGTTGATGCCCCCGGCATAGGCAAGGTCAGGGCTAAGCGTGGCGGTCAAAAGCGCTTGCCAGCGCCAGAGCAACAGGCCAAGCACAAGCGCGGCCCCGCCCCAGATCACCGCAAGATCGCCGACGCTCACCGCCAGGATATCGCCAAACAGATAGGCCATAAGGTCAATCCGCACGCCCGACAGGAACGAAACCGCCACAAGGCCAAAGGCAAGCGCGGAATGGGCCAGCACGCCCAATAGCGTGTCCATCGCAAAGCCACGCCCCGAAAGGGCCGAGACCGTCATTGCCATGACAAGCGACACCGCGAGCGCACCGATAAAGACCGAGGTCGAAAACGCCAGGGCAAGCGCCACGCCAAGGATTGCCGCATGCGCCGTTGCATCGCCAAAATAGGCCATCCGCCGCCAGACCACGAAACACCCCAACGGGGCGGCGGCAAGTGCCACGCCAAGCCCGGCGAGGGCGGCGCGCAGCATGAAATCATCAAGCAGCATCATTCGGCGGCCTCATGTGGGTGATCGTGATTGCAGTCTGCACCGTGATCGTGATCGTGATCGTGATTGTGCTCATGGCGGTAAAGCGCCAAGGCGCCTTGGGTGCCGCGCCCGAAAATGGCCCGGTATTCTTCGGCCTGAGCCACCACCTCGGGGCGGCCCTCGCAACAGACATGGCCGTTGAGGCAAATCACCCGGTCGCTGGCGCTCATCACCACATGCAACTCGTGACTGACCATCAGAACGCCGCAACCAAGGCTTTGGCGGACCTCTTCGATGCGGCGGTAAAACGCGGCAGAGCCGGGTTGATCAAGCCCCTGCGTGGCCTCGTCCAAAATCAGAAGATCGGGTTTTTCCATCAAGGCGCGCGCCAGCAGGACGCGTTGAAACTGTCCGCCGGACAGGTCCGCCATCTGGTGATCGCGCAGATCGGGCAGGCCGGCCTGATCAAGGGCCGCGCGCAAATCGCTTGCGGGATGGCGGCGCGGCAGGCCGAGAAACCGGGTGACCGTCAGCGGCAGGGTCGGGTCGATATGAAGCTTTTGCGGCACATAGCCGATCCTGAGCCCCGGCGCGCGGTTGATGGTGCCGCTTGTCGGGGCAAGGGCACCGATGATGGCGCGCAAAAGCGTCGATTTACCCGATCCGTTCGGCCCGACGATGGTCACGATCTCGCCGCGCGTGATCGACAGGTTGACGCCGTGCAGCACCATATCGCCGCCAAGGCGCATGTTCAGGTCCTTGGTTTCGATCAGGCGCATGCCGGTGCCCCCTTGCGGCAATCGGGGCAGAGGCCAAGCGCCTCGACCACGGCCTGTTCGATGGAAAACCCGGTGTCGATCGCCGCGCGCCCAAGCATCCCGCGCGAGGGTTCGGCATGGGCCTCGGCCACCGCATCGCACTTGCGACAGATCAGAAAGGCCGGCGTGTGATCCTGTCCGGGGTGGGTACAGGCGATAAAGGCATTGAGCCGCTCGATCTTATGGGCAAAGCCGTGGCTGACCAGGAAATCAAGCGCGCGGTAAGCCACCGGCGGCTGTGATCCCAAGCCCTCGTCACGCAGCGTGTCGAGGATCTCATAGGCCCCCATCGCCCGATGCCGGGCCAGCAGAATTTCAAGCACACGACGGCGCACCGGGGTGAATTGAAGCTTATGCTTGGTACAATAGGCCTCGACCGCCGCAAGGGCGGCGCGCATGCAGGACGCGTGGTCGTGCTGTCCGAATCCGATGGTATCCATGGCGGGCCTTTCGTGGGCGTCGTTTGGGGGTTGATATGTTATAGAGTTACATTTATCAAGGCGAATGAAGTGTTATATTATCACAAAAGGTGTCGAAATGCTGAACCGTCTTGTCGTCGCGCTTGCAAGCGCAGTGAGTGGAACCCTCGGGCTGGCCGGCGTGGCCTTGGCCGAAGTGCCGCGCGTCGCGGTTGATGTGGCGCCGGTGCATTCGCTGGTGGCGCGGGTGATGCAGGGCCTGGGCACGCCCGCCCTTGTGGTGCGCTCCGGCGCCTCGCCGCATGGCTATGCGATGCGCCCGTCAGAGGCAGCGGCGCTTGAACAGGCCGATCTGGTGATCTGGGTTGGCGAAGCGCTTGCGCCCTGGCTTGAGGGAAGCATCGAAAACCTTGCCGGCACGGCCCGCGTGGTCGAGTTGCTCGGCCGGGAAGAAACCCATGTTCTGGACCTGCGCGAAGGGGTTGCCTTTGGCGTGGCGGGCGAGGATGAAAGCGGACACGAGCCCGCGGGCCACGACCATGGCGGCCACGATCATGAGGGGCTTGACCCGCACGCCTGGCTTGACCCGGAAAACGCGCGCCGCTGGCTTGGGCTTGTCGCCGGGGAACTGGCGGCGCTCGACCCCGAGCATGCGGCGCACTACGCCGCGAACGCGGCCACGGCGCAGGCCGAGCTTGACGCCCTGATGGCCGAGATCAAGGCCGAGCTTGCCCCGATCAAAGACGCGCGCTTTCTCGTCTATCACGACGCCTATCAGTATTTTGAGGCGTGGTCTGGCCTTGCGGCCTCGGGGGCGATTGCGCTTGGTGATGCGGCCAATCCCGGCCCTGCGCGGGTGACGGCGTTGCGCGATATGGCGCGCGCCGAGGATATTGCCTGTGTCTTTTCCGAACCGCAATTCGATCCCAAGCTGGTCGAGAGTGTCTTTGGCGATGTGGCCGGGCATGGTGTGCTTGATCCGATGGCCGGGGCATACGCGCCGGGCCCCGACCTTTACCCGGATCTGATGCGGGATATGGCGCGCGCGCTTGTGGATTGCCTCGGCGCGCACCGCTGAACCGGGCGATACCTGCTCCAAAACGCAGCGTAAAACTTGCGCCGCCCCCAAATCCCGCACATTCTGTCCCGCAGGGAGAGAGCCGTGCGGGACCGCGCGGACGTTTGGGAGGACGCAACATGAGTTTTACGTGCCGGCAGGATATACTGGATATCGAAAGCAAGGCGACATGGGAGGCGCTTGAAAAGCCCGATACCCTGTATCAGATGCTCAGCCACACGGCGCGCAGCTTTCCGGATCGCCCCGCGATCAGCTATCAGCTGTTTTCTGGCGCTAATGATCCGTCCCATACCCTGACCTGGAAACAGTTCCACGATCAGTGTTGTCAGGCGGCCAACCTGTTTCGCAGCCTCAAGGTGGGCGAAAACGATGTGGTGGCGCTTGTCCTGCCGAATTGCCTTGAGACCGCGATTGCCACCATCGGCGGCGCCATCGCCGGGATCGTCAACCCGATCAACCCGCTGCTTGAGCCCGAACAGATCGCCGCCATTCTGCGCGAGACCGAGGCCAAGGTCGTCGTCACCCTCAAGTCATTCCCGAAAACCGACATCGCCCAGAAAACCGCCGAGGCGGTGCGCCATGCGCCGGGCGTGCATACGGTTCTTGAAGTCGACCTTAACCGTTACCTGAGCCCGCCCAAAAGCTGGATCGTGCCGCTGGTGCGCCCCAAGATCCCGACCGGGAATCACGCCGATATCCTGAATTTCAACAAGGCGATGGCGCGCCAGAAAACCGCGCTTGATTTCCCCGATGCCACCGGCGACCGGGTTGCGGCCTATTTCCATACCGGCGGCACGACGGGCATGCCCAAGGTGGCGCAGCACCGCTATTCCGGGATGATCTATAATGGCTGGATCGGGCATACATTGCTGTTCACCGAGCATGACAACGTGATGTGTCCGCTGCCGCTTTTTCATGTGTTTGCCTGTCACGTGATCCTGATGGCGATGATCAAATCGGGCGCGCATGTGGTGTTTCCGACGCCTGCGGGATATCGCGGTGAGGGGGTGTTCGACAATTTCTGGAAGCTGTGCGAGCGCTGGAAGATCAGCTTTGTGATCACCGTGCCAACGGCCGTTTCCGCGCTGATGCAGCGCAAGGTCAATGCCGATCTCAGCACCGTGCGCAACGCTTTTTCCGGCTCGGCGCCGATGCCGCTTGAGCTGTTCAAGCGGTTTGAATCGGCCACTGGCATGACCGTGATCGAGGGCTATGGCCTGACCGAGGCGACCTGTCTTGTGTCCTGCAATCCCCCGGCGGGCGAAAAGAAAGTCGGCTCTGTCGGGGTGCCGTTCCCCTATACGGATGTGCGCATCTACAAGACCGACGCCAAGGGCAAGCCGGTGGAATGTGCCGCCGACGAGGTGGGTGAAATCTGTATTTCCAACCCTGGGGTCTATGCGGGAAATACCTATACCGAGGCCGCCAAAAACGTCGGGCTTTATCATCATGACGAGTATCTGCGCACCGGCGATCTCGGTCGTATCGACCCGGATGGCTATGTCTGGATCACCGGGCGGGCCAAGGATCTGATCATTCGAGGCGGGCACAACATCGACCCCGCCGAGATCGAAGAGGCGCTGATGGCGCATGCCGAGGTGGCGATGGCCGGTGCGATTGGTCAGCCCGACGCGCATTCCGGCGAAATGCCCTGCGCCTATGTCGAGCTGGTCGAGGGCGGCACCGCCACCGGCGAGGATCTGCTTGAACATTGCAAGATCCACGTCCACGAACGCGCCGCGATCCCGAAATATGTCGAGGTTCTGGCCGAACTGCCGAAAACCGCCGTGGGCAAGGTGTTCAAGCCCGACCTGCGCAAACGTGCCATCACCCGGATCTATAATGCCGCCCTCGCCAAGGCCGAGATCGCCGCCGAGGTGGTGATTGTGGTTGACGACAAAAAGCGCGGCTTGGTAGCGCAGCTGCGCAAGATCGGCGATGTTGACGAGGAAAAGCTTGGCCATATCCTTGGCCAATTCGTGCGGCCCTGGGAATGGGCTGACTAGAGCATGCGAAATCAATACGTTAGGGCAGGGTTAGCCCGCCGCGCGCCAGTCTCTTGACCGCCTCGACATAGCGGTCTGCGGGCTGTCACTCTTCGCGCCCTTGCGTGCGCGCCTCGTGCGAGGCAGCCACGCAAGGGGCTGATGAGCCTGCCGTTTAGGTCAGGTCCCTGTAGTTCACCTCGGGCGTGTCACCGCCCGATTTCTCGCGCCGGATCAAGAGGTTGTTGAGCGCGTGCACATAGGCCCTGGCGCTGGCCACAACCGTGTCGGTATCGGCCGATTGCCCGGTCACGATCCGCCCCGATTCTTCCATTCGCACGCTGACCGTGGCCTGTGCATCTGTGCCCTCGGTCACCGCATGCACCTGGTAAAGCTGCAAACGCGCGTCATGCGGAAACAGATTGCGCACCGCGTTGAAGGTCGCATCGACCGGCCCGTCGCCTGTGGCCTCGGTTGTCTGTTCCACACCGTCAATCGTCATGGTCAGGCTGGCCTGTTGCGGCCCTTCGGTGCCACAGACCACGCGCAAATGCTTGATCTGAAGGCGATCACTTTCGCCATCAATGCCGACATTCACGAGCGCGATCAGGTCTTCGTCATAGACCTCTTTCTTGCGATCGGCCAATTCCTTGAAGCGCACGAACACATCGTTGAGTTGATTATCGGCCAGATCATAGCCTAGATCATGCAGTTTCGAGCGCAAGGCGGCACGGCCCGAATGCTTGCCCATGACGATATTGGTTTCCGCCAGGCCCACATCCGACGGGCGCATGATCTCGAAGGTTTCGGCGTTCTTGAGCATGCCATCCTGATGGATGCCCGATTCATGGGCAAAGGCGTTCTTGCCGACAATCGCCTTGTTGAACTGCACCGGAAAGCCCGAGACCGTCGCCACCCGGCGCGAGATATTCATGATCTTGGTGGTGTCGACGCCGGTGGCGTAGGGCATGATGTCGCCGCGCACCTTGAGTGCCATCACCACCTCTTCCAGCGCGGTGTTGCCGGCGCGTTCGCCAAGCCCGTTGATGGTACACTCAATCTGGCGCGCGCCGCCCGCGACGGCGGCCAGGGCGTTGGCCGTCGCCATGCCAAGATCGTTGTGGCAATGGGTGGCAAAGACCACCTCATCGGCGCCGGGCACGGTTTCGATCAAACGGCGGATCAGGTCCGCCGATTCAACCGGCGCCGTATAGCCAACCGTGTCGGGAATGTTGATCGTGCTGGCCCCGGCCTTGATGGCGATTTCGACCGTGCGGCACAGGTAATCCCACTCGGTACGGGTGGCATCCATCGGCGACCATTGCACATTGTCACAGAGGTTGCGGGCATGGGTCACGGTTTCATGAATCCGTTCGGCCATCTGATCGCGGTCAAGATTGGGGATCGCCCGGTGCAGCGGTGAGGTGCCGATAAAGGTGTGAATGCGTGGTTGTGCCGCGCCTTTCACCGCCTCCCAGCAGCGGTCGATATCCTTGATATTGGCGCGCGCCAGCCCGCAGATCACCGCGTTTTTCGAATTCGCCGCAATCTCGCTCACGGCGCGAAAATCACCTTCCGAGGCGATGGGAAAGCCGGCCTCGATGATATCGACGCCCATGTCATCGAGCAGCCCGGCGATTTCGAGCTTTTCGGCATGGGTCATGGTCGCGCCGGGGGATTGTTCGCCATCGCGCAATGTGGTGTCAAAGATCACCACACGCTCTTTTGTCGCCTGCGAGGAGGCGCGGTTTTTGGTCTGATCAGTCATTTTGGGTCTCTTTTTATTTGTCCTAAGCCTGTGGCGCGAAAAGGCACATCCTCTGAGCGGTCGCGCCGGGCTGGCACGCTCAGAGGCGGCTTAGGTCTAGCAGGGCAGCCGGAAACGCGCGCGAAATCGCACGTGTCATGGGCAATGTCATATGATCCTGCTGTGTCATGGGCCGAACTATAGGATTGGCCGCGCCGGATGAAAACCCCGAAATTGCGCTTTGGCGCGATTGGTCTTGAACCCCGGCGCAATCCGGCTAGCTCTGCTGTCATGGAAAACGCATTGATCATCGGGGCTTCGGGCGGGATTGGCGGCGCGCTTGGCGCGGCGCTTACCGCGCGGGGCGTCCGGGTAACCGGCCTCTCGCGCAGCGTGGACGGGCTCGACATCACCAATGAGGCCTCGGTCGCCGCCGCCCTTGGCCGCCTGACCGGGCCGTTCGACCTTATTTTCGTGGCCACTGGCGCGCTTGAAATCAACGGCGCCGCGCCCGAGAAAACCCTGAAATCGCTTGATGCAGCGGCGATGATGGATCAGTTTGCACTCAATTGCATCGGCCCCTCTCTGGTGCTCAAGCACAGCCTTGGCCTTATGCCGCGCACGGGGCGGGCGGTGTTTGCCGCGCTCTCGGCGCGGGTTGGCTCGATCGGCGACAATGCCAAGGGCGGCTGGTATAGCTATCGCACCGCCAAGGCCGCGCTCAATCAGATGATCCATTCCGGCGCGATTGAACTTGCGCGCAGCCACAGGCAAGCGATCTGTGTTGTGCTGCATCCGGGCACGGTGCGCACGCCCTTCACCGAGAAATACCTTGATCGCCACCCCGCCGTTGCCGCGTCGGAGGCCGCCGAAAACCTGCTTGGCGTGATTGAGACGCTGACCCCGGCGCAGACCGGGCAGTTCTTTGACTGGCAAGGCAAACCCGTCGCATGGTGACGCGCCTTGTTCTGGTGTTGGGCGATCAGCTTAGCCTTGGTCTTTCGGCGCTCGCCAGGGCCGATAAATCCAGCGATATCATCGTGATGGCAGAGGTCATGGACGAGGCGCGCTATGTGTCGCATCATCCCAAGAAAATCGCGCTTGTCCTGTCGGCGATGCGCCATTTTGCGCGAGATTTGCGCGCCGATGGCTGGCAGGTCGCCTATACCAAGCTTGATGATCCGGAGGCGTCCAAATCAATTGTCGCAGAATTGATGCGGCGCGGACAAGAGCACGGCACCAGCACGGTTCTGGCCACCCAACCGGGCGAATGGCGTCTTCTGGAGGCGCTGGAAAACGCGCCACTCTCGGTGAAAATCCTGCCCGATGATCGGTTTATGTCCTCGCCGGTCGAGTTCAGCGCATGGGCCGAGGGGCGCAAAGAGCTTCGGATGGAGTATTTCTATCGCGAGATGCGCCGCAAGACCGGTTATCTTATGGAGGGCGATAAACCGGCGGGGGGCAAGTGGAATTATGACCATGACAACCGCAAGCGCGCGCGCGCCGACCTGCTGCGGCCGGCGCCGATGCAATTTACCCCCGACGAGATCACCGAAGAGGTGCTTGATCTGGTCGAGGTGCGGTTCGGCGATAATTTCGGTGCGCTGCGCCCGTTCTGGTTTGCGGTCACGACCGCGCAG
>JAVVFB010000133.1:0-9355 GCA_032251095.1 Roseovarius sp. | reverse complement strand
GCTGGCGATGCCCGAGGGCAGCTTTGGCTATGTGCCGACCCCGGCGCTTGTCGCACCGCTTGAATTCACCCTGTCGCGCGAAGAATTCCGCGCGCTTGGCGGGCATGACGGGGCGGTGCGTTCGATTGCCGATATCCTTGAGAAGGGTGGCGAATATGGTGCCGCGTTCCGCGCTGTTGGCCGCACACCGGAGCAAGGCGAATGACCGGGCCACAGATCATGCGGATCGCGGGCGGGCGGCTTCACCTGCACCATGGGCCGATTGATATGATCGTCGGCGCAAGCGGTCCGGGACAAGAGGCGGGATTCGCGCGCGCCGCCATGCGCTTTGACGGACTTTTGCAGGGCATCGTCGATGAGTTGCCGCGCCTGCGCTCTGCCACAGGAGAGATGCCAAAGGGCCGCGTTGCGCGCCGCATGGTGCGCGCGGTGGCCCCCTTTGCGCCAAGGTTCATCACGCCCATGGCCGCCGTTGCCGGCGCCGGGGCCGAAGAGATATTGGCGGCGCTCTGTGATGGCCCCGGCATCGCCAAGGCCTATGTCAACAATGGCGGCGACATCGCCTTTCACCTCACGCGAGGTCAGGTGATGCAGGGCGTTGTCGGCGCCGATCCGGTGGCGCGGTTGGCGATTGGCCATGACACGGGGATGCGCGGGATTGCCACTTCGGGGCGTGGCGGGCGCAGCCTCTCGCGCGGCATCGCCGAGAGTGTGACGGTGCTTGCCGCCTCTGCCGCCGGAGCCGATGCCGCCGCCACGATGATCGCCAATGCGGTCGATCTTCCGGGGCACCCTGCGGTGACGCGCCTGCCCGCGATTGAGGTCTCGCCCGACAGCGATCTTGGTGCGCGGCCCGTCACGCGGGCGGTCGGCCATTTGACGCGCGCCGAGGTGGATCGCGCGCTTGGGGCCGGGCTTGCCTACGCCGAGACCTGCCTTGCGGCCGGATTGATCGGCGGCGCGGTGCTGATGCTTGAGGGGCAGTGCCGGATTGTCGGCGACCTGCCCGTGAAACCCTTGACCAAAACGGAGGCACTGCATGCCTGATTTTACCCTGCGCAAGACCGCGATTTTCATCGAGGAGATTCACCACGATGGCGGCCCCGCCCCCGAACATCCGCGCCGCCGGGGGGCGATTGCCGCGCTGGTCAAGAACCCCTTTGCGGGCGGCTATACCGGCGATCTGCAATCGGCGATGGAGGGCCTCAAGCCGCTTGGCCTGATGATGACCGACCGTTTGATCGAGGCGATGGGCGGGATGAACGGCATTGACGGATATGGCAAGGCCGCGATGGCGGGCGAGCGCGGCGAGTTGGAACATACCGCGCTTTGGCATGTGCCGGGGGGCTATGCGATGCGCGCGCGCCTTGGTGAGGCCAAGGCAATCGTGCCCTCATCGATGAAACAGGGCGGGCCGGGCACGCGCATCGACGTGCCGCTTGGCCATATCAACGCCGCCTATGTGCGCAGCCATTTTGACGGGATGGAGGTGGGCCTTGCCGATGGGCCGCGCGCCGACGAGCTTTTGTTCATCCTCGCGATGGCGCGGGGTGGGCGCATACATGACCGTATGGGCGGGCTGAGCCTGGCCGAGGTCAAGGGCGACGACGGGTTACGTTAGCGCATGTTGCTCAAAACCGGTTCCCACTTTTGAACAACATGCTCTAGCGCGCGGCAAGACTTGGGTAGGCGGACGGCTCATGGATAGGACGGCGGCAGATCCAACAGTTCGTCGAGTTGCCGCGCGATCCAGCCGCGCGGGATGAAATGGCCGCGTTTGTGTACATCAAGTGTCACTTGCCCGCCGACGCAATCGCTCCAACGGGTGCGTTTGAATGCGTCATGCCGGGTCACGTCCCACGCGCCAAGGTCACGCGGCGGGCCGTTGCAATCAAGCCGGTCACGCCAGAGTTTGACCGGATAGGTCGTGTCGCCCTCCGGCCCAAAGGGAAAATCCATCACATTATCCGAGGTGCCATGCACATGGCGGATTTCCCTGGGGGCGGCGGGGCAGGTCTCTGACTGGCGCAGGGTGCCCGAGATCGCCAGAAGCGCCGCCACGCCGTTGCCGTTTTCACAGGCATAACGCCAGGCCATCGCCGAGCCATAGGAATAGCCAGAGACGTAAATCCGGCTGCGGTCGATCGGATAACGCTTGGCGGCGTCCTCGATCACGGCCGCGGCGAAATCGACGTCAGCGGTATCAGAGGTCCAGAAATCCCAGGTTTTTTCGGCCCCGTTGGGCGCCAAAAGCAGAACGCCGCGCCGCCGGGTTGCGCCGGAAATGCGGCCATGTTTGACGATCAGCGTGCCCTGTCGCATCCAGCCGTGAAAGTGCAACAAGACCGGAAGCGGCGATGTGCCATCCCAATCATCCGGTTCTTTCACGTGATAGGAGCGATCCCCAAGCGGGCAGGGGATTTCCGCGTGACAGGGCGTTGCGTCGGCTGCGGGTTCTGCTGCCGTGGCCAAGCCGGGAAAGAGAAGGGCAAACAGGACAAGCAGATATCGCATAGGGCCTCCGGTCAGGGCGGAAAATCATACCCCTACCCTAAGTCGCGCAGATGAAATGTCACGTCACAAGGCTGTCAGGCTGTGCGCCTGAATGTCAGGCCATCACGAAGATCCGCGCAGGCCCGCCGGGGCTGTGAGGGGGCCAAGCGCGATGGTGGCGCCAGCGGCGGCAGTGACGGTGAAAAAGGCGCGGCGCGACAGCATCCTGTCCTTGATTGCGTTCATCATGCATGGGTCACAGATGGAAATCTTCTTTCAGGGATGTTGCGGGGTGCATCTTGGGACGATTCTGCGCTAAGACCCTTCGGGATTGCCGCGACCCGGGTCGCGGGTGCGGTTTTGGATCGGGAAACAGAGGGATGTTGGCATTGCTACGATTGCTGGTTTTTGGCTTTGTCATACTGACGGTGATCTATGTCAGTATTTCCCTCTATTCGAGATCCGTGCGGCGGGGCAAATTGTTGCAGGACTGGCAAGACACGGGTAGGCCCGGCGACAAGGATGCCTATATAGAGGAAGGAATGGCGCAGTATCAGCAGTCGCTTAGGCGGCGTTTGATCTGGCTGGTCTATATTGTGCCGATCACGGTGATCGCAGTGATTATCTATACGATGAATTTCATGTAAGGGGGCCGCAATGGGCTATGTGAAATGGACGATCCGAGGGCTGTTCTGGCTGCTGGTGATTGCGGTTCTGCACTATACCTTGCCGCAACACGATGTGGCCCGGATCACCGATACCTATGAAAAGCGGGTCAATCCCGGAAGTAATGCGCTGTTCTGGTCCAATGCCGATACCGGCGAGGCGACCGATGCGACCGTACGCGATGTGTTTTTCATTCAGGCGTTTCGCACCAACGACAAGCCGATGATCTATCGCAATGAAGACACCGGCTGGGCCTGGCCGCCCTATTTCAAGTTTGACACGTCGAACCTTCAAGCCGAAGCGTCTGATCTGATTTCCAAGAAGAACGCGGCCAACCCGCAATGGGTGGTGGTGCGCCACTATGGTTGGCGCAATGAGTTTCTGTCGATCTATCCCAACGCGGTCAGTATCTGGGCGGTGGACGGTCCTGATGTCAGGATCATTCCCTGGGTCAAGATCGTGCTTTTGACCCTTCTGGCGGCACTTTACTGGGCGGTCCGGGTGCGTTGGAGGCGGTTCCGCAAGCAGCGGATCGAGCCCAAGGTCGATGAATGGACGGATGGCTGGGAGTGAACGACCGGCTCATCCGCCCTGACAGGCGGCCTCGCGTTCGGGCCACCTAGCGTTTGCCATAATAGAGGCCGACCACATGCTCGGCCTCGGCGAAGAACAGCCAGCGCGAGGCGGCAATGCCGACCACATGGCTTGCGACGGCAAACAGAGCCATGACATGAGTGAACGGCACCAGCAGCATCAGAACCGGCAGGATAAAGCCAAGCCCAAGCGCGATCGCGCGCAGTTTCTGGGCGTGTTTACGCCCGACCTGATGCACCATTTCACGCAGGAGGTAATTGGTGCCGGTATGCGGCGCCTCGAAGGCGCGCACGCTGCCGATGCTGCCAAGCCCGGTTGCGCTTGCCATATTCGTGCCGCTGGCGGCAAAGGCCCCGTCACCGCGCACCCACCAGAGCACCTGTATCACCCCTGCCACCGGCAAGAGGATCAGCGCGGCACTGACCTGACCGGCCAGAAGCGCGCCGCCCGCCAGAGAGATCGACACCAGCAAGGCGGGCGTCAGCGGGGTTTTCCAGCGCGGAATGGTCGTAAGCTGTGCATAGATCATCGAGGTTGTGAATACGGTGCCAAGCGACAGGAGCGCGCCAAGCCAGCCCAGAACCGCAATCCGGGTGTCGAGAAACACCAGGGCGGCGGCATAGAGGCCCATCACCAGAAGGGCGGCGACCGCGCAGACGCCTTCGCGGCTCAGCCAGCTTGAGCGCCATTGGCTGAACGCCTTCATGGCGCGCTCGGGGTGCCCAAGGTGAAAGGTCGAAGCCAAAAGCCCGCCGACGGCCAGGCCATAGGCGATGACAAAGAAGGTAAAAGCCACCCAGCCGGTGACGGCGGGCAGGCCAAGCCCGAGCCAGACCAAAAGGCCAAAGCCAAGCCCGGAGAGGGTTGTAAAGACGATGACGGAAGGGGCGGGATGCATCTCAGATCTTCTCCAGAGCTTTGTCGAGCCAACCAAGGAAGCCCTTGGGTTCGTCCATTACCGGAGCCAGGAAGGGGGCAAGAATGTCGATTTCGCCGAGCGGTTTGGGTTGATCCAGCTGATCTTTGGGGCGGGGCGGCAGATATTGGTTGACCGGCTTGGTGCCCTGTTCGGGCATCAGATCCATGCCGCCACGCTCTGCCGTCAGTTTGCTGACATTGCTATCCGGGTCGGCAAAATCACCGAAATGGCGCGCCCCGGCCGGGCAGGTGCGCACGCAGGCAGGCACGCGATCCACCTCGGGGAGGTTTTCGTTATAGATGCGATCGACGCAGAGCGTGCATTTCTTCATCACGCCCTCGGCGGCATCAAGTTCACGTGCGCCGTAAGGGCAGGCCCAGGCACAAAGGCCACAGCCGATGCAATCGGTCTCGTTCACCAGAACGATGCCATCCTCGACCCGCTTGTAACTTGCCCCGGTCGGGCAGACGGTGACGCAGGGCGCGTCTTCGCAATGCAGGCAGGATTTGGGGAAATGCACCAGCTGTGCCGCCGGATGCGGCATGGTGGAGGTTGCCAGCGGTTGCACCTCGTAGCTGTGCACGCGGTTGAGGAAGGTGCCCGAAGGATCGGCGCCATAGGGGTTTTGATCGCTGAGGGGCGCGCCGTAATTCTCGGTGTTCCAGCCTTTGCACGACACCACGCAGGCATGACAGCCGACGCAGGTATCAAGGTCGATCACGAGACCCAGCTTGCGGTTGGTTTGTTGGGGTAGGGTTGTCATTGGACCACCTCGGGATTGTGTGGTGTGAGCGGGGATTGGGGGCGCTGCCCCCGTCGCGCGGGGCGCGACCCCCCCGGGATATTTAGGGCCAGAAGAAAATCAGCATGGGTCATTTTCCCACCTTCCATTCCAGGTGGTCGGGGCCTTGGGGGACCGGGGACTTGAGCGGTTTCATCACGGGTTGGCTCTCGGCGGGGGCAGCGGTTTTCTCGACCTTCACGCGCAGATCGAACCACGCGGCCTGACCGGTGACCGGATCGGAGTTGGACCAGCGCAAGCCATCGCCCCTGGGCGGCAGAAGCTCGTGGATCAGGTGGTTGAGCAGGAAGCCTTGGGTCGCCTCGGGCGCGTCCTCGGAGAGGGCCCAGGCACCTTTGCGTTTGCCGATCGCGTTCCATGTCCAGATGGTGTTTTCATTGAGCGCCGCCATATGCGCCACCGGCACGGTGATCGCGCCATGCGCTGATGTCACCTTGGCCCAATCGCCATCGGCAAAGCTGTTCTTCTCCCACAGCTTTGTCGGCAGGTAGAGCGGGTTATGGCCATGGATCTGGCGCAGCCATGCGTTCTGGCTTCCCCAGGAGTGATACATTGCCATCGGGCGCTGGGTGAGGGCATGGACCGGGAATTCGGCGGTGTCGATATGATCATCCTCGAATGGCGGGTACCAGATCGGCAGCGGGTCGAGGGTTGCCTTGATCCGCTCGCGCAGGTGATCGGGGGGTTGGCGTTCACCATGGCCTTCGGCGGCCAGTTGGAACTTGCGCAGAGGTTCGACGTAGAGGTCGAAAATATAGGGCTGGGGCGCATCATAGATGCCCATGCCGACGGCCCAGTCCTGATAGGCGGTGTTCCAGGGTTTGTAGTAATTCGCGCCCTCGGGGATGTGATTGACGAAAAAGCCGCCGTTCTCGATATAGCGGTCCAGTTGATCTGGATTGGGCGCGCCGCGACCGGCCTCATCCCCCGCGGCGCCGCGAAAACCGGCCAGCGGGCCGATGCCGGGGCGGCGTTCGTGGTTGGTGATGTAATCGGCATAATCGGCGTATTTCTGGCCGCCATCGGCGTTTGTGAAGGCCGGCAGGCCAAGGCGCGCGCCGAGATCACAGAGCACCGACTGAAAGCCGCGCACATCGCGGTCAGGTTCGATCACCGGCCAGCGGATCGCATCGGCGGCGGCGTCGGCCTCGCAGATCGGGCGATCGAGCAGCGAGATGCAATCGTGGCGTTCAAGATAGGTGGTGTCGGGCAGGATCAGGTCGGCATAGGCGACCATTTCCGAACTATACGCATCCGAATAGATAATGCGCGGGATCACGTAATCGCCGTTCTCGTCGGTATCGGTCAGCATCTTGATCACGCCGCCGGTGTTCATCGACGAGTTCCACGACATGTTGGCCATATACATGAACAGCGTGTCGATCCTGTAGGGATCACCGGCATGGGCGTTGGAAATCACCATATGCATCAGCCCGTGGCTGGACATCGGGTTTTCCCAGGTAAAGGCCTTGTCGATCCGCGCCGCCGTGCCGTCCTCTTTGAGGGCGAGGTCCTCGGGGCCATGAACAAAGCCAAGATGCGGCCCGTTCAGGGGCGCGCCGGGATTGACGCCGCAATGCGGTCTCGGGTGGGCGCTGACCGGCTTGGGATAGGGCGGCTTGAAGCGAAAGCCGCCGGGCACCTCGACCGTGCCTAGAAGGATTTGCAGCACATGCAGTGCGCGACAGGTCTGAAACCCGTTGGAATGGGCCGAGATGCCGCGCATGGCGTGAAAGCTGACCGGGCGGCCGGTCATGGTCGCGTGCTTTTCGCCACGGAAATCGGTCCATTCATGGTCAAGCGTGATCGCCTCGTCAAAGGCGACGCGGGCGATTTCGGCGGCGATGCGGTGGATTTTCTCGGGCGTGATGCCACAGCGTTCGGCGACGGCCTCGGGGGCGTATTGCGGATCAAGGTAACGCTCGGCCATGTGGTGCATCACCGGGCGATGGGTGACACCGGCGGCGCGGTGCGTGGCAGAGAGATCAGGGCGGATGCCGGGCGTGTCGAACGCCGCCAGCTTGCCGGTGTTGCGATCAATCACCAGCGGCTTGCCATCATCATCGCGCAGGAACAGGCCAAATTCGGGAGATCCCTCATCGCCGTTCAAAAGCACCGGCGCGTTGGTATAGCGCGACAGGTAATCAAGGTCGATCTTGCCGGCACTGATCAGCACATGCACCAGCGACAGGATGAAAAGACCATCGGTGCCCGGCGTGATCCCGACCCAATCATCGGCCACCGCGTTATAGCCAGAGCGGATCGGGTTGACGCCGATCACGCGTGCGCCGCGTGCCTTGATCTTGCCGATGCCCATCTTGATCGGGTTGCTGTCGTGATCCTCGGCGACGCCAAAAATCATGAAAAGCTTGGTGTGGTCCCAATCCGGCTGGCCAAACTCCCAAAAGGCGCCGCCCATGGTGTAGATGCCCGCAGCGGCCATGTTGACCGAGCAAAAGCCGCCATGCGCGGCATAGTTCGGGGTGCCAAAGCTCTGCGCCCAGAGGCTTGTAAAGCTCTGGCTTTGATCGCGCCCGGTGAAAAACGCCAGCTTTTCAGGATGCTTTTCGCGGATCGGGGCAAGCCAGTCCGTGGCGATTTCAAGCGCCTCGTCCCAGCTTATTTCCTCGTATTCGCCAGAGCCGCGCGGCCCCACCCGTTTAAGCGGCGCGCGCAGGCGCGAGGGTGCGTTGACCTGCATGATCCCAGCCGAGCCCTTGGCACAAAGCACGCCCTTGTTCACCGGGTGGTCGCGGTTTCCCTCGATATAAGAGACCTTGCCGCCCTTGAGATGCACATTGATCCCGCAGCGACAGGCGCACATGTAACAGGTGGTCTTGCGGATCTCGTCCGACACTTTCGGAGAGGTATCAATCTTCGGCTGATGATGTGTCATGGCGGGCCCTTGTCCAATATCGGGGTCACGTTAGGGCAGAAGAATTCCAGCGGCGACTATTTTCTGTATTTTTTCGATTTTCCGAACACACGTCATGGATTTTCCGAATGTCTGGATCAATGTTCCGGGTTTGAGGGTGTGGCGGCGCATAGAATTCTGTGGGCATCGGCGGCGATCATGCGTTCTTCCTGTGCGGGTACGATCCAGCCGGTAAGCGCCGATCCGGGGGCGTGCAGGCGCGTGTCACAGCGTGCGTTCGCCGCCTCGTCCAACTGCGCCCCCAGCCATGCGAGGCCCTCAAAAATGCGCGCGCGAATTGGGGCGGCATTCTCGCCGATGCCGCCGGTAAAGGCCACGGCATCCACGCCCTCCATCGCCGCGATCAGCGATCCGGCATGGCGGATCGCCCAGTAACAGAAATGATCGATGGCAAAACACGCCTCGGGCGTATCTTCCGCCATCAGCGCGCGCATGTCCGACAGCCCGCCCGAGAGGCCGCGCAACCCGCTTTCCCTGTTCAACAGGTGATGCGTCGCCGCGATCCCGTCTTCTTCGGCGAGGCGCAGCACGGCATTGCCGTCGATCTCTCCGGTGCGTGTGCCCATGGTCAGCCCGCCAAGCGGGGAATAGCCCATTGTGGTGGCCAGCGATTTCCCGTCACGGATGGCACAGATCGAGGCTCCGTTGCCGAGGTGAAAGGCGAGCAGGCGCGCAGGAAACGCCGCACCGGTCACGTCGGGCATGTGGCGCACCATCGAGGCATAGGAAATGCCGTGAAACCCGTAGCGGCGGATGCCACGCGCCTCGATCTCGGCAGGCACCGCGTAGCGGGCGGCCACTTCGGGGTTGGTGGCATGAAAGGCCGTGTCGAAGCTGGCGCATTGCGGCAAGCCGGGGGCAAGGCGGGTCAGGGTCGTGATGGCCGCAAGGTTATGCGGATTGTGCAGCGGCGCGAGGGTCGCGCAGCGGTCGATGGAGGCGATCA
>JAVVFB010000132.1:0-9398 GCA_032251095.1 Roseovarius sp. | reverse complement strand
GCGACAGGGTTCCTCGAGCATATCAAACTGCCGCATTACGTCGATTTTCAGTCTGAATTGGAGTTGGTGCGCAAACTGCGCCGTGAAGCCGGGGCAGTTCAGATGCAGGAGGCCGCAGAATGAACGAGTACAACTTCGCCTATCTTGACGAACAGACCAAGCGGATGATCCGGCGCGCAATCCTGAAAGGTCTCGCCATTCCCGGCTATCAGGTTCCTTTCGCCAGCCGCGAGATGCCGATGCCTTATGGTTGGGGCACCGGCGGGGTGCAGGTGTCGGCAGCGGTGCTGACGCCCGAAGACACCTTCAAGGTGATCGACCAAGGCGCCGACGATACCACGAATGCGGTCTCGATCCGGACCTTCTTTCAACGCACAGCAGGGGTTGCGACAACAACCGCAACGGCCGACGCCACCGTGATCCAGACCCGCCACCGCATCCCCGAAGAGCCCCTGAGAGAAGGCCAGATCCTCGTCTATCAGGTGCCAATTCCCGAACCTTTGCGCTTTCTGGAACCGCGCGAGAGCGAGACCCGCAAGATGCACAGCCTTGAGGAATACGGGCTGATGCATGTCAAGCTTTACGAGGATATCAGCCGCCACGGCCACATTGCGACCTCCTACGCCTATCCGGTCAAGGTCGAAGGGCGCTATGTGATGGACCCATCGCCGATCCCGAAATTCGACAATCCGAAGCTGGGCGATATGGCTGCGATCCAGCTTTTTGGCGCAGGACGCGAACAGCGCATTTATGCGCTGCCGCCCTATACCCAGGTGGTCAGCCTTGATTTCGAGGATCACCCGTTCGAGGCATCAAAGGCCGATCACCCCTGCGGGATGTGTGCCGCGACCGACAGTTACCTTGATGAGTTGATCATGGATGACGCAGGCGGGCGGATGTTTGTCTGCTCTGACACCGATTACTGCGAGGCGCGCCAAGCAGCAGGACATAAAGGAAAGGACGCAGCATGACACCTTTGCTCTCCGTTCAGGGCCTCACCAAGCGATATGGCGCACATATCGGCTGTGCGGATGTGTCGTTCGACCTTTATCCCGGTGAGGTCATGGGGATCGTTGGCGAAAGCGGGTCCGGCAAATCCACCTTGCTCAATTGCATGGCAGGGCATTTGCCCCCCGATGCGGGACAGGTGGTGTTCGACACCCGCCCGCCCTCAGGCAGAGAAGCGGCAGGGCATGAAACCTACGGCCCACGCGACACCATTACCATGTCAGAGCCGGAGCGGCGGATGCTCGGGCGCACCGATTGGGCCTTTGTGCACCAACATGCCCGCGACGGGCTGCGCATGGGCGTCAGCGCCGGTGGCAATGTGGGCGAGCGGTTGATGGCCGTGGGCGAGCGCCATTACGGCGACATCCGCAACAAGGCCACAGACTGGCTGGGCCGGGTCGAGATCGACGCCTCTCGTGTGGACGATCGCCCCACCACCTTCTCGGGTGGGATGCAGCAACGCTTGCAGATCGCCCGCAACCTCGTCACCGGACCGCGATTGGTCTTCATGGATGAACCCACCGGCGGCCTTGACGTGTCGGTTCAGGCGCGTCTGCTGGATCTGCTGCGCGGTCTTGTGCGCGACATGGGCCTGTCTGCGATCATCGTGACCCATGACCTGGCCGTTGTTCGCCTTTTGGCAGATCGGCTTATGGTGATGAAATCAGGCCGCGTGGTCGAGGCAGGCCTGACCGATCAGGTCTTGGACGATCCGCAACACGCCTATAGCCAGCTTCTTGTCAGTTCCGTTTTGCAGGTATGAACCATGATAAACCTTAGCAACGTTTCGAAAACCTTTACCCTGCACAATCAGGGAAGTGCCGTGATCGAAGTGATCAGAGATCTGTCCTTCGCGGTTGCCCAGGGCGAATGCGTGGCGCTCACCGGGGCGTCTGGTGCCGGGAAATCCACGCTGATGCGGATGATTTACGGCAACTATCTGACACAGGCGGGTGAAATTCGCATTGGTGATCTGGACATCGTGCAGGCCATGCCGCGCGACGTCATCAAATTGCGCCGTGACGTGCTGGGCTATGTCAGCCAGTTTCTGCGCGTGGTGCCACGGGTCCCAACCCTCGATGTGGTTGCAGAGCCTCTGCGCGCTTTGGGAGTACCGACAGACGACGCGCAGGGCCGCGCATCGGCGCTTCTGACCCAATTGAACATCCCCGAGCGGCTCTGGTCCTTGTCACCCACCACGTTCTCGGGCGGCGAGCAACAGCGCGTGAACATCGCCCGCGGCTTTGCCCATACCTATCCTGCGATGTTGCTGGATGAACCCACCGCAAGCCTTGACGCCGCCAACCGCGAGGTCGTGCTTTCCTTGATCGAAGACGCCAAGGCACGTGGCGCGGCGATCATCGGAATTTTCCATGACGAGGCGGCCCGTACCCGTGTCTGTGATCGTGAAATAGATGTCAGCCGCTTTACCCCCGGAATGGCGGCATGACGCCTGCCTCAAAGTCTGGGGGACGCCTCATCGCGGTTGTCGGGCCATCGGGTGTGGGCAAAGACAGCGTCATGGCAGGTCTTCACAGCGCCTTGCCCGATCTGCACCTCGTGCGCCGCGTCATCACGCGGGTGCCCGAATTGGGCGGCGAAGATTACGATGCTGTTTCCGTCCCGCAATTTGAAGCCTTGGTTGAAGATGGGGCATTTGCGGTCCATTGGCGCGCGCACGGCCTCTATTATGGCATACCCGTCACAGTAAAATACCAATTGGGCAAGGGCACCGATTGCCTTGTCAATCTATCCCGCAAGGCTCTGACCCAAGCCGCCGGGATATTTCCGCGTTTCGTGGTTCTCAATATCACCGCGAAACCCGAAACTCTGGCGCTGCGTCTGGCCGCGCGCGGGCGTGAGACAGACGATGAAATTGCCAAACGCCTTGCGCAGGCTGACAAACCCTTGCCTGCGGGGTTGAGGGTGATCGATATCTCCAACGATGCCCCCCTGTTCGAAACCGTCGCCCGCGGGGCGGCCCTGCTTCATCCGGTGAGCGTATAGTGATGCAACATCTCAAACCACCGATCTTCGCGCGCGCCACACAAGGCGATGCGGTCAACCCAAAAAGCCGCGGGCAAGTCGGGCAGATGGCGCTGCGCCCTCTCGGCCCGGCACCCCATCCCATCCGGGTCAAGGCGCGTCAAATTCGGCCAATGGCCCGTCTGGCGGAGCAGAGTAAATCGCAAATCGAGAGTATGACATGAATTCCCCTTTTCCCACGTCCCCTTTGACGAAGGCTTGTGACAACGATGCGCCAAGCGACCTATGTCTCGCCAATGCGCGGCTTGTCTTGGCAGATCAGGTGCTCACCGGGTCGGTGACAATCGAAAAGGGCGTCATTTCTGACATTGCCGAGGGCGATCATGTGCCAAACGGCGCCTTGGATTGTGCCGGTGATCTGGTCATTCCCGGTCTTGTCGAACTGCATACGGACAATGTTGAACGCCATATCGAACCGCGCCCAGAGGTGGACTGGCCACATTTGCCCGCCCTGATCGCCCACGATGCCGAGCTGGCCTCCACAGGCATCACGACGGTGTTTGACGCCATGCGCGTGGGCTCCATCCACAATGGCAAGGGGCGCTATATCGACTATGCCCGCACACTGGCGGATGAACTTTTGACAGCGCGGGAACAGGGATATTTCAAGATCAGTCATTTCCTGCACCTCAGGGCAGAAATCTGTTCAGAAACGCTGCTTGAGGAATTGGCGGCATTCGGACCGTCAGACCGGGTCGGCATCGTCAGCCTGATGGATCACACCCCGGGCCAGCGCCAGTTCCGTGACCTGTCCGCACTGAAAACCTATGTCGCCAAGAAGCGCGGGATGAATGACGCGGAGTTTGCCGAACATGTCGAAACCCTGCTCAGCTTGCAAAAACGCCTTGGGGCACAGCATGAGGCGGGCGCCGTGAAAGAGGCGCGCCGCCTGGGGGCTGTGCTTGCAAGCCATGATGACACGACCGCCGATCATGTCGCAACCTCCGCAAGCAACGGCGTGGATTTCGCCGAGTTCCCGACGACAGTCGAGGCGGCCAGAGCCTGCCGCAGCCACGGCATTGCCGTGATGATGGGCGCACCCAACCTGATCCGCGGCGGTTCCCACTCCGGCAATGTCGCGGCGGCGGCTCTCGCAAAAGCCGACCTTCTGGACATCATCTCCTCGGACTATGTGCCCTCGGCGCTGCTGTTATCCGCCTTTCACCTTGCAGAGATCTGGAATGATCTGCCCCGCGCCATTGCGACGGTGACCCGCACCCCCGCACAGGCCGTGCGCCTGCATGATCGCGGCATCTTGAAAACAGGCTTGCGCGGGGATGTTTTGCGTGTGCGCAAAATTAACCAAACGCCCTTGCTGCGCGGAGTTTGGAGCCAAGGCAATAAAGTCGGCTGAGCTTCTTGGTATCTGCGGCGCAGTCGTCACAAAGGTTTCATGCAACTGTAGCGCCAGTGATACGCCCGCCGATCATGCATCCGCTTGAATGAACCTGGAGGGTGCAATGAACCTTAAATCTCTTTTGCTGGGCGCCGGCCTTGCCGCTGTGTCCGCGTTTGCAGTGACAGCAGAAACCTGGAAACTTGCTGTAACGGATGTTGAAGGCATGGAACGCCTGCAATTGGAATGGGGCCCGTTCAAGGCGGCGCTGGAAGCCGCAACTGGCGACACGTTTGAATTCTTTGCCGTAAACTCGCGCACGGCTGCGGCCGAAGCACTTCGTGGCGAAACGGTCGATTTCGTGGTCTCCGGCCCGGCGGAATACGTGGTCATCAACAAGCTGACCAATGCGGCGCCGCTGATCGGTCTCGGTCGTCCGGACTATCATTGCGCCATCATCGTGCGCGCTGACAGCGGCATCAACGGGCCTGCGGACCTGAAGGGCAAGAAGGTGGCGTTTGGCGATATCGGCTCGACCTCCAACATGCTCTGCCCGATGCAAGTGCTGGCCGATCGCGGCGTTGATCCGGTCAACGACATCGAGAGAACCCACACCTCGCGCAACATCGCGTTCGAAGCGTTGAACAATGGCGATATCGACGCGCTCGGCATGAATGCAGGTGCTTTCGTCGGCATCCGCAATGGCCAAACAGAGCTGCCCTATGGCTTTTACAAGATGATTGCGCGTTCGGGCGACCTTCCCAACGACATGATCATGGCGGGTGCACATGTGCCAACCGAGGCGACCGAAGCACTGCGTGCCGCGATCCTTGAGAACAAGGCGCAGATCATCGCGGGCATCACCGCCCATGAAGAGAACGACAAATATGTTGGCATGGACCTCGTTGCGATCGAGGACAGCGCGTATGACTACGTCCGCTCGATGTATACCAACGCAGGCTACCCTCAGTTCGACAATTTCATCGGTGACTGATGTTTTGCTGAATCATCCGACGACACCAGATGTGTCGCCGGGGCAAACCGGGGCGATCTTCGCGCCGGTTTCGCCTGTTGATATCGAAGCCCGCGCCATTTCCAAAACCTTTGGGACGACGCCGATCTTTTCCGACGTAAGCTTCCGCCTCGCCCGCGGAGAGGCCACAGCACTTGTTGGTGCCAATGGCGCCGGAAAATCGACCTTGCTGCGCTGTCTGCTGGGTTTGATCCCAACCTCTGGCGGCAGCGTGCATCTGCTTGGTCAGCCGACAAATCAGGCAACCGGGCGCGATCTGCGCAACATGCGCGCGCAGGTCGGGCTGGTCTCTCAGAAACACAATCTGGTGCCTCGGCTTTCGGTCCTTTCAAACGTTGTGCATGGGCTTTTGGGCAAGCATCCGGGCCTGCGCCACTGGAGTCATTCGCTGGCACCGCGGTCCTCGCGGGAGGCTGCCATGCAGGCGCTGGAACGTGTGGGCCTCGCTGATTTCGCGCACCGGCGCGCGGATCGGCTGTCGGGGGGGCAATCGCAACGCGTGGCCATTGCCCGCGCCATCGTGGGCGCGCCCAAGGTGCTGTTTGCGGACGAGCCTTGCGCGTCTCTGGATCCAAGCGCAGGCGAAGACGTCATGGACCTGTTTTTTCGGCTCGTTCGGGACCAAGCCGTCACGGTCGTCTTTACCTCGCATAACATCGAACACGCGCTGAAATACGGCGACCGGGTGCTTGGGCTTGCGCAGGGTGGCATCCAGCTCGATGCGACGGCGGCCTCTCTCAGCGCCGCGCAACTCAGAGGTCTTTATGACTGACATCGCATTGCCCCGGTTTGAACGCCCCTCGGCCCTCAGCTTTCTGGGCTATGCCCTCGGCCTTGCGGTCATTTTCTGGTGCCTAGCGGGGGCGGGTTTCTCGCTTGAGAAAGTGGCAAGTGCCCCACCCCGTTTCGCCGATTTTGCCGCGCGGGCCTTCCCGCCGAACCTTGATCCACAGGTGCTCACACGGTTGGGCTGGAAAATGGTTGAAACCTTGCAAATCGCTTTCGCCGGGGCCGTGGTCGGGGTGATACTCTCTGTGCCGGTTGCTCTTTTGGCGGCAAAGGGGCTGATTGCAGGGCCGTGGGTGAACCAGGTTGTGCGCACCGCGCTGAGTTTCATACGTGCCGTGCCGGACATCGCCTGGGCGCTCGTCTTCGTTGTGGCCGTGGGCCTCGGTCCCTTTGCGGGAATGCTGGCCATCGTGATTGACACGATCGGCTTTTGCGGACGCTTCTTCGCCGACGATATGGAAGCGGCCGACAAGGGCCCCGCCGAAAGCCTGACGGCGACGGGGGCGCGAAAACTGGATGTGGTGGCCTGCGCCACGATCCCCGCCAGCTTGCCGGCATTTATTTCCACCTCGCTCTATGCACTTGAAAAAGCGGTCCGGTCCTCGACCATCCTTGGCCTTGTGGGCGCGGGCGGGATCGGGATCGAATTGAAAGTGGGCTTTGACCTTTTCGATTACCCCACGGCGATGACCGTGATCCTGATGATCGCAGTTGTCGTGATCGGGATCGAACAATTCAGCGGCTGGACCCGCACCAGAATTATCGGAGAGCAGCGGTGACGCCAGATACAGCCGATCAACACTGGAACGATCAATGGATGGCTATCGCGCCGGGTCGCACGTGGCTGACGCCAAAGGAGGGCCTGCAAAATGGGCGGCGGGTCTGGGCCGCCACGCACTTTGGCCGCCCGTCCGGGGTTCTGATGCGCCCGACACCGACAAGATCCATCCGTATCATTTTTGCCCGACGGCGAAGGCGTCGGCTCTGTCTTCAGGGTTCGGATGCTTGAAGCTTGAGGACCGTGTACACGAAAATCAGGGATCTTACCCCTCACATCTGATTATGGAACGACGTTGAATGATTACCTTTGAAGGCGCGCAGGTCTACCTCCCGGATGGGATCAATGATACGACGGTGACCATAAGCAATGGCCAGATCGTCGAAATAGATGGTCCAACGCAAGGCGAGGTGATCGACGCGCGTGGATTGATCCTTGCCCCCGCCCTGATCGACGTGCACGGCGATGCGTTCGAACGACAATTGATGCCCCGCCCCGGCGTTTTCTTCCCGACCGACACGGCGCTCATCGACACTGACCGCCAACTTGCGACCAACGGGATCGCCACCGCCTATCACGCGATCACGCTGGGATGGGAGCCGGGATTGCGCGATGTGGCACGAGGCCGCGATTTGATGCAGGCCATACGCGATCTGACCCCCCGATTGACCGTGGAAAACCGCGTACAGCTGCGATGGGAAACCTTCGCCTTCGAGGCGTTGGACGTGATCGAATGGGCGCTTTCGGGGCCGCTTTTGCCCTCGGTCGCGTTCAATGACCACACCTCCATGACCATGCGGGCCTATGACGTGCCAATCCAGGACCGCGCGTTTGAGCTGTCACCCGATTTTTCGATTGCGTCGCTGGATGATGACCGGATGAAAAGCCGCACCGCCTCCAAGGCTCATCGCGCCGGGTTGAGCGAAGACGACTACATCGCGCTTCTGGGCCGCGTCTGGGATCGGCGCGCCAAGGTGCCCGAGGCCATCGCTCAGGTCGCGCAGATGGCCCGTGCGGCGGGTGCCCCCATGCTCAGCCATGATGATACACGCGCCGAAACGCGGGCCTATTTCCGTGAATTGGGCGCCCATGTCGCAGAGTTTCCAATGGTCATGGACGCCGCCAAAGCGGCCCGCAAGGGGGGCGACCCGATTGTCTTCGGCGCCCCGAATGCCGCGCGTGGAGGCAGCCATATCGGCTCGCTTGGCGCGGGCGACATGGTCGAGGCCGGTCTGTGCGATGCGCTCGCCTCGGATTATTTCTACCCCGCCATGCTGGCCGCCATCGCCAGACTTGCGGCAGAGCGCCGGGCGGATCGGCTTGCGCTTTGGTCCCTCGTCTCAGCTGGGCCGGCGCGGGCGATGGGGCTTTCTGACCGGGGCGACATCACGGTGGGCAAGCGCGCGGATCTTGTGTTGGTGGATTGGCCCGACGGCTCTATGCCGGCCATTCAGGGGACATGGGTTGCGGGCCGCTGCGCCTATCGTGGTATGTCCGCGGGATGACACCGCGACGACTTGATCGCGCGCCTGCCTGCCATTGGACTGGGGATAACCCGGTTCATGGGCAGCGGCATGTTCATGCACGCCTGTGCCGTTCTCCTGCCTTGAATAGCCAGGAACCTTGGGCGACCCTGTCTGAGGTTATCGGCATCCTGTCACCAGGCCTTTTCTTTGGCGGTGTGGTCTCACCCGTCGCGGAAAAACGGGTGGAGCGCTTTGGTGGAATGGTGGGTGATAAGGGATTTGAACCCCTGACATCTTCGATGTGAACGAAGCGCTCTACCACTGAGCTAATCACCCGCCGTGGGCGGTTTCTAGCGTCACTCCGCGCCCTGTGCAACCTGATCTTTCATGGGATCTTCTTCGGCCTCACCCGACCCGCTGATCATGCTTGCGCCACCTGCTTTGGGCTGGCGGATCTTGGCGACGATCACCCGCGCATTGGCCATTTCCTTGATCCGGTTCAGCTTGACCTTGCCCAAGGGCTGAAGGTTCAGCTCACGGCCTTCGGCCAGAGCTTCGCCGAGAATTTCCAACACTGCCTCTACCACCGGCTTGGCGAATTTCTTTTTGACATCGGTACGGGTCACGACCTTGTCCAGAAGCTCTTGTTTCTTGAGCTCGGGCCCCGCGTCAGGGGCCATGTTTTCAGAAACGACGACGGGGGTGATGCTCTCTGCTGGATCCGCATTTGATGTGGGTGCGGGGGGGCTTGCCTTGGTGGTGGCTTTGCGGCTGGCGGTGGTGCTGCGTCGCGTGCTCATGTCATGCCTCAATTGTTTGTTTTATGGAAACAATCTAGCGCGACACGCGAAACATTACTAGGGGTTGTTGACGTTCGGGATTCCCAAATCACCTGACTTCTGATTCAAGGTTGCAAACAGAGGAGAGCAACCTTGACCCGAA
>JAVVFB010000131.1:0-9402 GCA_032251095.1 Roseovarius sp. | reverse complement strand
GTGGTGCCCCACATATAATTGATCGAATAGGCATTGTCGGGGTCGTATTGCTCGGTCCGGCTGCTGACCACATCCCACATGTTGGCGTGGTTCGGCAGTTTGTCCATGTCAAGCTTTTGGAACGCGCCGGCCGTGATCTGGCGTTGCAGGAAGGTGCCCGAGGGCACAACCACGTCATAGCCCGACCCGCCCGCAAGCATCTTGGTTTCCAGAACCTCGTTGCTGTCAAACACGTCATAGATAAGGTCAATACCGGTTTCGGCCTCGAATTTCTCAAGCAGGGCTTCGTCGATATAGTCAGACCAGTTGTAAACCCGCACTTCTTCGGCCGAGGCGGTGATCGCCCCGAGCGCCAGAGCGGCTGTGGTCGTCATGATGAGATGTCGCATTATGTTCTCCCGTTTATCGGCATGTCGTCTGCCTTGCCGCGGATTTGATCAAAAATTTCCGCTCATGGCAATATGGTAATGTTTTCATGCAGCCGCTAAACTCGCAAGGACAGACATTGCACGCCATGGTCCGGACGCCCCAGAGATGAACACAACCGCACAGAATTTCAGCACCCCCGAGGGTGCAACGGTCCGGCTTCCCGCACATGAGGTGATTTATCGCCAGTTGCGCGATCTGGTGCTGTTCGGTGATCTGGCGCCGGGGCAGGCGGTGACCATTCAGGGCCTGTCGGAACGCCTTGGTGCCGGCATGACCCCGGTGCGCGAGGCATTGCGCCGCCTGATCGCCGAAGGCGCGCTTGAATTCCAGGGCAACAGGCGGGTCAGTGTGCCCCTGCTGAGCGCCGATAATATAAGCGAGTTAATCCTTGCACGTCAGTGGGTTGATCCGCATTTGACCCTGCGCGCGACCGAACGCGCAAGCCTGAGCGATCTGGATAATCTGCGTGCCCTGGATGACGAGCTTGACGTTGCCATCGCGCGCGGTGATCTGCGCGCCTATCTTGAGCTCAACTATCGCTTTCACAAGCGTCTTTACGAGATTGCCGAGGCGCCTATCCTGGCGCATTTGGCCGATGGGCTCTGGCTTCGGTTCGGGCCGTCGCTTCGGGTGGTTTGCGGGCGCATGGGCACCCAGAATTTGCCGGACAAGCACAAAGCCATGATAGAGGCGATGCAGGCCCGCGATGCAGAGGCCGCGGCGCGCGCAATCAGAGAGGATGTCATCCAGGGAATGGAGCAAGTACGCCAATCCTTGGAGCAATCAGGCGCATTACGCTGATTCGATTGACAGCGAATAATTTGATCATATTGTGGGGCAAAGGCTGGCCCGCGCGCCAGCGAGGCTCTTGTTCGCGAAAGGTATGATCCATGACGGCAATCACCAACCACATGCCCACGGCCGAGTTGCAGGCCCTTGATGCCGCGCATCACATGCATCCCTTCACCCATAACAACGAGCTTGAGCAAAAAGGGGCCCGGATCATCACCCGCGCCAAGGGCGTCATCCTGACCGACAGTGAAGGTAATCAAATCCTTGATGCGATGGGCGGGCTGTGGTGCGTCAATATCGGCTATGGCCGCGAAGAACTGGCGCAGGTGGCGGCGCGGCAGATGCTTGAACTGCCGTTTTACAACACCTTCTTTCAAACCACCCATGTGCCGGTCATCGCCCTGTCGGCCAAGCTTGCCGAACTGGCGCCGGGGAATTTGAACCATGTGTTCTATGCCAGTTCCGGGTCCGAGGCGAATGACACCAACATCCGGATGGTGCGCACCTATTGGGCCGAAATGGGCCAGCCTGAGCGCAACGTGATCATCTCGCGCAAGAACGCCTATCACGGCTCAAGCGTCGGCAGTGGAAGTCTTGGCGGCATGTCGGGCATGCACGCGCAGGGTGGCATGCCGATCCCCGATATTCACCATATCGACCAGCCCTACTGGTACGGAGAGGGCGGCGATAGCGATCCCGAAGAATTCGGCCTTGCCCGCGCCCGTCAACTTGAGGAAAAGATCGAGGAACTCGGCGCGCATCGAGTCGCCGCCTTTATCGCCGAACCGATCCAGGGTGCTGGCGGCGTGATCATCCCGCCCGCAAGCTATTGGCCCGAGATTCAGCGGATTTGTGATAAATACGGCGTGCTTCTGATCGCGGACGAGGTGATCTGTGGCTTTGGTCGGACCGGCAACTGGTTCGGAAGCCAGACCATGAACATCCGCCCCGATATCATGACCATCGCCAAGGGGCTTAGCTCTGGCTATGCGCCGATCGGCGGCTCGATTGTGAGCGACAAGATCGCCGAGGTGATCAATGCCTGCGAATTCAATCACGGCTATACCTATTCCGGTCACCCGGTCTCTTGTGCCGTGGCGCTTGAGAATCTGCGTATTCTGGAAGAGGAAAAGATTGTCGAACGCGTGGCGCAGGACACCGGGCCATACCTTCAGGAAAAATGGCAGGCGCTGGCCGATCATCCGCTGGTGGGTGAGGCGCGGATCGTCGGCATGATGGGCTCGCTTGCACTTACCCCGCACAAAGAAAGCCGCGCCAAGTTTGCGGCGGATGCGGGCACGGCGGGTTATATCTGTCGCGAGCGGTGCTTTGCCAATAATCTGGTGATGCGCCACGTTGGCGACCGCATGATCATTTCGCCGCCGCTGGTGATTACCAAAGATGAGATCGACACGCTCGCAGAGCGCGCCTGGGCCTCGCTGGATCAGGCGGCTGGGAAGCTTAAGGAAGATGGCCTTATGAAAGCGGTTGGCTAAACCTCGGCGTGTTTCAAAATAGCGCGGCTACGCCGCAAAGGTTTGTTTTAAAGGATGAGGGGCGCTGCCCCTCACACTCCCCAGGATATTTTCGGCCAGAAGAAGCGGATAGCACGCCCGATTTCTTCTGGCTCTAAATATCCCCGCCGGAGGCTTCTGTTCTATTCTTATCGGCTGATGGATCAGTCTTTGACGAACATCTTTCGCGGGCGGTTACAGAAGGTTTCTGCCGGGCCAGTTTCTTTGATCAGGATGGATTCGGTGATCTCGAGGCCCCAGTCCGACATCCAGAGACCTGGCATGAAGTGGAAGGTCATGCCGGGTTCAAGCACGGTTTCATCCTCTGAGCGAAGTGAGATTGTGCGTTCGCCCCAGTCGGGCGGATAGCTCAACCCGATGGGATAGCCACAGCGCGCGCCGCGTTCGATGCCTGCCCGCTCCAGCGGCGCAGCGAGGGCATTGGCAATATCGCAGGCGCGGTTACCGGCTTTCGCCGCTTCAAGGCCCGCTTCCAGCCCTTCTACCAGTGCCTTTTCGGCATCAAGTAGGAATTGCGGTGGTTTGCCGAGAAAGAGCGTGCGGCAAAACGGGGCGTGGTAGCGTCGGTAGCAGCCTGATATCTCGAAGAAGGTTGCTTCTCCGGTGGCAAATTCGCGTCCGTTCCACGTCAGGTGAGGCGCCGCCGCATCAGAGCCAGAGGGCAGGAGCGGCACGATTGCAGGATAATCACCCCAGGCCCCGTCAACGCCGCGAATTCCGTCGCGAAAAATTTCGGCGACGATTTCATTTTTCGGTATCCCCGGCTCGACCCGTTCAAGCAGCCCGTCGACGATCTTTTCCGAGATCGCCGCGGCCTTGCGGATAAAGGCCAACTCTTCTTCGGATTTGACGGTGCGTTGCCAGTTTACGAGTGCGGTTGCATCGACAAAGCTTGCGTTTGGCAATTCCGCGCGCAACACCTCCATCGCCTTGGCCGAGAAATAGTAATTGTCCATTTCAACGCCGATGCGTTTGTTGGCAAGGCCCATCCCGGTGAGGCGCGCTGCGAGGTCCTGCATCGGATGGCGTTCGGTGGATTGCACATAGTTGTCGGCATAGCCCACGACGCGATCGTCGGTCATCCAGACGGTACGGACGCCGCCATTGGCGTCTTGATTGCGACCCCACCAGATCGGATCGGCCTCGGGCAGGATGATAACGCCCTGATGGACATAGAACGACCAGCCGTCATAGCCCGTCAGCCAGTTTTGGTTCGAAGGATCGGTCACAAACAGTGCATCAATCCCTTTGCTTTCCATCACACTGCGGGTTTTGGCCAGGCGGCGTTGATATTCTTGCGATGAAAACGGCAGGTCTTTTTCAATCATGGCATTGTCCATAGGAAAAGTTTCATCATCATTTTGAAGGTTTAGCGCCCGGTTGCCCCAAGAAATACGCCATAAAATGTCGTTTTCAGGAAACCGACCCAACTGCGGTTGACGTTAGGCTATGGCCTGACCCAAGCTATGCCGGACCCGAAAAAGGAGAGATGAATGCAGCCCGTTTTGGCCGATGTATATGCTGCGGCGCAGGTGATCCGCGGGGTGGCGGATGGCACACCGCTTGTGCCTTCGCCCTACATGAGCGCGCAGGCGGGAGTGGATTTCCTGCTCAAGCTTGAAAACATGCAACCTATCGGCGCCTTCAAACTGCGTGGTGCGCTGAACGCCGTGGCGGGGGTTGGCGAGGCGGCAGGTGTGACCTGTTGTTCGACGGGCAATCACGGGCGCGGTGTGGCATTTGCGGCGCGGGCACGGGGCATGCGCGCGGTGATCTGCATGTCTGAGTTGGTGCCGCAGGCAAAGGTTGATGGCATTCGTGCACTGGGCGCCGAGGTACGGATTATCGGCCAAAGTCAGGATCACGCGCAGGCCGAGGTTGAAAGACTTGTGCGCGACGAGGGGTTGACCGAAATCTCGCCATTTGACGACCCGCTGGTGATTGCCGGACAGGCGACCATCGGGCTTGAGATGCTGGCGGCGCGCCCGGATATCGAGACGCTTTTGGTGCCCCTGTCGGGGGGTGGTCTTGCCGCAGGTGTGGCGATGGCGGCAAAGGCGATCAAGCCGGACATTCGGGTGATCGGCGTCACCATGGATCGTGGTGCGGCGATGTATCAAAGCATCGAGGCGGGCGAGCCGGTCGAGGTGGAGGAATACCCAAGCCTTGCCGATTCCCTTGGTGGTGGAATTGGCATGAACAATCGGCTTTCGTTTCCGATGTGTCGCGATCTGCTCGATGACATCGTGCTTGTCAGTGAGGAAGAGATCTATCGCGCCATGCAGGTGCTTTATTACGAGGATCGGATCGTGGCCGAGGGTGCCTGTGTTGTCGGTCTGGCCGCTGTGTTGACCGGAAAGATCAAACCGGACGGGCCGAGCGCCACCATTGTAACCGGCCGCAATCTGGATATGGATATGTTCACCCGCGTGATGACCGGGCAGGATATTCGCCTTGGCGATAAGGTAATTAACGGAGTGACATATGACACATGAAATTCGTGTCGTGACCGAGGCCGAATTGCGCGGTGTCGTTGCCTTGGACAAGGACACAATTTGCGTCATCGAAAAGGCTTTTTCCGCATTGTCCGATGGCGGCGTGATCATGCCGCCGGTGATGTCGATGGAGATGCCCGAGGTGAACGGCGAGGTTGATGTAAAAACCGCCTATATCCCCGGTCTGAGCGGCTTTGCGATCAAGGTCAGCCCCGGCTTTTTCGACAACCCCAAGCTCGGCCTGCCAAGCCTGAACGGTCTTATGGTTCTGTTTTCGGCCAAGACCGGCATGGTTCAGGCGGTATTTATGGATAATGGCTATCTTACCGATTTACGCACGGCGGCGGCGGGGGCGGTGGCGGCGGATCATCTTGCGCCTGACGTGGTGCATACGGCGGGCGTGATCGGCACCGGTGTTCAGGCGCGGCTTCAGATGAAGGCGGCGCATATCGTGCGCCCGTTTCAGCGATTGCTGGTCTGGGGGCGTGACGCGGCCCGTGCACAGGCCTGCGCCGATGATCTGGCGCGGGATTTGAAATGCGAGGCGCGGGTCGTCGATCACCCCGGCGATCTTGTGATGGAAAGCCAGCTTGTGGTCACGACAACCCCGTCGCGCGCCCCGATTGTCAAGGCGCAATGGCTTCACCCTGAATTGCATATCACCGCCATGGGATCGGATCAGGAGGGCAAGAACGAGATCGAGCCAGAGGCGTTGAACAAGGCTGACCTTTACGTGGCCGACCGGGTGGCGCAGGCCGAAAAGCTTGGCGAATTGCGCAGCGCACTTGCCGCAGGTCTCTGGGACAAGGGCACGCCAGCCGAGCTTGGCGACGTCATTACCGGGCGCGCCCGCGGGCGGCGCAGCGACGCCGATATCACAATCGCCGATCTGACCGGCACCGGCGTTCAGGATACCGCGATTGCCACCCATGTGTTCGAGCGGCTCAAGAATGGCACGACCGGCACCGTGATTTCGGCCTGATCCATGAAGCTTGATGCGCGCGATCTTGAAATTCTGCGGGTTCTGGCCGATGAGGGCCGGATCACCAAGGCCGATCTGGCCGCGCGTGTCGGCCTGTCGGCAAGCCCTTGTTGGGAGCGGCTTCGCCGACTTGAAGAGGGCGGCATTATTGAGGGATACAATGCGCGCATCAGCCTGAAAAAGCTCGGGTCTCATGTGACGGTCTTTGTCGCAGCGGAGCTGGCAGATCACACGCCGGCAAGTTTTCAGGCCTTCGAGGCCAGCGTGATGCGCTATGATGAAGTTACGGCCTGTTGGGCGCTTGGTGGCGGATTTGACTATCTGCTTCAGATCGTGGCCCGCGATATCGACGCATATCAGCGGTTGATCGACGTGATGTTAGAGGCTCGGATCGGGCTTGCGCGCTATTTCACCTATATCGTGACCAAGCCGGTGAAATCGCCACGCTTGCCGCCGCTGGATATGTTTTTCGGGTGATTCTACTGTTTGGGTAGGCTTATAAAGATGATTATTCTGCGGCAATGCCATAGTTCAGGCACAGTTACTTGTCGCTCCAGCGCATTCTTTGGCGCAAAGGAGTGCAAACTATGTCTGATTCAGCAAGCTGGACCCGTCACGGGATCACAGATACGCGACTTGTGCGTCACTTTTCCTATGTGAACGGAAAATGGGTGGCCGGTGACGGCAACGAAACCCTGAGTGTGACCAACCCGGCCGATGGTGCCTTGCTTGGCGAGGTGGCCAGCATGAGCGGGGCACAGGCGCGCGCGGCGGTGGACGGTGCACAGAATGCCTTTGCCACCTGGGGCATGACCTTGCCGCAAGAGCGGTCGGCGGTGCTGCGCCGGTGGTTCAAGTTGATGATCGAGCACAAGGAAGATCTGGCCCGCATCATGGTGCTTGAACAGGGCAAGCCTCTGTCCGAGGCGCGCGGCGAGATCGACTATGCCGCCAGCTTTGTCGAATATTATGCCGAAGAATCAAAGCGTCCGAACATCGAGGGCGTCACAAGCCATTTGCCCGATGCCGAGGTCGAATTGTGGCTTGAGCCGGTGGGCGTTGCCGCCCTTGTCACGCCGTGGAACTTTCCGGCGGCGATGCTCACGCGCAAGGCGGCCGCGGCGATGGCGGCGGGATGCACCGTGGTGGCGCATCCAAGCGGCGAAACGCCTTATTCTGCGCTTGCCCTGGCCGAATTGGCCGAGCGCGCAGGCGTGCCAGCGGGGGTGTTCAACGTGGTCACGGGCCATGCCCCCACCGTTGTGGAGCCCTGGACGACAGATGCCCGCGTGCGCGTGCTGTCCTTTACCGGATCAACCAATATTGGCCAGCTTTTGTATCGCCAATGCGCAGGGACAGTGAAAAAGCTGGTGCTGGAACTGGGCGGGCATGCGCCGGTGATCGTATTCAAAGGATCGGATATCGACAGCGCGGTTGCGGAAACGATCAAGGCGAAATTCGCCACTTCGGGACAGGATTGTCTTGGCGCCAATCGCATTTATGTGGAACGCGCGATTTACGAGCCGTTTTGCGAGCGCTTCATTGCGGCAACCAAGGCGTTGAGCCTGGGGGTCGGGATGGATGACCCCGATATTGGCCCGCTGATGAATGAGGCCGCCGTGCAAAAGCAGGAAGAGCAGGTAAAGGACGCGCTTGAACATGGCGCCAAGCTTGGCTGTGGTGGAAAGCGCGATGCTCTGGGGCCGCTGTTTTATCAGCCCACGGTTCTGACCGATGTGCCCGATGCGGCCGCGATCATGCGCGACGAAACCTTTGGCCCGGTGGCGGCGATCACGCCGTTTGACACCGAAGACGAGGTGATCGCCCGCGCCAATGCTACCGAATACGGGCTGATCGCCTATCTTCACAGCCTTGATCCGCGCCGCATTTACCGGATGACGCGGGCGCTTCAATTCGGGATGGTGGCGGTGAACCGTACCAAAGTGACCGGCGCGCCGATTCCCTTTGGTGGGGTCAAGCAATCGGGACTGGGCCGCGAAGGGGCGCGGCGTGGGATGGAAGAATTCATGGAAATGAAATACGTCTGTCGCGACTGGGCCTAGACAGACCAAAATCTTGTAAAGATTTTTGTCCGGAAATTTTTGAAATTTCCGGGCTCCGACACAAAGGATCGAAAGGAACAAACATGCTGAGAAATGACCAACTGGCGGAGTGGGATCGCGACAACTTTTTCCACCCTTCAACTCATCTGGCGCAATTCGCGCGCGGTGAACTTACCCACCGGGTGATCAAGACTGGCACCAATTGCCATATCGAGGATCGCGACGGCAACAAGATGCTGGACGCCTTTGCCGGCCTCTATTGCGTCAACGTCGGCTATGGCCGTCAGGATATCGCCGATGCCATCGCCGCGCAGGCCAAGGAGCTTGCCTATTATCACTCATATGTCGGTCATGGCACCGAGGCGAGCATTACCTTGGCCAAGATGATCCTTGACCGCGCGCCGACAAATATGTCGAAGGTCTATTTTGGCCTCAGCGGATCGGACGCCAACGAGACCAACGTCAAGTTGATCTGGTATTACAACAACATCCTTGGCCGTCCCGAAAAGAAAAAGATCATCAGCCGCTGGCGTGGCTATCACGGCTCGGGTCTTGTGACCGGTTCGCTAACCGGGCTTGAACTGTTTCACAAGAAATTCGATCTGCCGCTGGCGCAGGTGGTACACACCGAGGCGCCCTATTATTTCCGCCGTGCCGATCTTGATCAGTCCGAGGAACAGTTCACCGCCCATTGCGTGGCCGAGCTTGAGGCGCTGATCGAACGCGAAGGCGCTGACACCATCGCCGCCTTTATCGGCGAACCGGTTCTGGGCACCGGGGGCATCGTGCCGCCGCCCGCCGGATATTGGCCCGCGATCCAGAAGGTCCTGAAAAAGCACGATATCCTGCTTGTGGTGGATGAGGTCGTCACCGGCTTTGGCCGTCTTGGCACGATGTTTGGCTCTGATCACTACGGGCTTGAGGCCGACCTTATCACCATCGCCAAGGGCCTTACGTCTGCCTATGCGCCGCTCTCGGGGTCGATTGTTGGCGAGAAGATGTGGAAAGTGCTCGAACAGGGCACCGATGAAAACGGCCCGATCGGCCACGGCTGGACCTATTCGGCGCATCCGATTGGTGCGGCGGCGGGTGTTGCCAACCTCAAG
>JAVVFB010000130.1:0-9435 GCA_032251095.1 Roseovarius sp. | reverse complement strand
CTTCCGGCTCTTCCTCGAGGATGGCCATGTCGACATGGACTCCAACCTGGTCGAAAACGCCATCCGCAGCCCGGCCATGAACCGCCGCAATGCGCTCTTTGCCGGTCATGACTAGGGTGGCCGCAACTGGGCCCGCTTCGCCAGCCTGATCGGCACTTGCAAGATGAACGGCGTCGACCCCTATGCGTATTTGCGCGATCTGTTCACGAAGCTCGCCAACGGCCATCTCGCCCGCAACATCGACGAACTGATGCCGTGGGTCCACGCCCAGCAGGCCAAGGGCTCATAAGGACCTCGTCTCGTAGTCCCTGACGAGCTACCGACAGCCCTCCGCTTCATCCCATCGCGATACTGCGCAAGCGCGAAACCAATGGGGCGTAGCCGCCGCATACTATTGATCAAGCAGTTTTTGCGGTCCATTTGCGATCAGCTTTGACCAGTGCATTTGCCGTTTCGATGAGCTTGCGCATGACGGCGACGATGGCAACCTTTGCGGGTTTTCCAGCAGCGCGCAGGTCTTCATATTTTGCCTTGAGGTCCGGGTTGTATCGCATGGCGACCAGTGCAGGCATGTAGAGGGCATCACGCAGGGGCTTGCGCCCGCCGCCGATGAATGACTTTCCCTGCCATTGACCGGACTGTCGGGTAATGGGGGCAAGGCCGGTCAGGCTGGCCATCTGTTTGCGTCCAAGCGTGCAGATTTCCGGCAACAGGCTGAGCATGGCGGCCGCCGTGACGGCATCGAAGGCGTCACATTCACCGACGGTGTCGCCGCAAACGACACTGCAAACCGCGCCGCTTGATCAGGCCGCGTCACCCAGATTCCAGCATAGCTCGATCAAACTTCTCAACGGTCCGTAACGACCCAGCTCACTGCGATCCAACCGCCGCCACTGCTCGCCATAAATGGCGTGGCGGGCAGTGGCTCCTTCATACCTCAGGAGCCGGGTTCAGGATAAAACAAGCTCAAGGTCACGATCCAGCACATCCAACCCGGACAGCCGCAGCAGAACGCCTATGTCGAGCGTTACAACCGGACGGTCCGGCATGAGTGGCTGGACCAATATATCTTTGAGAGAATCGAGGAGGCACGGGATCAAGCCACGCAATGGCTATGGACCTACAATAACGACCGCCCCAACACGGGCGTCGGCGGCATCACACCCGCTATGAAATTGGAAATGGCCGAGTGAACTCTAGGGATGCACCCCGTTAAAAAGGGAGAGATTACCCATCACAGGCGTCACGTTCAAAAACAGAATTGAAGCCCAAAACCCCAAACAGATCGCCGCATGACCCACAAGCCTCAAACACCAGATTTGACAATAACTCCCCACGCTGGTGCGGCGCGCAAAAGAAAACGCCGCCGACCCAAAGGTCAGCGGCGTTTCATGTCGTCCCTCGCAGGCGACCGGCTTATTTTGCCAGTGCGGTCTGCACCTGAGCCACGATCGCGCTGAACGCTGCGGGCTCGTGTACGGCCAGATCGGCCAGAACCTTGCGGTCTACTTCCACACCGGCCAGCGACAATCCGTTGATGAAGCGCGAATATGTCAGCGCCTCGTCGTGGCTGCGCACGGCGGCGTTGATCCGCTGGATCCACAGGGCGCGGAAATTGCGCTTGCGGTTCTTGCGGTCGCGTGTGGCGTATTGGTTGGCCTTGTCGACGGCCTGTGCGGCCACCTTGAAGGTGTTCTTGCGGCGGCCATAGTACCCTTTGGCGGCCTTGATGACTTTCTTGTGACGGGCGTGGGTAACTACCCCACCTTTAACGCGTGACATTGATCATATCCTCCTTAGCGCGCGTAGGGCATCATTGGCTTGATGATACCTTCATCAGCCTTTGACAGCGTTGTCGTACCGCGAGCGTTACGAAGGAATTTGTTGCTGCGTTTGATCATGCCATGGCGCTTGCCTGCCTGACCGGCAACAACACGACCGCTGGCCGTCACTTTGAACCGCTTTTTGCAGCTCGATTTGGTCTTCATCTTGGGCATTTCCGGCTCCTCTTAAATCGGACGGTATAGGCGCGACTCGGCATGCCACTTTCGGCCGGTCGCGCATTGAGAGGCGCCGTATACGCGCCCCATCGTGAAATCGCAAGGGGTCTTGGCGCGGTTTGGTCCGCTTCAGGTCAGATAGCGCGCGATCACCCGGACAAGAACGTTCGGCAGGTCGCTGAACGAATACCCGCCCGGCTTGTTGGTCAGCGCCCACAGGATAAGGACACCGGCGGCGATGATGGTAAAGGCGGCGACACGCGGCGCGCGCCCGTCCGATATGGCCGACATGATCGACGGAACGGTAAAAACGCCCAGCACGACGCCAATAGCCATGGCTAGATCAGGATCCATGAAACAACTCCGGTAACACGCTACACCAATAATGCCCGAGATTAGCCCGGATCGGTAGCGTAAATCAAACTTTCCTGACAGGGCGCAACCCTAAGGATGTTGGTTGATCCCGGCACGTTGAACGGTACGCCTGCAATCACCACGATCTGATCGGTTTCCTCGGTGTAGCCTTGCGCACAGGCGGCGCGTGCGGCGTTTATCACCGCAAGCTTGAACCGGGTCAGCTCGCCGGTCATCACACAGTTCACCCCCCAGGTCAGCGCAAGTCGGCGTGCCGTGCCGCGCAGGCTCGTCAAGGCGATGATCGGCACGCGCGGGCGTTCGCGCGCGGTCAAAAGCGCGGTGGTGCCCGATTGGGTGTAACAGCAGATCGCCTTGATATCGGTGGTTTCGGCAATCTCACGGGCGGCGGCGACGATGCCGTCGGCAACGGTCTGGCGGTCGGCGCGCCGACTTGCCTCGATCACCTCGCGATAGGTCGGGTCGCTTTCCACCTCGACGGCGACGTTGTTCATGGTGCTGACGGCCTCGACCGGGTAATCGCCAGCCGCTGATTCCGCCGAAAGCATGATTGCATCGGCGCCTTCATAAATCGCCGTGGCCACGTCCGAAACTTCGGCGCGGGTGGGCATGGGTGATTCGATCATCGATTCAAGCATCTGCGTCGCCACGATCACAGGTTTCGCCATGGCGCGACACCGCCGCACAAGGCGTTTCTGGATCGGCGGCACGTTTTGCACCGGAAGCTCGACCCCAAGATCGCCGCGCGCCACCATGATGCCGTCGCTGACCGCCAGAATGTCGTCAAAGCATTTCACCGCGGCGGGTTTTTCGATCTTCGACAGGATCGCGGCCCGGCCGCGGGCAAGGGTGCGCGCCTCGTTCACATCCTCGGGGCGCTGCACAAAGCTGAGCGCAAGCCAGTCAATGCCAAGCTCGCAGACAAACTCAAGATCGGCGCGATCCTTGTCCGACAGCGCCGCCAGCGGCAGCACCACGTCGGGCACGTTCACGCCCTTGCGATTCGAGATTGTACCGCCGGTCACTACCGTACAATTGGCGAAATCCTTGCCGCAATCGGTGACGGCCAGACGGATTTTGCCGTCATTGACCAAAAGGTTCGCGCCCGGCTCCAGGGCCGCGAAAATCTCGGGGTGGGGCAGGCAAACGCGGGTCGCACTGCCCTCGGCCGTGTCAAGGTCAAGCCGGAACGCCGCGCCCACTTCAAGCTCTTCCTCGCCATTGGCAAAGACCCCGACCCGCAATTTCGGCCCCTGAAGGTCGGCCAGAATGGCAATCGGGCTATCGAGGTCTTCTTCGATCTGGCGAATGATGCGGTGGCGTTCGGCGATCTCTTCGTGGGCGCCGTGGCTCATGTTGAGGCGAAACACATCTGCGCCGGCCTCGTGCAGGGCGCGGATCGTCTTGTAATCCGACGATGCGGGGCCAAGGGTGGCTACGATCTTGACGTTGCGGTGGCGTCTCATGTGTCTATCCTCATCTCTTCACGGCATATTGCGAGTGTTATCGCTAACGGAATTCTTGCTCGGCTTATTGCGCAATTCACATCTTGTCGCAACTGTCCTAGAGGAAGTTCAGAGGAAAAACCAACCCGATGATGTATCAGCCATATGACATAGAAGGGGCCACGCGCCCGGGCCGCTGGCTTGTGACTTGCGATCATGCCACCAACACCGTGCCGCCGTTCGTGAATGGCGGCACGCTTGGCCTTGGGGCCAAGGACATGAACCGCCACATTGCCTATGATGTGGGCGCGGCGGGGGTGTCGCGGGCGCTGGCGGTGGCGCTTGATGGGCCTGTCATCCTATCAAACTTTTCGCGCCTGGTGATTGATCCCAATCGGGGCGAGGATGACCCGACCCTGTTGATGAAGCTGTATGACGGCACCATCATTCCCGGCAACCGCCATGCCGGGCCAGAGGCGCTGCAAGAGCGGCTGAACCGCTGTCATCGGCCCTATCACACCGCGCTTTCCGAATTGGCGGCGCGCCGCAACGATACGGTGATCGTTGCGATCCATAGCTTCACCCCCCGGCTCAAGGTCGGCCCGCCGAGACCTTGGCATATCGGTCTGCTTTATGCCGCTGACGACCGGCTGGCGCGCCCCCTTCTGGCGCGGCTGCGCGCCGAGCGCGATCTTTGCGTTGGCGAGAACGAGCCTTACGGCGGTCATTTGCCCGGCGATGCGATCGCGCGCCATGCGATTGCCCATGAGCGGCTCAATATCCTGATCGAGCTGCGCAACGATCTGATCGAGACACCCGAACGACAGGTGGCCTGGGCCGCCCGTCTGGCGCCGATCCTGCAAGCTGTCCTGGCCGAAACCGGCCTCTGACACCTGCCCCTTGCGTCGCGCCCGCTGCCATCACATCATGACCCCAACCAAGGAGATACGCCATGGATGACCAGACCCGCCTTGAAATCGAGGCCGCCGCCTTTCGCGCGCTGCGCCATCACCTGATGGAAAAGCGCACCGATGTGCAGAATATCGACATGATGAACCTTGCCGGTTTTTGCCGCAACTGCCTGTCGCGCTGGTATCAAGAGGCCGCCAATGAGCGCGGCATCGAGATGACCAAGGACAAGGCGCGCGAGATCTATTACGGCATGCCCTATGACGACTGGAAAGCCCGGCATCAGACCGAGGCCGGCCCCGACAAACAGGCCGCCTTCAAGACCGCCTTTGCGCAGAATGTTGGCGACAAGGGCTAGGCGCCCCTGATCTTTCATCGTTCTTTAAATACTCATCCGCACCGTGGCCCCCGGATGCGCGTCAGAGGTTTGCCATGACAGAGATCTATCGCCTGCATTACGCGCCCGATAATGCCTCGCTGATCATTCGCCTCGCGCTTGAAGAACTGGGCGCGCCCTATACCTGCGTTCTGGTTGATCGCGCTGGGGCGGAACAAAAGGCGCCCGCCTATCTGGCGCTCAATCCGAACGGGTTGATTCCGGTTCTGGAAACGCCTGAGGGGGTGATGTTTGAAACCGGCGCGATCCTGCTCTGGTTGGCGGATCGGCACGGGCGGCTCGCCCCGTCGGTGCAGAGCCCGCAGCGGGGCGATTTCCTGAAATGGCTGTTCTTCGTCGCCAACACCCTGCACCCGGCGCTTCGGATGACGTTTTACCCGGCTCAATATGTTGACGATGACCCCGGCGCACAACTCGCCCTGCGCCGCCAGATGCAGGTTGAAATCACCCGCCACCTCGATGTGCTTGAAGGGCTGGCCGCCTCTGACCCGGCGTTTTTTTGCGCGCCCGAGGTGTCGGTGCTTGACCTCTATATCGGGCCGCTTTTACGCTGGATCGTTCTGTATCCGGCGCCCGAGGGGGGCACGGGCTGGTTTTCGATCAAGAAATGGTCGCGCCTGTACGATATGGTGACGCGACTTGAGAGTCGCGGTTGTGTTATTGCTGCAATAAGGGCCGAAGGTCTGGGCAAGACGCCCTTTAGCGCCCCGATTTACGCCACGCCACCAGAAGGTAGTGCCACCTGATGTTTCTTTCGGTTTTTGACATGTTCAAGGTGGGCATCGGCCCGTCGTCCTCGCATACGATGGGGCCAATGGTGGCTGCGGCGCGGTTTTTGGACAAGATGCGCGCGGCGCCGTTTCACTATGGTGGCCTGCGCGGCTCGCTGCACGGCTCTCTGGCCTTTACCGGGGTGGGTCATGCCACGGATCGCGCCACGATTCTGGGGCTGGCCGGGTTCCTGCCCGATACCTATGACCATGACAAGGCCGAGGCAGCGCTTGAGCAAATTCGCGAGACCGAGACCGTGACACCACCGGGCCTGCCCGAGCTCCGGTTTCACCCCAAAGAAGACCTGATTTTTGATTTCGGCCCCAACCTGCCGGGCCATGCCAATGGCATGATCCTGATGGCGACCGACCTTCAGGGCGACGTTATTCTTCAGGAAACCTATTATTCCATCGGCGGCGGTTTCGTGATGACCGAGGCCGAGCTTGCGGCAGGCAAGAACACCGATGAGGGCGAGCCGGTGCCCTATCCGTTCAAATCCGCCGCCGAGATGCTTGAGATGGCCGAGACCAGCGGCAAGAGCATCGCGCAGATGAAAAAGGCCAACGAGATTGCGCGCGGTGGACCGGAAAACCTGCGCTCGGGCGTGGCGCGGATCTGGCAGGTGATGGATGATTGCATCGAACGCGGGCTGAATACCGATGGCATCCTGCCCGGTGGCCTCAACGTCAAGCGCCGCGCCAAGGGCATCCGCGATGCGCTGATCGACGAGCGCGGCACCAACCTGAATGCGCCGCACAAGATCAACGACTGGATGAGCGCCTATGCCATGGCCGTGAACGAGGAAAACGCCGCCGGCGGACAGGTGGTGACCGCCCCCACCAACGGCGCGGCCGGCGTGGTGCCCTCGGTGATCAAATACTGGCTTGAGCATGTGCCCGGTGCAAGCGAGGACCGGATCGAGGATTTCCTGCTGACTGCCGCCGCGATTGGCGGGCTGGTCAAGTTCAACGCCTCGATTTCGGGGGCCGAGGCGGGATGTCAGGCCGAGGTCGGCTCGGCCGCGGCGATGGGCGCGGCGGGGCTTTGCGCCGTGCTTGGCGGCACCCCGGCGCAGATCGAAAACGCGGCTGAAATCGCGCTTGAGCATCACCTTGGCATGACCTGCGACCCGGTAAAGGGTCTTGTTCAGGTGCCCTGTATCGAGCGCAACGGTCTGGGCGCGATCAAGGCGGTTTCGGCGGCGTCATTGGCGCTGCGCGGCGATGGCACGCATCTTGTGCCGCTGGATGCCTGTATCGAGACCATGCGCCAGACCGGCCTGGATATGAGCGAGAAATACAAGGAAACCTCGCTTGGCGGTCTCGCCGTCAATGTGCCGAACTGCTGATCGCGCTTGATGGATAATCCGGGACGGACCAGCCTTGGCATCCTGCTGATGGTCGGCTTTGCCATCATCGCGCCGATGATGGATGCCTGCGCCAAGCTGATCGGTGATGCCCTCGCGGTGGGGCAGGTGGCGGCGACCCGCTTTGCCGTGCAGGTGGCGCTTTTGATGCCTCTGGCGGCGCTGGCCGGATGGTTGCATCGGCCGCATTTGGGCGAGGTCGGGCTTCACCTGCTGCGCTCGGGGCTCATGCTTGTGGCGACGGGGTGCTTTTTCACCGCCCTGCGTGCGATGCCGATTGCCGATGCCATCGCGATCTTTTTCGTCGAACCGTTCATCCTGACCATCCTTGGCGGGCTCTTGCTGGGCGAGCCGATCGGCCCGCGCCGTTATATCGCCTGCGCCATCGGCTTTGTCGGGGCGATGATGATCATCCGCCCCAGTTTTCAGGATGTCGGCCCGGTTGCCCTCTTGCCCTTGGTGACAGCGGGGTGTTTCGCGGTCTACATGATCCTGACGCGACAGATGGCGACGCGGATGCATCCGATCACGCTTCAGGCCTATACCGGGCTTGCGGCGCTGGGTCTGGCGCTGCCGGTGCTGTGGCTGTTCAACGGCTCGGGGGTCGGTCCGCTTGATCCGTCCTGGCCCGAGGCGCGCGAGATGCGCCTTTTGGTGGTCCTCGGGCTGTTTGCCACCCTTAGCCATGTCTGCATCAGCTATGCGCTGTCGTTTGCCTCGGCCTCTTTGCTTGCCCCACTGCAATATCTCGAAATCGTGGCGGCGACGGTGCTTGGGTTCTACATCTTTGGCGATCTGCCCGATGGCACAAGCTTTGCCGGGATCGCGCTGATCGTCGCCTCGGGGCTTTTCGTATTCCTGCGCGAACGCCACCTTGGGCGGCGGCCGCGTCGCCCGGTGCCGCCGGTATAGGGGCCAGAGCGTGCCGCGTGCACTCACCATTCGCTCAACACGCTTGTCTTATGCTGATCTCGGCGGCATTGACGACGGGAACTTCAGGCCTCAATTCGTAGCAAAGTCATGCGTCGCAAACAACTTGGCAATGGCTGGCCGACTCTTGCACCGCCGTTCTCAGCCGACGATGATGATCAGATAGACCGGGATCGTGATTGACAGGATTTCGGTCACGCTGCGTCAAACCGCATGCGACGTCCCGGGCTCATAGCCGATGACCACCGCACCGAGGATCATGTCGATCACATGCTCCTTCAGCCGCTCCTGGCGTTCCGGCGTGAACAGCGCCTCGCCGAAAGAGGTCGAGAAGGTCGCCCGGTTCGCAACATTATAAAAGCTGGGCGCGCTGATCATCCAGTGCAGTTCCAGCGGATCGGCACTGTCGCGGAAAAGGCCCTGCGCCTTGCCACGCGCGCAGACATCGGCCAATTTGTCTATGATCGAACGGTTAAGGCGTGGGATGATATCCGAACGACGGAGATAGTCGGCGTTGTGGATGTTCTCGATCATCACCAGCCGGATGAAGAGCGGCGTTGCGGCATGGGCCTCGAATGTCGCCTTGACCAGCAGCGCCAGACCCTCAACCGGGCCGAGGTTCTCGACCTTGAGCCGGTCCTCGTTCTCGCGCAGCGTCGAATAGACCCGCTCCAGCACCGCCTGATAGAGCCCCTCCTTATCGCCGAAGTAATAGTAGATCATCCGCTTTGAGGTGGAGGTGTTGCTGGCGATTTCGTTGATATTCGCTCCTGAAAGGCCATGCGCCGCAAATTCCTGCGTCGCGATGGTCAGAATGTTTTCCTTGACTGCCTCGGGGTCTTTTTTCCACGAGGTTCGCCGTTTCTTCGTCGGGCCCTCTGTGCCGCCATCCATTGCCTTACCTCACGTATTCGCCGATTCCGGTCCTTGAATAGCATATAATTAACTCTTGGGTACATTTTAATTGACAAATTAACCCAGGGGTACAAAAAGGAAGGTGATCAGCGATGCGAGGAGCGAATCGCTGGCCGGAACACACCAAGGGAGGACAGGAATGTCTCGCAAACTGATTGGCGCACTCGCCGCGCTTGGCCTGAGCGCCACCATGGCCACCGCGCAGAATTACCCCACCAAGGAAATCCAGGGCATCATTCAATGGGGCGCGGGCGGCTCGACCGATACGGTCATGCGCTCGGTTACGCCCCATGCCGAGGATGCGCTTGGCGGCACGGTCGTCATGCA
>JAVVFB010000012.1:0-27756 GCA_032251095.1 Roseovarius sp. | reverse complement strand
CCTGCAACGCGGGTTGTTGCCTGTCGGCAATTTCGTGGCCGCCTTGCCGATCATCGGCATGGCGCCGATCCTAGTGATGTGGTTCGGCTTTGACTGGCAATCCAAGGCCGCCGTCGTGGTGGTCATGGTGTTTTTCCCGATGCTCGTGAACACGGTCCAGGGCCTTCAGGACACCGATGCCATGCAACGCGACCTGATGCGCACCTATGCGGCGGGCTATTGGAAGACCCTGTTCAAGCTGCGCCTGCCGGCCGCCATGCCGTTCATATTCAACGGCCTCAAGATCGCCACAACGCTGGCCTTGATCGGCGCAATCGTGGCAGAGTTCTTTGGCTCGCCCATCAAGGGCATGGGCTTTCGCATTTCCACCTCGGTGGGCCAACTGGCCCTCGATCTGGTGTGGGCGGAAATCGTCGTCGCGGCGATTGTCGGCTCGGGATTCTACGGCGCCATGGCGCTTATCGAAAAGGCGGTGACCTTTTGGCACCCCTCACAAAGAGGCCGGATATAAGGCCGACACTTGAAAAAGGGAGACGACCGATGAAGACGTTTTTGACAGGCTTGGGTCTTGCGGCGCTCAGCAGCGTTGCGGGCATGGCGCAGGCGGCGGATGACCTGACGCTGCAACTCAAATGGGTCACACAGGCCCAGTTCGCGGGCTATTACGTGGCGCAGGACAAGGGGTTTTACGGTGATGAGGACCTGAATGTCACGATCAAGCCGGGCGGCCCGGATATCGCCCCGACACAGGTGATTGCCGGCGGCGGTGCCGATGTCACGGTGGAATGGATGCCCGCCGCCCTGTCGGCGCGTGAAAAGGGCCTGCCGCTGGTCAATATCGCCCAGCCGTTCAAATCCTCGGGCATGATGCTGACCTGCCTCAAGGAAACCGGCGTGACCGGGCCAGCGGACTTCAAAGGGCGCACCCTCGGGGTGTGGTTCTTTGGCAATGAATTCCCGTTCCTGTCCTGGATGAGCCAGCTTGGCATTCCGACCACGGGCGGGGCGGATGGGGTGACCGTTCTCAAGCAGGGGTTCAACGTTGACCCGTTGTTGCAGAAACAGGCCGATTGCATTTCGACCATGACCTACAATGAATACTGGCAGGTGATTGATGCCGGGATAAGTGCTGATGAGCTTGTCACCTTCAAATACGAGGATCAGGGCGTCGCCACATTGGAAGATGGGCTTTACGTTCTGGAAGACAAGCTGGGCGATCCCGCCGAGGTCGACAAGCTTGCGCGCTTTGTGCGGGCTTCGATGAAGGGCTGGAAATGGGCCGAGGAAAACCCCGAAGAGGCGGCGATGATCGTGCTGGATAACGATGCCACAGGCGCACAGACCGAAAGCCATCAGATTCGCATGATGGGTGAGGTGGCCAAGCTCACCTCGGGCAGCAACGGCGCGCTTGATCCGGCGGATTTCGAGCGCACGGTGCAATCGCTTTTGTCCGGCGGCTCTGATCCGGTGATCAGCACACACCCCGGTGACGCGGCCTGGACGCATGTTATTTCCGACGCCGCGCTCAAATAAGTCCCGCGAAAAATCAAGGGTGGTGGCCCGGATTTTGCGATCCGGGCCCTTTTCTGTTTGGCCCAAAGGCAAGGCATGCGCTGCGATCATCTTGGGGATAGCCCCGCGTTAACCACTACATATTGCAGAAAGCGCCGGCAAAAATCCGAAAAATCTATTATAAATGAAGGCTTTAAATGAAAAGAGACCTGTGTTACCCTTGGTATCACAAATAAATGCCAGTCGAATAATCGGCGGCGCGAGGCAGAAAAAGAGCAGTTCTATGAAAGCACGGGGCAAACAGCCGGTCCGTTGGGGTCTGTTGGTGTTGGCAACCATTTGGATGGTGATCGTTGTACCGCTAAGCGCCATGGCGGCGCCCTATGCGGCAATGGTAATGGATGCGCGCGATGGCAAGGTGCTTTACGCGCGCAATGCCGATGCCCGGCTTCACCCTGCATCGCTCACCAAGATGATGACGCTTTATATTGTGTTCGAAGCGGTCGAGAATGGCGAGATCAGCCTTGACGACATGGTTCGCATTTCCGCCCATGCCGCAAGTGAACCGCCCAGCAAGCTTGGCCTGCGCGCGGGTCAGACCATCGCGCTTCGCTATCTTGTGCGCGCGGCAGCGGTGAAATCGGCCAATGACGCCGCCACCGCCCTTGGCGAGGCGATCGAGGGATCCGAGGCGCAATTTGCCCGCCGGATGAACCGCACCGCCAAGGCGCTTGGCATGACCCGCACCACCTTCAAGAACGCGCATGGCCTTACCGAAAGCGGGCATTTGTCCACCGCCCACGACATGACCATCATGGGGCGCAGCCTGTTTTACGACTATCCGCAGTATTACAACCTGTTCTCGCGCATCACCGCCGATGCCGGCGTGCGCTCTGTCCGCCATACCAACCGCCGCATGCTTGAAAACTATCGCGGCGCCGACGGCATCAAGACCGGCTATACCCGCGCGGCGGGGTTCAACCTTGTGGCCAGTGCCGAACGCGGGGGTCAACGCGTGATCGCAACCGTATTCGGCGGCCAATCCACCGCTTCGCGCAATGCCAAGGTGGCTGAGCTTCTTGATCTAGGCTTTAACAAAGCGCCAAGCCGGGTTGCCCAGAACCGCCCCGCACGCCCGCCTTACATGGGCAAGATCGGAACCGCGCCGGTGATGATCGCCGAAGGTCAGGATCGCCCGGCTCTGGCCGCCAAGACCATTCGTCTCGCCGGTGCCGCCGCCGTGCGCAAAAGCCTGCGCCCCAAAGCCCGCCCGGCCCCCGAGGCCCCCGTGCTTGTTGCGGTCAAGGACGACATCGAACGCGCCCTTATGGCAGCCCAACAGGCCCCCGAAGCCGCGGTCATCCCCGCAGGTAGCGTTGCCGTAGCCGTCGCGCCCACTGTCACCCCAACGGTCCGCCCCGAACCCCGCCCCGAGAATATCGTGCTTGCAAGCGCGCCCTCGGGCGATCCGATCCAGGAAGTCGTGATGCGTGTGTCAACCTCTGGCGGACGCCATTGGGGGATCAACGTGGGCCGCTATCCAAGCCAGTACAAGGCGCGCCAGGTGTTGTTGCAGACCGCGCTTAATGAAATGAGCACGCTTGACGGCTCGCTGCGCAAGGTGGTCAAACGCCCCGCCGGATTTGACGCGAACTTCATGGGGCTGACCCGCGAAAGCGCCGATCTGGCCTGTCGCCGGTTGCAGGCGAAAAAGATCACCTGCTTCATGATCGGGCCGGGCTGAAGCAAGCGTTGGGTTGGGGGCCAGAAGAAGTTGCAGATAGCCGCCCCGTGGCGCGGCGCGCACGCAAGAGCGCGACAAGCCGGCCTTTTCAGGGCTTGGGGTGATCATCCCATTCATCCGAGAGAATGCGGCGGCTGTCACCTTCGGGATCGTCATATTGGTTCGATCTGACCGTGTAGATAAACGCGATCAACCCCACCGCGCCCAGCACCAGAGATATCGGAATGAGATAGGTCAAAATATTCATCGTCCCTACCTCAGTCTCAGGGCGTTGAGTGATACCGTGATCGAACTCAGCGACATGGCAAGCGCCGCGATCAGCGGTGTGGCAAGGCCAGCCACAGCCAGGGGCACCGCGATCACGTTGTAAATCGTGGCAATCCGAAAGTTTTCGCGAATGCGCCGCGTGGCCGATTGCGCGGTCTCGCACGCCGCCGCAATCGGCGTAAGGTCATTGCCCAATAGCACGATATCGCTGGCCACCCGCGCCGCATCAAGCGCGGTGGCAGGCGAGATCGACACATGCGCCGCCGCAAGCGCCGCCGTATCGTTCAACCCATCCCCGACCATAAGCACATGCGCGCCATCGCCGCTCAGCGCCTGGATGCGGGCCGATTTATCGGCCGGCAGGGCCTCGGCCATCCATTGCAGAATGCCAAGACGCTTGGCCAAAGCCTCGACCGCCGGGGTGGTATCGCCCGACATCAGGATCACGGTCTTGCCGCTGGATTTGAGGGCCGCAACCGCCTCGGCGGCACCGGGGCGCAGGCAGTCGGTAAAGACAAGCGCCACCGGCGCCTGATCCCCAATCTTGAGGAAACTGGCGGTTTCAGCCAGAGGCGCGGCCCCGGTCCAGCTTGCGCGTCCAAGCCGCACCTCTTGCCCGTCCAGCATCGCACGGGTGCCATAGCCCGGCACCTCGGTCACATCACTCAGCTCAGAGGCGGCAAACCCGGCGTCACGCGCAGCCATCGTGATCGCCCGCGCCAGCGGGTGTGACGAGCCCTGAGCAAGCGCCAGCGCGCATTCCACCGCCCCGCGCGGCAGCTCCGCCAGATTGGTCAACTGTGGCGTCCCGGTTGTCAGCGTACCGGTCTTGTCAAACACCACCGTGTCAACCTGCGCCAAGCGCTCAAGTGCGGTTTCGTGCTTGATCAGCATGCCGCGCCGAAACAACCGCCCCGAGGCGGCAGTGGTTACCGCGGGCACCGCAAGCCCAAGCGCACAGGGGCAGGTGATGATCAAAACGGCGGCGGCAATGTTAAGCGCCGTGCGCATGTCCCATGTGTAAAGATACCAGCCCACAAAGCTGAGCGCCGACAGGATATGCACCCCCGGCGCATAAAGTTTCGCCGCCTTATCCGCCAAAGAGGTATAGCGCGAGCGCCCTGATTCAGCGATCGCCACAAGATCGGCCATCCGGTGAAGCGATGTATCCGCCCCCACCGCCGTGGCGCGAATGCTCAGCGGCCCAGTCAGGTTGACTTCGCCCGCCGACACCACCTGTCCCTCGCCTGCGAACACCGGCAGGGTTTCCCCGGTCAGCAAGGAGCGGTCAAGTTCAGAGGTGCCATGTACGATCTCGCCATCCACCGGCATCCGCCCACCGGGGCGCACCAGAATAAGATCGCCAACCCGCAATTCGGCAATGTTCACCTGTGCCTCGACCCCGTCTCGCAGACGCGTGGCGCGGGGCACCTCAAGCGCCGTCAACTCTTCGGCTGCAGAGCGGGCAATCGCGCGGGTGCGGTGATCAAGATAGCGCCCCGCCAAAAGAAAAAACGTCAGCGCAAGTGCTGCGTCAAAATAGGCATGTTCGCCCGACAGGACCGTTTCCCAGAGCGAGGTGAAAATCGCCAGAACAATCGCCAGAGTGATCGGCACATCCATGTTGAGCCGCCCCTTGGACAGGGCCGCCCAGGCATTGCGGAAAAACGGTTGCCCGGAAAACGCAATCGCCGGAAGGGTGATCGCCGCCGAGATCCAGTGGAACATGTCGCGCGTGGCGTCCGTCGCCCCTGACCAGACCGAGACCGACAAGAGCATCACATTCATGCTGGCAAAGCCCGCCACCGCCAGCCGCATCAAAAGATCACGCCCGGCGCGGTCGGTTGCCGTCGCCCCAAGCGACGCACCGTCAAGCTCGTGCGCCTCAAAACCAAGACCCTCGACGAGGCTGCGCAGATCTTCGGCGCTGACCTCGGGGGCGGCGTCAATGCTGGCGCGCTTGAGCGTCAGGTTCACCCGCGCCGAGCGCACACCGGGATGCGCATTCAGCCCGCGTTCGATCTTGGAAATGCAGGCCGAGCAATGGATCGTCGGCAAAGACAGCGCAATCTGCGTCGGCTTTAACGCCCGCTCGGCCAAGGCCTCGGCCGCCGGGGCGGCGGCACAGGCCGGACAGGCCGATATCGAGGGGCGCATGCTGGCGGTCATTGCAGCCTATTCCTTGTGCAAAATGACGCGCTGTTGAAAGACCGTGCCATTCGCTGACGCGGCTGTCATCCGGATATTCCAATTGCCATCGCCAAGGTCGACGGGCGCGGTATAGGCTTGCCCATCAAAGTGAAAATCGGGGGTTTGATCGTCAAACACATGCGTCGCGCGCCCCACCGTAGCCTCAAGACTTGCCACCTCGACCGGATTGCCGGCCTCGTCGGTGATATGCAACAAAAGCGTGCCATCGGCATGATCCGCCGCCACCTGCCAGCCAAGCCCTTCTTGCGCGGCCTTTCGAATGTTGAACTCCTGGCTCGCGACATAGGAATTCTTGACCTCAAGCCCCGGAAAGGTGGTGACGGCCGAATAGGCCAGCACCAGATTGACCCCGATGATCACCCCAAAGGCGGCGGCAAAGCCGAAAAACACGTGCCGCCCGGTTATCTTGCGCTCGGCCATCAGTTATCCCTTCCGTTGAACACGGTGTCCTTGTAGGCGCGGTCGCCGTTCGAGGCATCCTCGATCCACAGGCGAACCTCGCTGCGCTCATTCTGGGCTGCCGCAGAACCGGGCGCCGCCACCAGATAGACCCGCTGAAGACGCATCGAATCCGCAGGCACCGTGACCGACGAATAGGGCGTGCCCTCAAGCGACAGGCGCACGGCCGGATCGCCGCTGACCGTCAGATTAAAGCGCCGGTCCTCGCCGTGTTTGTTGCGCAGGCGCACCTCATAGGTGTTGCGGATCGCCCCGTCTGACAACATCACATAGGTCGGATTGCGTACCGGGGCCACCGTCATGTCGATATCCGAACGAATAAACAGCGCGAAGACCAGACCAAAGCCGACAAGCGCCCAAAGCGCGGTGTACATGATCGTGCGCGGGCGCAAAATATGCTTGAGGATCGGCTTGGGCGGCTTGCCGGCGCGTTCGTTTTCCTCATCGGTCAGGGCCATGTAGTCGATCAAGCCGCGCGGCTTGCCGATCTTGGCCATGATATCATCACAGGCATCGATACAAAGCGCGCAAGTGATACACTCAAGCTGTTGTCCGTCGCGGATATCGATCCCCACCGGGCAGACGTTCACGCAGGCCATGCAATCAATGCAATCGCCCTGCGGCGCGCCATCCTCGACCTCTTGCGAATGCTTGCGCGGCTCGCCCCGCCACTCGCGATAGCCGACAACAAGGCTGTCCTCGTCCAGCATCGCGGCCTGAATGCGCGGCCAGGGGCAGGCATAGATACAGATCTGTTCACGGGCGAAACCGCCGAAAAAGAAGGTGGTGCCGGTCAGGATGGCGATCGTCGTATAGGCGACCGGATGGGCGTTGAGCGTGGCCAGATCGCGCAAAAGCGTCGGCGCATCGGTGAAATAAAACACCCAGGCCCCGCCGGTGGCGAGGCCGATCAAAAGCCAACTTGTCCACTTGGTCAGCCTGAGGCGCACCTTGCGGAGATCCCATTTCTTTTGGCGATGCAGGCGCAGGCGGGCGTTGCGGTCGCCCTCGATCCAGCGTTCGACCAGAATGAAAAGGTCGGTCCAAACGGTCTGCGGACAGGCATAGCCGCACCACACCCGACCAAGCGCCGAGGTGAACAGGAACAGGCCCAAGCCCGCCATCACCAGAAGACCGGCGATGAAATAGAACTCGTGTGGCCAGATCTCGATCCAGAAGAAAAAGAACCGCCGACTTCCAAGGTCAATCAGCACCGCCTGATCCGGCAGGCTTGGCCCGCGATCCCAGCGGATCCAGGGCGTGACATAGTAAATGCCAAGCGTGACGATCATGATCGCCCATTTCAGATTGCGGAAGTTGCCATGCACCTTGCGTGGAAAAATCGGTTCACGGGCCGCATAGAGAGATTGGGGGGCATCGGGCTGGGAATCGGCCACGGACTTACTCCGTTATAGGGATATTGCCTGTCTTTTCGCAGGACAGACTCGCGTCAACATTGACCTGTGTCAAATTCTGAATCTAGAATCGACCTTTTAACAGGTCTGGACCAGTGTTGCCTGCTTTTTCAACCATTGCGCGGCTAAGCCCGACGTTGACAAGACCTGCAAGGGACGGTTTACATCGCCCCGCGCCGAACGCTTTGAGGCCCTTGAATTGACAGAGCATGATTTTTGAGGCGGTAATTGGCATCGGCCGTTCCAGGAAACGCGCGAACAGGACGGAATGACCGATGCCGCCCCCGGGCCACCTGCGCAAACAGGTCGCCCGGGGTATTCTTTTTGGCTTACTCGCCGCCGCCCAACTGGTGGACGTAAACCGCAACCGCGGCCACTTCGGCCTCGGAGAGGCGCGTATTCCACGGCGGCATCACGCCAAAGCGGCTATTGGTGACGGTTGCCTTGATCGTCGCAAAGTCACCGCCATAGAGCCAGATCGCATCGGCAAGGTTCGGCGCACCCTGATAGATATCGCCCTGTGCCTGCTCGCCGTGACAGGCGGCACAATTCTCCATGAAGACCGTCTGACCTTCGGCCACAAGACTTGCGTCCTGCGGCGTGCCGGACAGGGACATCACGTAATTGGCGACCTGATCAATCTGCGGCGTTTCCAGAATTTCGCCAAAGGCGGGCATCTGCGAATAGCGCGCATCGGGGTCAACCTCGTTGCGGATACCATGGGCAATCGTGGTGTGGATATCGTCAACCGTGCCCCCCCAAAGCCAGTCATTGTCGAGCAGGTTGGGATAGCCCTTGGCCCCCGCCGCGCCGGAGCCGTGGCATTGGGCGCACCAGGTCTTGAACACCGCCGCCCCTGCCGATGTGGCATAGGCCTGCAATTCGGGTGCCTCGGCAACCGAGGCCAGTTCGACCGAGGCCAGCTTGGCGTTGATCTCGGCGTTGGCGGCCTCGGCCTCGGCCAGCTCGACCGCGATATTGGCCCGCGTCGACCAGCCCTTGTAACCAGCCGTCGCGCCTTCGATCATCGGCCAGGCCGGATAGGCCACCACATACCAAAGCCCCCAGACGATACAGGCATAGAACGTCCATAGCCACCAGCGTGGCAAGGGGTTGTTATATTCCTCGATACCATCCCATTGATGGCCGGTGGTTTCGACCTCGGGTTTCTTGTTGGGTTTTCTTGCCATGTCTCTCACGCCTCCTTGGCGTCAGCCTCGCGGCGCGCGGCCGCGGGTTTGTCATCATGCCGAAAGGGAATGCCAGCCGGATCGTCATAGGCCTTGGTAGAGCCCGGGCGAAACACCCAGACCACCATGCCGACAAAGAACGCGAACAACAGCAGCAACATCCAGCTATCGGCAAATTCACGCAGCAGGGAATAGGTTTCCATCGTGTCCCCCCTCCCTAGCGGCTGGCATCGGGCGTGAAGGTCGAAAAATCAACCAGCGTGCCCAGCATTTGCAGATACGCAATCAGCGCATCCATTTCGGAAATCCCGGCCTGCCCGTCAAAGTTACGGACCTGCGCATTGGGGTAGCGTTCCAGCAAGCCATCGGTATCACCAAACGGATCAACCTGAACCTTGAAGTCGGCCTTGGCGTTCTCGACCATCTCATCCGAATACGGCACCCCGACAAGCGCATGGGTCGCCAAAAGCTGTTCGATATGCTCAGGCTCGATCATGCGGTTTTCAAGGAAGCCATATTTCGGCATCACCGATTCAGGCACAACCGATTGTGGGCTGCGCAGGTGATCGACATGCCATTCATCCGAATAGCGACCGCCAACACGGGCCAGATCCGGCCCGGTGCGCTTGGAGCCCCACTGGAACGGGTGATCGTATTTGGATTCCGCCGCAAGGCTGTAATGGCCATAGCGTTCAACCTCGTCGCGCATCGGGCGGATCATCTGGCTATGACAGACATAACAGCCTTCGCGCACATAGATGTCGCGCCCGGTCAGTTCGAGCGGGGAATAGGGGCGCATGCCCTCGACATCCTCAATGGTGTTTTCAAGCCAGAACAGCGGGGCGATCTGAACGATCCCCCCGATGGTGACCACGAGGAAGGCAAAGACCGCCAAAAGCGTGACGTTCTTTTCCAGGACTGCGTGTTTATCAAGAATTCCCATCTTTCCGGCCCTCCTTATTCAGCCGGAACTGTGGAGTTCGTGGCCTCAACGGCCGGCGAACGTTTCACAGTCATCCAGAGGTTATAGCACATGATAATCGCACCAGAGAGGAACATGACCCCACCCAGACCGCGCACCACATACATCGGCAGCTTGGCCGCCACAGTGTCGGCAAACGAGTTCACAAGGAAACCGTTGGCATCCACTTCGCGCCACATCAGGCCTTCCATAATCCCGGTCACCCACATCGAGGCGGCATAAAGAATGATGCCGATCGTGGCGAGCCAGAAGTGCCAGCTTACAAGGCTAAGCGAATAAAGCCGCTCACGGTTCCACAGTTTCGGCACAAGGAAGTAGAGCGCACCAAAGGTGATCATCCCGTTCCAGCCAAGCGCACCGGAATGCACGTGCCCGATGGTCCAGTCAGTGTAATGGCTCAGACTGTTGACCGCGCGGATCGACATCATCGGACCTTCAAAGGTCGACATGCCGTAAAACCCGATCGAGATCACCATCATGCGGATCACCGGATCAGTGCGAAGCTTGTCCCAGGCCCCCGAAAGCGTCATCAGACCGTTGATCATCCCGCCCCATGACGGCATCCAGAGAATGATCGAGAACACCATGCCAAGCGTCGCCGCCCAATCGGGCAGAGCCGTATAGTGCAAATGGTGCGGACCGGCCCAGATATAGATGAAGATCAGCGCCCAGAAGTGGATGATCGACAGTTTATAGCTATAGACCGGGCGTTCGGCCTGTTTCGGCACGAAATAGTACATCATCCCAAGGAAGCCGGCGGTCAGGAAAAAGCCCACCGCGTTATGGCCATACCACCATTGCACCATGGCATCCTGCACGCCGCTGAACACCTGCACCGATTTTGACCCGAAGATCGACACCGGAATGCTGAGGTTGTTCACCACATGAAGCATCGCCACCGTGATGATGAACGACAGATAGAACCAGTTGGCCACATAGATATGCGGCTCTTTGCGCTTGACGATGGTACCGAGGAAAACCGCCAGATAGGCCAGCCAGACAACCGTCAGCCACAGATCGACGTACCATTCCGGCTCGGCGTATTCCTTGGATTGCGTGGCGCCCAGAAGATATCCGGTCGCGGCCAGCACGATCACAAGCTGATAGCCCCAGAATACGAACCAAGCAAGGTTCCCGCCCCAAAGCCGCGCCGCGCTTGTGCGCTGGACGACATAAAAAGATGTGGCGATCAACGCGTTCCCGCCAAAGGCAAAAATCACCGCGCTGGTGTGCAGCGGGCGCAGGCGACCGAAATTGGCAAACCCTTGAGCCCACTCAAAGTTAAGCCCCGGAAAGGCCAGCTGAAAGGCGATGAATGTGCCCGCCAGAAAACCGACAACCCCCCAAAGGGCGGTGGCAACAACCCCGGCGCGGACAACCCCGTCAAAGTATTCCCCCGACAGGTCAACGTCCCTTCTTGGTTCATCGGTATGGCGCAGCGTCCATAGAAATAGGCCTGCGGCCACAAGCGCCACTGTCAGCGCGTTGACCAGATAGGCCAGATCGCGCGCATAATTGGCCGCGATCAGCGCAAAAAGCGTGATCAGGCCAAGCACGATCAGCTTGATATAGTTCGTCATAATGCGTCCCTTCGTCCTTATTCCGCGCGATTCGAACTGTCCCGCGCGGGCGCGTTTAGACTGATGCCGTAATGCGAGTATAGCGCGCGCGGCACCTTGATCTGTGTCAAAACCTTACATTCCTTTGATTGATTAGCATCAAGGCGAAGGACCTCGCCCAATGCGTAAGCTGAAACCAATCGGCAACCCCATTAAAGGAATGCAAAAATGACCTATAACACCCTGTTTTCGGTTTTGACGGATGAGGCTTTGGTGGAAGAAACCCTGGCCCATGCGATTGCCACGGCCGAAGTGCACGGCGCACATCTTGATGTGCTCTGTCTTGGCGTAGATCGCAGCCAAGCCGGTTATTACTATGCCGGCGCCAGTGCCATCGTGCTTCAGGAGACCATCGCCCGCGCCCAGGAAGAGGCCGAGGCGATCGAGGCCAAGGTGCGCAACGTTCTGGGCACCACCGCCCTGCGCTGGAGCTGTGAAGGCGGCGTCGCGCAGCTTGCCGATCTGGGGCGGCATGTGGCGGTGCGGGCGCGGTTCTCCGATCTCGTGGTTCTGCCCCAGCCCTATGGCGAAGGGCGCGGTGCGGAACTTGAACCCGTGACCGAAGCCGCCCTGTTTGATGGCGCCACCCCGGTTCTGGTGGCCCCTGCGGGCGGCATGCCTGTTACACGCCCCAAACGCATCCTTGTCGGCTGGAACGAAAGCAGCGAGGCCCTTTGCGCGGTCCGCGCCGCCCTGCCGTTGCTTGCCGGGGCGGATGTCGTGCATGTGGTGATCATCGACCCGCCAACCCATGGCCCGAACCGCTCTGACCCCGGTGGTATGCTGTCGCAATATCTGGCCCGCCATGGTGTCACCGTCGAGGTTGATGTTCTGTCCAAGACCCTGCCGCGGGTGTCGGATGTTCTGTTACGTCACGCAAACGACATGGATGCCGATATGGTCGTTATGGGCGCTTACGGACATTCGCGGTTCCGCGAGGCCATCTTTGGCGGTGCCACCCGCTATATGCTGGAACAAAGTAAAGTTCCGGTTCTCATGGCCCATTAAGTCCCGGTTCGGGTGGCGGTCCGGTGACCCGCCGCCGCCCGGATCGCGCGCTCAGGCGAGCATGCCACCGTCGCTGTCGTCACCCGCCTCATCCAGCAGGCGGTTGAAATCGTGAATGGTGATGCGACGCTTGCTCTCAAGCGTGATCACCCCGTCCTTTTTCAACGCCGAGACCTGCCGACTGACCGTTTCAAGCGTCAGACCAAGATAATCGGCCATTGCCTCGCGGGTCAGCGGCAATTCAAAGGTCATCGGCCCTTGCATGCCGACCATGTTCAGCGTGGCATCGCGACGCGCAATGATCGCAAGCAACGACGCAATCTTTTCGCGCGCAGTCTTGCGCCCCAACACAAGCATCCATTCGCGCGCGGCATCAAGCTCGTCCAGGGTCATCTGAAGCAGGCGCTGTGCGATATGCGGCGTGGCAGACATCATCGACTCGAACGGTTTCTTGCGAAAACAACACATCACCATGTCAGTCACCGCAACCACGTTATAGGCCGCGCTGTCGCGGCCGGGGCGGCCCACGAAATCGCTGGGCAGCAAGAGGCCAACCATCTGGGTGCGCCCGTCTTCCATGGTTTGGGTCAGGGTGGCTATACCCGACACGACCGAGCCGACAAAATCCATCTTGTCGCCGGACCAGATCACGGTCTGGCCGGCCTCGTAATTGCGATAATACTTGATCTGATCCAACCGCTCCAATTCGTCCGCCTCGCAGCGCGCACAAACCGCCCGGTGGCGGATCGGGCAATCCCCGCATTGGCGCGAGGTCATCGAGGGGTCATTCATCAGCATGCAATCATCACTTTTTAGCGGTTTGATCTGGGTCAAGGTGAATACCAATTACGACGCCTAACCCTAGTCTCATGGATACGAAAACTCAACTGGGCAAACTTGGTCTCTTTGACGCCAAAGTGCCGCGCTATACAAGCTATCCCACGGCCCCGCATTTCAACAGCGGCGTTGGAGCGGATGTTTTTTCAAGCTGGATCAAGGCGATCCCAGAGAACGGCGAGATATCGCTCTACGTGCATGTGCCGTTTTGCAGGCGATTGTGCTGGTTCTGCGCCTGTCGCACCCAGGGCACCCAAACCGACAAGCCCGTGGTCGCCTATCTTGAGACGCTGAAGGCCGAACTTGCCATGCTTGGCGCGCTGCTGCCCAAGGGCGTCCGATTGTCGCGCCTGCATTGGGGCGGGGGCACGCCAACGCTTTTGTCGCCCGGCATGATTGACGAACTGGCCGGTGCGATTCGCGCCATCGCGCCCTTTACCGACAAGACCGAGTTTTCGGTCGAGATCGACCCGAACGAGATTGACGGCCCCCGGCTTGACGCGCTTGCCGCCGCGGGCATGAACCGCGCCTCGATCGGGGTGCAGGATTTTGACGAGAAGATCCAACAAAGCATCGGTCGGCTGCAAAGCTATGACATCACCCGCCACGCCGCCGATGAAATCCGAAGCCGCGGCGTCAAGAGCCTGAACGCCGACATCCTTTATGGCCTGCCGCATCAAACCAACGCCCGCATCACCGAAAGCGTGCAAAAACTTCTGTCGCTCAATCCCGACCGTGTGGCGCTTTATGGCTATGCCCATGTGCCGTGGATGGCCAAGCGCCAACAGATGATCCCCTCAGAGGCCCTGCCAACCCCGCAAGAGCGGCTGGCGCTGTTTGAAACCGCGCGCAAACTGTTCCTCTGGGACAATTACGCCGAAATCGGGATCGACCATTTCGCCACTCCTGAGGACGGGCTTGCCACTGCGCAAAAAGCCGGGCGGTTGCGGCGTAATTTTCAGGGCTATACCGATGACACATCCGACGTGCTGATCGGTGTCGGGGCCTCGTCGATTTCCCGCTTCCCTCAAGGCTATGCCCAGAATGCACCCGCCACCGGCGCCCATACCGCCGCCATTCGCGAGGGGCGCTTTTCGATCACGCGCGGCCACCGCTTTAGCGTTGACGACAGGATGCGCGGACGGATGATCGAGGCGCTGATGTGCGATTTCCGTATTGATACAGATGAGATCACAACGTCGTTTGACATTGCCCCTGCGGCGCTCGCCGCAACGTTGGAACAGGTCAGCAGCGCCTTTCCCGGCCTGCTTCGCACCGATCATGGCGGGCTTTTCGTGCCACCTGCGGCACGTCCTCTGACCCGGATGATCGCGCGCCACCTTGATGCTTATGCGATGGATGCCGAGGGCCATAGCTCGGCGATCTGAGTCCGCCGCTCATCCGACCTTGCGGTCAGCCTCGCGAAACAGCCGGTCACGGCTGGTGAGCACCCGCCTTGAGATCAAGCGCCGCCGCCAGAAGGGTGCGCGCATACTCGGTTCTGGGTGCTGAAAACAGCGCCTCGGCCTCCCCCTCTTCAATCACATCGCCCTGTTTCATCACCAACACCCGATGGCTCATCGCGCGCACCACGTTTAGATCGTGACTGATGAACAGATAGGCCAGCCCATATTTGACCTGCAAATCACGCAACAGATCCACGATCTGAACCTGCACCGTCATATCAAGCGCAGATGTCGGCTCGTCCAGCACCACAAGCTTGGGCCGCAGGATCATCGCCCGCGCAATCGCGATCCGCTGTCGCTGACCGCCGGAAAACTCGTGCGGATAGCGATCCATCGTTTCGGGGTTCAATCCCACCTCTTCCATCACCTCAGCGACCAGCACACGCTGCGCGCGCCCATCCGGGCTTCCGTGAACCCCCATGCCTTCGGCGATGATCTGTTCACAGGTCATGCGCGGGCTCAGGCTTCCGAACGGGTCCTGAAAGACGATTTGCATATCGGCCCGGTGGCGGCGCAATTCGCGCGTCGACCAGCCATGCACATCACCGCCGTCAAAGGTGATCTTCCCCTCGGAGGCAATCAATCGCATGATCGCCAGCGCCAGCGTGGTCTTGCCCGAGCCGCTTTCGCCGACAATGCCAAGTGTCTCGCCCGCCCGCACCGTCAGATTGGCGTTGTTTACCGCTTTCACGTGGCCGACCGTGCGTTTCAAGAACCCTTTCTGGATCGGGAACCAGACGCGCAAACCCTCGGTCTGCACCATCACCGGCGCATTTTCGGGCACCGGGGCGGGTTGCCCCACCGCGCGCGCGCCCAGCAGTTTGCGGGTATAGGGATGTTGCGGATCGGCAAAGACGCTGGCCGTTGGCCCCTCTTCGACGATCTCGCCATCCTTCATCACACAGACCCGATCGGCAATCCTCTGCACGATGCCAAGGTCGTGGGTGATGAACAAAAGGCCCATGCCCTCTTCACGCTTGAGCTCTGCCAGCAATTCCAGAATCTGCGCCTGAATAGTGACGTCAAGCGCCGTCGTCGGCTCGTCCGCGATCAGGATATCGGGCTTGTTGGCCAAGGCCATGGCGATCATCACCCGCTGCCTCTGCCCCCCCGACAATTGATGCGGATAGGCCCCAAGGCGGCTTTCGGCGTCGCGAATACCGACCCTTTGCAACAGCTCGATAATGCGCGCCCTTGCGGCGTCTCCGGTCAGCCCCTGATGCAATTCAAGGCTTTCACGTATCTGTTTTTCAAGCGTGTGCAGCGGGTTGAGCGAGGTCATCGGCTCTTGGAAGATAAAGCTGATGTCATTGCCGCGCACCTGTCGCAGCCGCCTGTCATCGGCGCCGATCATCTCCTGGCCGTCATAGGTCACACTGCCCGACACCTCGGCCGAGCCGCCAAGCAGCGACACCGTGCTCAGCGCCGTCACCGACTTGCCGGACCCGCTTTCGCCGACGATGGCCACCGTCTCGCCGGGATCAAGACTGAACGACACGCCTTTGACCGCCTCAATCAATTGCCCGTCCTGGCGGAAACTTACCCGCAGATCCTTGACCGTCAAAAGGCTCATTCGAATGTCTTTCTGGGGTCAAACGCATCCCGCACGCCTTCGAAAATGAAGACCAGCAGCGACAACATGATGGCAAAGGCAAAGAAGGCGGTAAACGCAAGCCAGGGCGCCTGAAGGTTCTGCTTGGCCTGCAAAGTCAATTCACCAAGACTCGGCGAAGAGGACGGCAGGCCGAAACCCAGAAAATCCAGCCCCGCCAAAAGCGAAATCGTGCCGGTGATCACAAACGGCAACATGGTCAGCGTCGCCACCATGGCATTGGGCAACATATGGCGGAACATGATCGTAAGATTGCTCACGCCCAAGGCTTTGGCCGCGCGCACATATTCAAGGTTGCGCGCGCGCAAAAACTCGGCACGTACCACGCCCACCAACCCCATCCAGCCAAACAACACGGTGATGAACACCAAAAGCCAGAAACTGCGCGGCAGGATCGCGAACAGGATGATGATCACGTAAAGCTGTGGGGTGGAGGACCAGATTTCGATCACCCTCTGGAAAATCAGATCGGTGCGCCCTCCGAAAAATCCCTGCACGGCACCGGCAAAAATCCCGATCACAGAGGACAACGCGGTCACGATCAACGTGAACAGGACCGACAGGCGGAAACCGTAAATCACCCGCGCGAGCACATCGCGCTTGGTGTCATCCGTGCCCAGAAGGTTCTGTGCATTGGGTGGCAAGGGCGCGGCGCCGGGCCGATCCACGGTGGTGTTGTAACTATAGGGGATCGGCGGCCAGATCGCCCATCCGGCCTCAATCTTCTCACCCTCGACAACCCCGTCCTCGGCGTCGGCCATCACCCCCTCAGGGTCGTCAAAGCAGATATCCAAGCCACCGCTCGCGATCAGGCATTTCACCTCGGGATCACGATAAATCGCCTCGGTTTCAAAATCGCCCCCAAAGGCGGTCTCGGGATAAAACTGAAACACCGGCATATAAAGCTCGCCCCGGTACTGCACGAGGATCGGCTTGTCGTTGGCCACGAACTCGGCAAAGAGCGAAATGCCAAACACGATCACGAACAGGATGAGCGACCAATAGGCCCGCCGGTTGCGCCTGAAATTACGCCAGCGTCGTTGATTGAGGGGCGAGAGGGCCATTACCGCCCCCCTCTTTCATCGTTCCAGAAATACTCCGGGGGACAAGAAAATTCGCCGAATTTTCTTGGGGGGCAGCGCCCCCATTCCAAACCTGTCCTTGCGGGCTGCGCGTCGATCTTCATACGCCTCACCCCTCCCGCTTTTCAAAATCGATCCGCGGATCAACCAGCACATACATCAGGTCTGACAGGATACCCACAAGCAGGCCAATCAGACCGAACAGGAACAGCGTGCCAAACATCACCGGATAATCGCGCCCCACGGCGGCCTCGAACCCAAGCCGACCAAGCCCATCAAGGCTGAAGATCGTCTCGATAAGGACCGACCCGCCAAAGAACACCCCGATAAACACCGCCGGAAAACCCGCGATCACGATCAGCATGGCATTGCGGAACACATGGCCGTAAAGCACCTTGCTTTCGCTTAGCCCCTTGGCCCGCGCGGTCATCACGTAATGCTTCTTGATCTCGTCCAGAAAGCTGTTCTTGGTCAGCAATGTCAGCGTCGCAAAGGCCGATATGGTCGAGGCCAGCACCGGCAAGGCGATGTGCCAGAGGTAATCCATCGCCTTGCCCACCAGCGAAAGCTGATCGAAATTGTCCGAGGTCAGCCCGCGCAGCGGAAACAACTGCCAGTAACTGCCCCCCGCGAAGAGCACCAGCAACATGATCGCGAACAGGAACGCCGGGATCGCATAGGCGACGATGATCACCGCACTTGTCCATGTGTCAAAGCGGTTGCCATCGCCCACCGCCTTGCGGATGCCAAGCGGGATCGACACCAGATAGGCGATCACTGTTGACCACAGCCCAAGCGTGATACTCACCGGCATCTTTTCCAGCACCAGATCAAGCACCTCGATCTTGCGGAAATAGCTCTCTCCGAAATCAAGCCGCATGTAATTCCACATCATGTTGAAAAACCGCTCAAGCGGCGGCTTATCAAGGCCGAACTGCTCTTCCAGCTCCTTGATCAACTCGGGCGGAAGACCACGCGCGCCAAGGTATTGCTCATTGCCGCCCGCACTTCCGGTAAGCTCCTGACCGGTATCGCTGCCAGAGCCGGAAAAGCTCTCAAAGACGTTGCCCTGACCTTGCATATTGGCAATCATCTGCTCGACCGGGCCGCCGGGCACGAATTGCACAAGGGCAAAGTTGATGATCATGATCCCCAACAGCGTCGGGATGATCAGCAGCAGACGCCGCAGGATATAGGCGCCCATCTACACAGACCCCATTGGCAAGCTCGCTTGCATCACAGCGCACCCGCGTCCTTCAACGCCTTGGCCTTGTCCGCATTGTACCACCAGAAATCCAGCACCCCCGTCGCATAGCGCGGCAAGGGATCGGGATGCTCGTACATGTCCCAATAGGCGACCCAGTTCTGATCAAGATACCATGTCGGGATCATGAAAAACTCGTATCGCAAAGCGCGATCAAGCGCCGTGAGGGCGACATTCTGACCCTCGGTGCTGTCAGATTCAAGCGCCGCGTCGATGATCGCATCCACCATCGGGCTGGCAAGGCCGGCCGGGTTGAACAGGCTAAAGGCGGCCTCTTTGCTGCCGTAGCGTTGATGCAGGCCGGTGCCGGCCTCAAGAAACGAGGTATAGCTGTCAAAGATCAGGTCATAATCGCGGTCGCGGCTGCGGGCGGTGTATTGCGCCGCGTCGATCTTGTCAAACCGCGCATCGATCCCCATCAGGTCAAGATTGCTGACAAAGCTTTCCACCACCGCCGACATCGTCGCCGAGCCAGAGGCGGAAATCGGGATTTCGATCTTGAGAACCTCGCCCTTGGCATTGCGCCGCTTGCCGTCATCGCCCACGGCCCAGCCGGCCTCGTCCAAAAGCGTCATCGCGGCGCGCAGGTTGCGCCGATCGTTCAGCCGCGCCCCGTTTGACGCATGCGCCATCACCGCGGGTGTGCTGAGCATCTCCGGTGGCACGATATCGCCAAGCGATTTGAGCAGCTCAAGTTCGGCCCCCTCGGGCAGGCCGGTCGCCTCTAGCGGGGTGTCCTGCACAAAGGAATGGCGCTGTTTGAACAGCCCGTATTGCAGCGATTCATTGGTCCACTCGAAATTGAACGCAAGCGCGATCGCTTGGCGCACACGGATATCCTTGAGCACCTCACGGCCAAGGTTGAAGACAAACCCCGAAGGCGTCGGCGGCATCCCGTCGGGAAGCTCGGCCTTGACCACATGACCATTCTTGACCGCCGGAAACTCATAGCCCGTGGCCCAGGTTTTCGAATTCCCCTCGGGGCGGAAAGTATAGATACCGGCCTTGAACGCCTCAAAGGCGGCATTGTCATCGGCGAAATATTCGATCCGGATCGTATCGAAATTATGCCGCCCCTTGTTGATCGGCAAATCACGGCCCCAATAGTCGGGGTTGCGCTGATAGACGATGTTGCGGTTCACGTCATAGCTTGCCATCTGATAGGGGCCCGACCCCGGCGCGGCATCAAGGCGCGGCTCGTCAAGGCGGGCACCGGTTTTCTCGTACCAGGCCTTGGGGAAGACCGGCGTGCCGCCGACCTGATCAATCAACGAACGGCGCGAAATGCCTTCCGCAAAAGTGAACTTGACCCGGTGATCATCAAGCGCCTCGGCGCTCAGCACCCGGCGCTTGACCGCATCGGCATAGGATTTCAAACCCTGCTCTAGAAACAGGTTGTGCGAGAACACCACGTCATGCGCCGTGACCGGCGTGCCATCGGCAAAGCGTGCCTCGGGGCGCATGTTGAAAATGACCCAGGTCTTGCCCGCGTCATACTCAAGGCTCTCGGCCAAAAGCCCGTAAGCCTCGTTATAGCTATCGCCCGGAAGCGGCTCACCGCTGGCCCCGGAGGCGCCAAGCAGGCTTTCGTAGACCATCCAGGACAGACGCCCGGCGCGGCCCTTGCGTGAATAGGGGTTCATCGAATCAAACGTGCCCGGCGCATAAAGCGAGATTTCACCGCCTTTGGGCGCCTCGGGGTTCACGTAATCAAAATGGGTGTAATCGGCGGGGTATTTCAGATCGCCAAAATAGGAATAGCCATGCGAGGTGATCACATCATCCTGCGCCAGGGCACCCTGAGCAAGCAGCGCGCCAATCGACAGACCAATCGCGGCGGCCATGATGCGCATATGCGCAAAACGCTGGGGGGTCCGGGCTTTGGCCGGGGCGTGGTATCCGGTCATATCATTTTCCTCCTGCCGCACCCATAGCTGGCGCTTTTTCTGTTTAGAGCATGTTGCTCAAAAGTGGGAACCGGTTTTGAGCTTCTCGAACATGCTAAATCAATAGCTTAGAGCGTTGCGTGAATGCGAATGAACGCGACATGCTCTAAGGCAAGCTAAGAGGGCGCCGCGCCTTGTTCAAGCACTGACCGCGCCAAGCCCGCGCAAATCCGAAGGAAGCCCATGAAAAAGGCCGCCAACCCAGGGGGTGGCGGCCTTCATGCAATGCTGCGAGGCTTAGTTGCCGACGCTTTGCAGATAACCGATCACATTGGCGCGGTCCTGTTCGTCTTTCAGCCCCGGAAAGCCCATGCGGTTGCCAGCGGCAAAATCGCGCGGGTTTGTGATCCACGCGTTCAGCTTGTCGAGGGTCCATTTGCCGTCAAGGCCGGTCATGGCGTCAGAATACTTGAAACCGTCAACGCCGGCGATATCGCGACCAACCACACCGAAAAGATGCGGGCCAGCGCCATTTTTACCGTCTTCAACCTTGTGGCAGGCACCACATTTGCGGAATACCTTTTTCCCGGCTTCGATATCAGCGGCGGCAACAAGTGCGGCAAAGTCAGTGGCCCCTGCGGCAGTAGGTTCAGCCGCGGCTTCTTCAGCGGCAGGTTCAGCCGCAGCTTCTTCGGCAGCAGGTTCAGCCGCCGCTTCTTCGGCAACAGGTTCAGCCGCCGCTTCTTCGGCAGCAGGCGCAGCCGCCGCTTCTTCAGCAGCAGGCGCAGCGGCTTCCTCGGCACCGGCATTCGGATCGACGTATTTGGCGCCATCCACCTCATCAAGATAGGCGATCAGGTTCACCCGGTCTTCGGCTTTCTTCAAACCGGCAAAGCCCATGGTGGTTCCCGGCGCATAGCCTTTGGGGTTCTCAAGGAAATCATAGAGGTTCTTCGGCGTCCAGACCTCGGCCACCGCTTTCAGCGCCCCGGAATAGCCAAACCCTTCGGCGGCATCCACATTTCGGCCAACCACATCATAAAGATAGGGGCCGGTGGCATTCTCGCCTTTTTCAAGTTTGTGGCAGGCCTTGCACTTGCCAAAGACCTTTTCGCCCTTGCCGGCATCCGCCGCCAACAGCAGCTCGCCAAAGCTCGGGCCTTCATCGGCCACGCTCTCGCTGCTCTCTTCGGCCCCGGTTTCAATCACATACCCCTGCGCGTGCTCGTCGCCGTGACCGCCGCCCATGGAATAAATTGTCTCTGCAGCCCAGTTTCCCATCAGAAAGATAAGAAGGGCCCCGCAGAGCGCGCCAACGGTCTTGGTAAGTGTCATTGTGTCGAACATGGGCCCGTTTCCATTTAAACTGTGTTTGGCCGCGTATCTATCCGCTTCCCCTATGGGGGCGCAAGGTGTAGTTTCCGCGACCAAACGCCCGACTGGGCCAAAAATACGGAAATTGCTCATGAAAAAGCGCATTGCCTTTCAAGGAGAGCTTGGCGCCTACTCGCATCAGGCCTGTCGCGAAACCTATCCAGAGCTTGATCCGCTGCCGTGTCGCACCTTCGAAGACGCGATTGCCGCCGTGCGCGACGGCGAGGCCGACCTGGCGATGCTTCCTGTCGAAAACTCGACCTTCGGGCGGGTGGCGGACATTCACCACCTGTTGCCCGAATCGGGGCTGCACATCATTGCCGAGGCCTTTGTGCGGGTGCAGATCAGCCTTTTGGCCCTGCCCGGCGTGCGCCTTGACCAGGTCGAAAGCGCGATGAGCCACACCATGCTTTTGGGCCAGTGCCGCGGGTTTCTCGAGCGCCACGATATCCGCCGCGTGACCGGCGCCGACACCGCAGGCTCGGCCCGCCACGTGGCCGAGGCCGGAAAACCCGAGATGGCCGCCCTAGCCAGCGCCCTGGCCGGTGAAATCTATGGGCTTGATGTGCTGGCCGAGGGCATCGAGGATCAGGGCAATAACACCACCCGCTTTCTTGTGATGGCGCGCGAACCTGATTTCGCCCGCCGCGGCGATGACGGCATGATGACCACCTTTGTCTTTGAGGTGCGCAACATTCCGGCGGCGCTTTACAAGGCGATGGGTGGGTTTGCGACCAATGGCGTGAATATGACCAAGCTTGAGAGCTACATGCTCGGCGGGTCGTTCACCGCGACGCAGTTTTATGCCGATATCGAAGGCCACCCGGATGACGCAAACGTCGCCCGCGCGTTGGATGAGCTGGATTATTTCACCTCGGACATCACAATCCTCGGCGTCTATCCCGCCGACCCCCGCCGCCATTAGGGCGGCGGGGCGCGCTCACGCGGTTCGCTTGGAGCGCTCTTCGACATCCATTGCATATTCGGCGACGCGCAGTTTGAAGCGTTTCGTCAGGTTACCGCGCGCCAGCTTGAGCGATTGCACCAAAAGCCGCGAGGCAAGGTTCTTGGGCGCGAGCGTGATATCGACCGCCATGCGTGTGCGCCCGCGCGAGAGCGCCACAAGCTCGACAACCATCGTCCCGCCCATGGCGGGCGATGTCGACGACAGGGCAATCCCGTTGGGCGGATCATAATTGCTAAGCTGCATGTCGATTTCACGGCGCTTGCCGCGCATGGTAAAGTTGACATGCCAAGCCATGCCAACCCCCGGCTTTGTGCGGTCATCGACCCGCTGCACCTCTGCGCCACGACGAAGGGCAGAGCGCTCAAAGCCCTGAAAATCGGTGATTTCGGCAAATACCGTCTCGATCGGCGCCTCAATGTCTTCCTTGGTGCTGAACTGCATCGGTTCCGCCCTTTATATACCGCTGGTTGCGCGCGGCATTGTTGCGTCAATCAAGGCTATCGGCAAGCCAGTTTTGCAAAAGAAAATGCGCAATCGCGCCTTTACGTGCGGGCAACATGAAGGGATGCTCACCGGCAAACGCCTGCATGATCTCTTCGCGACTGCACCACATGGCATCCTCGATTTCCTTGGGGTCAATCGTGATCTCGTCGCTCAGCGCCTCACCGTGACAGCCAAACATCAACGAGGCCGGGAACGGCCAGGGTTGACTGGCAAGATAGCCAACCCGCCCAACCTTGACGCCCGCCTCTTCCCAGACCTCGCGGCGCACGGCGGCCTCGATGGTTTCGCCCGGCTCGATGAACCCGGCAAGCAGCGAATACATGCCCTCGGGCCAGGGATGCGAGCGCCCCATCAAAACCTTGTTGCCGCGCGTGATCAGCATGATCACGACCGGATCGGTGCGCGGAAAGTGCTGTCCCCCGCAACTGTGACAGGCGCGTTGCCAACCGGCATGCACCATCCGGCTCTCGGCGCCGCAGCGGGCACAGAAACGGTGGCTCAGATGCCAGGCGAACACCGCCTTGGCCGTCGCCGCCAATTCGGCATCGCGCGTGTTGAGCTGGGTCATGACCCTGCGCAATTCGGCAAAGACCGCGCCTTTGGGCAAATCGGGGTGGCACTGCTCGGAGGCATCCAGAAAGCTGTCAAGCTGATCCGGCTCAAGCCCGGGCGGCACCCAGGCGGAAATATCATGCGCAAAAACAAGATCGCCGCTTTCCTCGCGCCCGAGCAGGATCGGCGGCACCTTGTAACGCGCCAGAACAGGGTGATCGACCGGCACCCGGACCAACCCGTCAAACACCTCTGCCGTCACCAACAGTTTGCCCCGCCAGAGGACAACCGCACTGGCGCGCCCCTCGGCGCAGGCCGCTGCAAGCGCGGCCTCGTCACTGCGCAGATCATCCGCCCGGTCAAGGCCGGATCCGCCGAATGTCACTGTTTCCGCCTGAAGCATATCACCGTCCCGACTGTGTGCCGATCTCTACATAACGCTTCGCCCATCAATGCAAGAGGTCGGCTGGGATATTCAGGAAAACGCATGATTTTGCAACTTATAGTGTATTGCACCCGCACCACGCGCATGTCACTCTCGAAGGAGTGATCGGTTTTCCCGTCACCAGGCCACGTGACGTGCAAAAGCCAACGACCATGCATTCGGGCATTGCCCCGACCAAGAGCGTAGAACATTTGACCAAACCAACACCAGACCAGACAGGCCTTTCAACGACCCCAACTGCTGCGTCCACCGTGTTCCTGCGCGTTTTGGCGACAACGGATGTGCATGGCTATATTCTGCCCTTTGATTATTTCACCAACACGCCGGGGCTTCGGTATGGGCTTGCGCGGCTGGCGACGCTGATCGCCAAGGCGCGCTCCGAGGTGGCCGGGGGGGCCTCTATCCTGCTGGATAACGGTGATTTCCTGCAAGGCACGCCCATGAGCGACCTTACTCCGCAACCCGGACAGGGCTGGCACGGCGAGCACCCGGTGATCGAGGCGATGAACACGCTTGACTATGACGCCGCATCGCTTGGCAATCACGAGTTCAACTTCGGGCTGGACTGGCTGCATGACTGCCTGTCGGCCGCGACTTTTCCGGTTGTCTGCGCCAATGCCGTGCTGCGTGAAGGCGCCACACCTGACGCCGATGCAACCCTCAGAGCGCCCTGGCACATGCTGACCCGCGATCTGTGTGACAGCGCGGGCCAGACCAGGCGGTTGCGGATCGGCGTTCTGGGGCTTGTGCCGCCGCAGATCATGACATGGGATCACGCCCATCTGAGCGGCCGCCTGACCTGTCGCGACATGGTCGAGGCCGCCCGCGCCTGGGTGCCGGTGATCCGCGCCGCCGGGGCCGATCTGATCATCGCCCTGGCCCATACCGGGATCGGCGAAGGCCCTGATCGCCCGATGATGGAAAACGCCGCCCAGGCCATTGCGCGCGTTCCGGGGATCGACGCGCTGATCGGCGGGCACAGCCACCGGATCTATCCCGATCCCTCCAAAGGCCCCGGCGATCCGGGCCATCGCGACCGTTTGAACGGCATCCCGTTCATCAAACCCGGCTTTCGCGGCTCGCATCTTGGGGTGCTTGACCTGACACTGGCGCAGGGTGCCGACGGCAATTGGAAGGTCACAAGCCACCAGGGCGAAGTGCGCGCCGCCGCCGACATTCCGGCAGATCCGGCGTTCTGCCGCGTGCTTGAGGCGGCGCATGCCCATACGCTCACGCTCACAGAGCGCGAGATTGGCCGAACATCCACACCGCTTCACAGCTATCTTGCGCTTGTGCGCAACGATCCCGCCACCGAACTTGTCAACGCGGCACAGCGCAGCGGCCTTACACGGGCCCTTCAGGGCACCGCCTATGAGGGCCTGCCGGTTCTCTCGGCCACGGCGCCGTTCAAGACCGGCGGGCGCGGCGGCCCGGCCTATTACACCGATATGGCGGCCGGCCCGCTTCGGCTGCGCAACATTACCGATCTCTATCCCTTTCCCAACACCCTTTGCGGGGTGCTTGTCACCGGTGCAGACTTGCGCGACTGGCTTGAACGTGCCGTGATCTGCTTTCGCCAGATCACACCGGGCACAACCGATCAGATACTTTTGGACGCGACCGTGCCGGGTCACGACTTTGACGTGATCGACGGGCTGAGCTATGCCATCGACCTGTCACAGCCCGCGCGCTATGATCTTTCCGGCACGCTTGTCGCCCCCACGGCCCACCGCATATCTGACCTTCGACACGAGGGCGTGCCGATCCCTGACGACGCGCAGTTTGTCGTCGCCACCAACAGCTATCGCGCCTATGGCGGTGGTCCGTTCCGCAATCTGGCCGAAACCGGCCTGATCCACACCTGCTTGCGCCCGGTGCGCGACGTTCTGGCCGATTATATCGCCGCACAGCCCAGGGCCACACCCAAGCCACGCCCGGTCTGGCGGTTTGCCGACATGCCCGACACGCGGGTCCTGTTTGACACCGGTCCGGGTGTGCGGGCGCATAAAAGCGAGCTTGCAACCCTTGACGCACAGGATCTTGGCGATACCCGGCATGGCTTTGCACGGCTTGGTCTATGGCTTGGCCCGAAACAAAGCCAGTCGGCGGATCACGCGCTCTCTTGCGAATCCCCGATCTGATCCTTATGTAACCGGGTGAGAGGTTGGCGCGGGCAGGCACCTCGCCAACCCGGTCAGGTCCGGAAGGAAGCAGCCGTAACGAGCCCCGCTTGGGTCGTTGTCCAGCCTCTCACCTTTTCCCACCCACTCGCAAACGTTGAATCGGCCGCCTGCGTTACGCGTTGCTTTTGCCAATCCTGGTGATTATTCTTCGACCATTACATTTTTAATAGATTTTTAAAATAACGACTGGCTAAGGCTATGAAACAGGCTCTTTATTTTTGTCACGGTGCCCCCGGAAGCCCCCTGGACGCGGATCTTGGTTTTGCAGGTCGCTTTGGCCTGCCACGGGTGATCGCCCCTGATCTCTTCGCGGCGGGCGCAACCGGCGACGACCCCATCAAGGCCACAACGGCGCAATTTGATAGCCTGACAGAGAAGCTGCCCGATGGCGGCATTCACCTTGTCGGGTTTTCGATTGGCGCAATGGTGGCCGCCCATATCGCCGCCGCGCGCCCCGAACGCATCAACCGTCTGACGCTGGTCTCGCCTGCGGCACCGCTGCAACTGGGGGATTTCCTGCCGCAGATGGCCGGGCAACCGGTGTTCCGGCTCGCCGCCCGCCACCCCCACTTGTTTACGGCGCTGACCTATGGGCAGGGGGTCTTGACCCGCGCCGCGCCTGATTTCCTGATGCGTCGGCTGTTTGCCACTGCCGGCGGGGCGGAACATGCCCTGTTGGAAAACCCGGACGCCGCCGAGGTGATCCGCAAAGGCCTGTGCCATGGCTTTGCGCAAAACCCCAAAGGCTATGCCCGGATGGTGGCCGCCTATGTGCGCGACTGGTCGCCGGTCCTGGACGCAATCACCTGTCCTGTGGATATCTGGCAGGGCACCGCCGACCGGTGGGTGCCGCTTGCCATGGCCCAGGCCCTCGCGGCCCGCCTGCCCGGCAAGGTCCGCATGCGCCTGCTTGAGGGGTCGGGGCATTACAGCACCCTCAGCCACGTCGACCTTGGTGATACACCTGCACAGACCGGCAAAATGCGCGGCTTTGGCGCCTTGCGCGTGGCAATGTAGGCCCCCATCGGCCCCGTCCCGTAGGGTGGGTGAAACCCACGCTCGCTCCCGGCCTAGAGCATGTCGCATGTTCGAGAAGCTCTAAACTGTCCGTGCCCATATCATCTGGGCCTCGGTCTCGACCGCGCAAGGGCGCACCGCGCGCAACCGGATGAGGGCC
>JAVVFB010000129.1:0-9433 GCA_032251095.1 Roseovarius sp. | reverse complement strand
CGAGCATCACGCGACCGTTGCGCAGGGTCAGCGGGATGTCGAGCGTTTGCGGATTGCCGGCCATTTGCGCCAGCATCGACAGGCCGGATTCAAGTGTGTTTGCCATCGATTCCGGCAGGGTGCCCGACGCGACGGCCAGCTTGAGTATATCGCGCCAGTTGCGGGCCTTGATGGTGATCTCGCCGGTCGGCTGGCCGGTGGCATCGACCGAGACCTCGCCCGCCGCCTGAAGCTGAAGCTGGCCCCAAGTGGCATTGGCGAGGTCGAGTTTGACATGGGTTGGTTGAGGGCGCGCGTCCTCGATGGCGCTGCGATCCCAGGGCTTGTCGAAGCTCACTGTCAGATCGGCGCGCACCCCGGCAAGCTGTGTCGGCAGGGTGTTTTTCGGATCAAGCCGGGCGCGCCATGGGGGGGAGGGGCTCAGGCCCTCGGCCGCAAGGCCAAGCCGATAGGTCGCCCCGCCGGTGCGTTCGGCGGCGAGGGTGAGCGCGGTGAGCGCGGTTGTTTCATCCGGTCGCGCGACCGGGGCGACGCGCAGGAATTCGCTTGTCAGGGTGGCGCGTTCGGGGGCAAGCGCGGTATTTGGGGCAAGCACGAGGCTTGCGCGCATATCGGTGCTTTGAACGCGGAATTTTTCCTGAGGTGTCGCGATCAGCTGATCGTCGGGCCAGACGGCGATGACGTGATTGGGGCGATAGCTTAGTGTCAGGATCTGGAAAAACGTCGCTTCCCAGGCCAGGCCGGTTTCGGGATCGGCCAAGGCGAGATCGCTAAAGCTTGTGTCAAAGCGGTTGGGAAAGCCCTGTACCGACAGATCGGAGGTTTCGGCCACCCAGCCCTCGGCGCGGCGGGCGTCAAACCATTGGCCGAACGCCTGCTGCAAGCCCTGCTGGCCGACAAGCCAGTATCCGGACCACCCCAATGTGGCGATCACGATCAACGTCAGCAATGCTCTCATGCGCAAGCGCCCCTTTCATGCCCTTTTGGGATGGTGTTTATAGGGGCAAAAGCACGAGGAACAGCAAAATGACAATGTGGGTGTTTGGCTATGGGTCGCTGGTTTGGAACCCCGGTTTCGAGGCGCAGGACCGGGTGATTGCAAGTCTGCCCGGCTATCACCGGAGCTTTTGCATGCGCAGCATCCACCACCGTGGTACCGATGAAACCCCCGGCCTCGTCCTGGCGCTGGATGAGGCGCCGAATGCGGTCTGTCACGGGGTCGCCCTGTCGGTGGCGCCGGACAAGGCCGATGAGGTGCTTGAATACCTGCGCGAACGTGAATTGATCTCGTCGGCCTATCTTGAAAAGATGCTTGAGGTCGAGCTTGCGGATGGGCGCCGCGTTGAGGCGGTGACCTATGTGATCGACGCCGATCACGTGCAATATTGCGGTGGTCTGGACCTTGAGGAGCAGGCCGACATCATCGCCCGCGCGGTTGGCGGGCGCGGGCCGAACACCGAATATCTTTACAATACGGCCGAACATCTGGAGCAGCTTGGCATCATGGATCGTGATCTTGATTGGCTGGTGCGGCGGGTGCGCCATATCGCTGGATAAATCCTTGGCTTGTCAGGTCTGAACGCGTAGGGTTAGCCCAATAATACAAGCGTCGGGAGCGTCCAGATGGACCAGCCGGACCGCGAGGTCGAGCCACAGTTTTCACATCCCGTTCGCCAGATCGTGCTTATGCTGATCGTTCTGGCGCTCACCGGGTTTGGCGCCTTTGTCGCCCTGCCGCGGGTTTTGCCTGTGTTTCAGGCAAATCCCTGGTTGAACGGGTTCATCCTTTTGGTGTTTTTCATCGGCGTTGTGGCCTGCTTCTGGCAGGTGTTTCAGCTGATCGGCTCGGCGCGCTGGATCGAGGGGTTTGTTGCCCAGACCCCGGGGCATGAGCTGACCAAGGCACCGCAATTGCTGGCGCCGCTGGCGACGATGCTGCGCGCGCGCGGCAAGCGGATGCAGATCGCCTCGACCTCGGCGCGCTCTATCCTTGACTCGGTTGCGCAACGCATCGACGAGGTGCGGGAAATCACGCGCTATATCGTCAACATGTTGATCTTCCTTGGCCTTTTGGGAACCTTCTATGGCCTTGCCACGACCGTTCCGGCGGTGGTCGATACCATCCGAAGCCTCGCGCCGCAGAATGGCGAGGGCGGGGTTGAGGTGTTCAATCGGTTGATGACCGGGCTTGAGGCCCAGTTGGGCGGCATGGGGGTGGCGTTTTCCTCGTCGCTTCTGGGGCTGGCGGGATCGCTTGTCGTGGGGCTGTTGGAGCTCTTCGCAGGGCATGGGCAAAACCGGTTTTACCGCGAGCTTGAGGAATGGATGTCGACGATCACGCGGGTCGGCTTTGCCAGCGGGGATGGCGAGGGTGGCGGTGGCGAAACCGATGCGATGACCCATGTGCTTGACCATATGGCGGATCAGATGGATCGCTTGCAATCGGTCATAAGCCAGTCGGATGTCAGCCGCGCGATGGTTGATCAAAAGCTGGGGGTGCTGGCGGATTCGATCGAGCGCCTGACCCATCGGATGAGCGACAGCAACCCGGTGCAAAGCGCGCTTTTGCGCTTGGCCGAAGGGCAGGAGCGCCTTGTTCAGACGCTTGAAAACCGCGAAAGCGGTGGCCACGAGGGGCTTGATGCCGAAAGCCGCATGCGGCTGCGCTCGATCGACGTGCAGATGTTGCGCATCCTTGAAGAGATCAGTGCCGGGCGTCAGGAAACCATGACCGAGTTGCGCAGCGATCTGTCGGCGCTGACGCGGGTGCTCAACCAGGGGCGCCCGGCGCCCGAGCGGCGCACGCGATCCTTTGGCAGCGTTGCCGATCCGGGCAAGACCGGGGAGAGCTGAGCATGGGCCTGTCGCGGCGCACCGGTGCACGGTTTCAGGGCTCGATCTGGCCGGGATTTGTCGATGCGATGACCGGGCTTTTGCTTGTCCTGATGTTCGTGCTGACCATTTTCATGGTGGTGCAATTCGTGCTGCGCGAAGAGATCAGCGGCCAGGCCACCAAGCTTGATGCGCTTGGCGCCGAGGTTGCGGCGCTGTCGCGTGCGCTTGGGCTTGAGCGCGACCGCAGCGCCGATTTGCAGGACCGCGTTGGTACGTTGACGGCGACATTGGGCGCGGCGCGGACGCGCGGGGAAGAGCAGGCGTCGCTGATTGACAGGTTGCGCGCGCAGACCGCGGCGCAGAGTGCCGCGCTTGGCGAGGCCCAGACCCGGATCGCCAGCTTTGAGGAACAAGTGGCGGGCCTTTTGTCAGAGCGCGACACCGCGCAGGGCCGGATCGCCGATCTTGAAGGCGTGCGTGACACGCTTTTGTCCGAACAAGAGACCTTGCAATTGGCGCTGGCGGGCTTGCGCAGCGAAGTGGATGCTCAGGCCGAGGCCGCGCGCCTTGCCGCCGCGCGCCGCGAGGCGCTTGAGGCCCTCGCCGAGGATTTGCGCCGCCGGAACGCCGAAACCGAGGCGGCGCGTGGCGCAGAGGTTGCTAGGCTAGAGGCCAAGTTGAATGAGCAAGAGCAGGCCCGCCTTGCCGAGGCTGCCGCCGCAGAGGCCTTGCGCGCACGGCTGACCGGGGCTCAGGCCGAACTCACCTCGATGACGCTGGCGCTTGAGGAGCAACGCAAGCGGGCCGAGGAAACGCTGACCCTGTTGGCCGCCGCAGAAGACGCGCGCGAGGACCTCGACAATCAGCTGGTTGCTGCGCTTTTGGCGCAGGACGAGGTTGCCACGCGTCTTGAGGGCCGCGACACGGCGCTTGCGGCCAAGGAGGCCGAGATTGCCGATTTGCAGAGCAAGCTGGCCCGGACGCTGGCCGAGGCCGAGGCGGCCAAAGGCAAGGCACTGGATGCCGACGCGGTGCGCCGACAGTTGACAGCGGCGCTCGCGGCCAAGCTCGCGGCGCAAAATCAGGCCGAGGCGCAGATGAGCACCGCCGAAGAACGCGCCACCCTTCTGGCCGAGGCGCGCCGCCGTCTGGCGGATCAGCAAGAACTGGCCAGCGAAGCGCAAAAGCAACAGGCCTTGCTCAATCAACAGGTTGCCGCCCTGCGCCAGCAGCTTTCGGGGATTCAGGCGCTTTTGGATGATGCCAAGCTGCGCGAGGCCGCAAGCGAGGTGCAGCTGCAATCGCTTGGCAATGAGTTGAATACCGCATTGGCCCGCGTCGCGGCGGAAGAGCGCCGTCGTCGCCTGTTGGAAGAGGAAAAACTTCGCCTTGCCGAGGCCGAGAATGAGAACCTTGAAAAATACCGCTCTGAGTTTTTCGGGCGGCTGCGCGATCTTTTGGGCCAGCAAGAGGGCGTGCGGATCGTCGGGGACCGGTTCGTGTTCTCCTCCGAGGTCCTGTTCGCGCCGGGCGAGGCGCGGCTTTCGGCGGCGGGAACGAATGAGATTGCCAAGGTGGCGGGCATCCTGCGCAATGTGACCAATGACATCCCCGAGGGCATCGATTGGGTGCTTCAGGTCGATGGGCATACCGATAACGTGCCGCTGATCGGGGGCGCGGCCTTTGCGGATAACTGGGAGCTAAGCCAGGCGCGCGCGCTTTCAGTGGTGCGCTATCTGGTCGATGCGCTTGATTTTCCGGCGGATAGGCTCTCGGCCAATGGGTTTGGGCAATATCAGCCGGTCAACCCCGGCGATACCCCAGAGGCCCGCGCACAGAACAGGCGGATCGAACTCAAGCTGACCGGGAAATAAGCGGGCGGGGTTTCAGGGCGCGACGGTGATATCCGCGTGGCGCAGCGCCAACACCTCTTGGCCGCGTTGCAGGCGGACATAGCCGCGATAGTCCCCCGTTGGCCAGCCGCCGCTTGGGGCTTTGCGTCCGAACGCGCGGAACAACTGGGCCTTGGGATCATCAAGGGTAATGTCATGGCGAAAGACTTCGCCCTTTGGTCCTTGGGCGGTAAAAGACAGGTGATCGCCGGGCTCTGCGTAAAACGCGTGCCCATAAAGCACCAGCGGTTGGTCGGGCGTCGCCTTGGCCGCGCGCGCAGCGCCGGATTTCACGGCATCAAAGCCCGGCACCGCCGTGGAAAACCCGGCCGTGAACAGCCCGGCCCGATCGTAGGCGAGCGCGCTTTGCCAAAGGCCGGTGCCCTCCGCCGCGCCACAGGTGTTGCGATCTTCGGGGTTGAACGGATCGACAACCTTGCCATCCTTCAACACGCCGATATGGACATGGGGCACATTGGTCATGCCGCTTAACCCGACTTTGCCCAGAACCGCGCCGCGCGCGACCGGATCGCCCTGGCGCACCTGAACCGAGCCGCGTTCCATATGGCAATAAAGGGTTTGCCAACCATCGCCATGATCGACGCGCACGGCATTGCCACATTCGCGGCCCTCGATCCCGGCACGGGTTTCGGGTGTGACGGCCTGATCTGCGACGCCGTCGCGGGTGGCCGCCACGACGCCGGGTGCGGCAGCCAGCACATTGACACCCTTTTCCATCGCCTCGAAGGACAGCAACATTATATCGGTGCCGCGGTGGTCATTGCGGCTTTTCAGGCCGCACATGAAATCGCGCTGTCCCGGTCCGGGATCGGCATCCACATAGTCTTCGATATAGCAGGTCTTGCCGGGCACACAGTCAATCGGAAGGCTCAGGCTTGGCGTATCAGCGGCGGCCAAATGGGCCGCCGCCGTTATCAAACTGCCCAGGGTCAGGGCCGCCCGCGCCATTAGTCTGCGGTCAGCAGCGGCGGCTTTTTCTTGCCCGACAGGCGCCGTGCGACAGGGCCTTCGATCTCGAGGGCGATCTTGCCATCCTTGACGCCAACCTTGACCACGCCGCCCTTGGCAAGCTTGCCGAACAACAACTCTTCGGCCAGCGGTTTTTTGATATGCTCCTGAATGACACGGCCAAGCGGGCGCGCACCCATCTTGTCATCATATCCGCGATCCGCCAGCCAGATTGCGGCCGGCTCAGTCAACTCGATGGTCACATCGCGATCCATAAGCTGGGCCTCGAGCTGAAGCACGAATTTTTCGACCACTTTCAGGATCACCTCCTTGGGCAGGGTGCCAAAGGAAATCACCGCATCAAGACGGTTGCGGAATTCCGGCGTAAAGGTGCGCTCGATGGCGGCGGTGTCTTCGCCCTCGCGGCGATCACGGCCAAAGCCGACGGCGGATTTCGCCAGCTCCGAGGCCCCCGCGTTCGAGGTCATGATCAAAACCACATTGCGGAAATCGACGGTGCGGCCGTTGTGATCGGTCAGTGTGCCGTGATCCATCACCTGAAGCAGGATGTTGAACACGTCGGGGTGCGCCTTTTCGATCTCGTCGAGGAGCAGCACGCAATGGGGGTGCTGATCGACGCCATCGGTCAAAAGCCCGCCCTGATCAAACCCGACATAGCCCGGAGGCGCGCCAATCAGACGCGAAACGGCGTGTTTTTCCATGTATTCGGACATATCGAACCGCAACAACTCGACGCCAAGGGAATCTGCCAGCTGTTTGGCGACCTCGGTCTTGCCGACGCCAGTGGGGCCGGCAAAGAGATAGTTGCCAATCGGTTTTTCCGGCTCGCGCAGACCCGCACGCGACAGTTTGATCGCCGAAGACAGCGCCTCGATCGCGGTGTCCTGACCAAACACCACCCGCTTGAGCCCGGATTCGAGATCCTTAAGAACCTCTGCGTCGTTCTTGCTGACGTTCTTGGGCGGGATACGGGCGATTTTCGCGACCACGTCCTCGATCTCTTTGACGCCGATGCTCTTGCGCCGTTTCGAGGCGGCCACAAGATGCTGCGCGGCGCCGGCTTCGTCGATGACGTCAATCGCCTTGTCGGGCAATTTGCGGTCATTGATATAGCGCGCCGAGAGATCCACCGCAGAGCGGATTGCGTCATTGGTGTATTTGACGCTGTGGTGATCCTCGAAATAGGGCTTGAGGCCTTTGAGAATTTTGATCGCATCCTCGACTGTGGGCTCTGCCACGTCGATTTTCTGGAAGCGACGCGCAAGGGCGCGGTCTTTTTCGAAATGCTGGCGGAATTCCTTGAAGGTGGTTGACCCCATGCAGCGAAGCTTGCCGCCCTGCAAGGCCGGCTTGAGCAGGTTCGAGGCATCCATCGCGCCGCCCGATGTGGCGCCGGCACCGATCACGGTGTGGATTTCGTCGATGAACAGAACCGCATCGGGATGTTTTTCCAACTCGGTCACCACCGCCTTGAGCCGCTCTTCAAAATCGCCGCGATAGCGGGTTCCGGCCAGAAGCGCGCCCATGTCGAGCGAAAAAATCGTGGTCTTGGACAACACTTCGGGGGTTTCGCCCATGATGATCTTGTGCGCGAGGCCTTCGGCGATGGCGGTTTTGCCAACACCGGGGTCGCCCACCAGAAGGGGGTTGTTCTTGCGACGGCGGCACAGCACCTGAATACAGCGCTCAACCTCTGAATCGCGCCCGATCAGCGGGTCGATATCGCCACGGCGCGCTTTTTCATTGAGATCGATACAGTATTTTGCAAGTGCGGATTCACCGGCTTCGACCGCGTCGGATTCGCCATGGGTCTTGGCGCCCTCGTCATCAAGGTTGGTGGCCCCGCTCAGCGGGCGGGATTCGCCGTATGCCGGATCCTTGGCAACGCCGTGGGCGATGAAATTCACCGCATCATAGCGCGTCATATCCTGTTCCTGAAGGAAATAGGCGGCGTTGGATTCACGCTCGGCGAAGATCGCGACCAGAACATTGGCCCCGGTCACCTCGGTTCGGCCCGAGGATTGCACATGGATCGCGGCGCGTTGGATCACGCGCTGGAAGGCGGCGGTCGGCACCGCCTCTGATCCGTCGATATCGGTCACCAGATTGGCAAGGTCGTCGTCAATGAATTCCACCAGAGTGGTGCGCAATTCTTCGGTGTCGACGCTACAGGCCTTCATGACGCGCGACGCGTCAGGCTCGTCGACAAGGGCGAGCAACAGGTGTTCCAATGTGGCGAATTCATGTTGGCGCGCATTGGCCAGTGCCAAGGCGGCGTGAATTGCCTGTTCCAGCGTGGTTGAGAATGAAGGCACGACAAGTGCTCCTTCTGATCTGGGTTGGGGCGTTATGCCCCTAACCTTGGCCTCATAGTCTTAAAGTTTGGTCGATAGTGGCCATCCTTCAAGGCTTTTTTTATCAAACCGGCTCACTTTTCGTTATACCGGCTGGTTTTTTGATCACGATACCGTTCAAAAGCGGTCTTTTCGGGTTCTGATCTCGGCAAAGACAAGGGCGGGGTCTTGCCCGGTCATGCCAAGATTGGCCTGAACGCCCGGATCGGCGGCGCGCAAAAAGGGGTTGGTGGCCAGTTCTTCGGCCAGGGTTGAGGGAACGGTTGGCTGACCCGCCGCACGCGCGGCGTCTATTGCCTTGGCTCTAGATATAAGTGCCGAATTGTCGGGATCAACGCTTAGGGCGAATTTTGCGTTGGCTTGGGTATATTCATGCCCCGAGCAGATGGTGGTTTCAGGCGGTAGCGCGGCCAGCTTGCACAGGCTTGCATACATTTGCGCCATCGTGCCCTCGAATACCCGGCCACAGCCAAGCGCCATGAGGCTATCGGCGGTGAACACCGCGGCGCTTGCGGGGAAATGCACCGCGATATGGCCGACGGTATGGCCCGAGACATCCATCACATGACCGATCTCATCGCCGATGGTGATCTTGTCGCCCTCGTTCACGGCAAGATCAAGCGGTGGTAGGCGATGCGCGTCGGCGGCGGCGCCGATCACCTGTGCCGGGGCACGCGCCAAAAGCGCGCCAAGGCCTTGGGTGTGGTCGGCATGATGATGGGTCAAGAGAATATGGCTCAGCACCCAGCCCGTGTCGGCAAGCGCGCCAAGGATCGGCGCGGCTTCGGGCACATCGACGGCCATGGTGTCACCCGTGACCGGATCATGCGCAAGAAAGGCATAATTGTCCGAGAGGCAGGGAATGGTCAGGAGCTGCAAAGTCATGGTCTTTTCCCGAATGCCGGTTACTGTTAGATTTGAGAGTGACCGATCTTTGCCGGGGCTGCAATGCATCTGGACGTGCAGGACCTACGAAATTTTTATTATCGCAGCACCCTCGGGCGCGCGGTTCAAAAGGCTGTGCGCGCCGAAGTGGCCGAATTCTGGCCCGAGGCCAAGGGCCAGACGGTGGTGGGCTATGGCTTTGCGGCGCCGTTTCTGCGCCCCTATCTTGCCGATGCGCGCCGGGTGGTCGGGTTGATGCCCGCGCCGCAGGGGGTGATTGGCTGGCCGCAGGGCATGCCGAATATCTCGGTTCTGTGCGAAGAAACCCTGTGGCCGATTGAAACCGGGCATGTGGACAAGCTCTTGGTGGTGCATGGGCTTGAGACATCGGAACAATCGGGCGCGGTGCTGGAAGAATGCTGGCGGGTGCTTGGGCCGGGCGGATCGGCGTTGTTCATCGTGCCGAACCGGGCCGGG
>JAVVFB010000128.1:0-9439 GCA_032251095.1 Roseovarius sp. | reverse complement strand
GTTGCATCGGGGTGGCGGCCAGAACCAGGATCGTGATGTCGGGTGCAATATCCAATGCGGCGCGATAACAGGTGCGGGCAAGGGCGGCATCTTCGCTTGCCATGTTCGACAGCGCGCCGTGCAGTTTGAAATGCCTCACCTGCGATCCGGCGGCGCGGGCCATCGCAAGCGACGCGCCAAGCTGATACTGGATCATGTTGCGCAGGCTGTCCTTTGACAGGGTCATGCGCCGACGGCCAAACCCCTGCAAATCTGCAAATCCCGGATGCGCGCCGATGCCGACGCCCTTTTCATGCGCCAGCCGCATGGTGCGGGCCATGACATCGGGATCACCGGCATGAAAGCCACAGGCGATGTTGGCCGAGGTGACCACATCCAAAAGCGCCGCGTCGTTGCCCATGGTCCAGTCGCCAAAAGATTCGCCCATATCGGCGTTAAGATCGACGGTTCGTGCCATTGTTGTCTGTCCTATATGTCATCCCATCCGGTGATCGCCCCGCTGATCAGCTGATAACTCAGCAGATCATGCATGCGGTGCGGGTCGCGGATCAGGGGTTTGATCAAGCGTGCCATGTCGGCGCGCAGGGTTTCAAGGGGGCGATACGCCGCGACGGCCTGTTCATGGGTCACGAAGGTGAACCGCAAGGGCGTGCCGGGCGTTGCCTGCGCCACCTTGGGAAGGTCGCCGGGCGTGACCGTACCGATGCGGGGATAGCCGCCAACCGTCTGGCATTCGGGCAGCAAGACGAAAGGCTGGCCATCGCCGGTCATTTGAATATCGCCGACGGTCATGCATTCCGACAGAATCGTCAGCTGTTCCCCTGTGGAAAACGGCATGCCGTCAAAGGCAAGCTCTGCGCCTTGACGGTTGCCACGCGGGGTGCGCTGAAACTCTGTTGCCTCGAACCGCGCGCGCACGGCATCAGGGAAATGAGCGGTGTGAACGCTTGGCAAAACAGTGACTGTTCCGCCTGAAAAGCGGTCTTGCGGGGGTAGAACGTTGCCGGTGTTGCCAAGCTGCCGATCCTCGCCAACCGGCAGGTGATCACCGCTTTGAATGCGTTCGCCTATCCCGCCAGTCAGATGCGCGGCGCGGCTTCCGAGAAATGGCGTGGTGTCGAGCCCGCCACCCAGATGCAGATAGCCGTAATTGCCCGCACTGGCCGCGCCGATGGTAAGGCGTTGCCCGGCTCTCATGAGGTGGCTGGCGTTCCAGATCAGGGCCGCACCATCAAGATCGGCCTTCATTGGTGCGCCGGTTAGCGCGATGCGGATATCGTGGGTCGCCTCGAACTCGCCGCCCATGCCGGCCATCTCGATCGCCGCAAACCCAAGCGGCTGGCCAAGCAATGCCGCGCCTTCGGCCAGCGCCACCCGGTCCGCAGCACCCCCCGCCGCCAGCCCATAAACAAGCTGTCCGCTGCGGCCCAGATCCTGAACCGTCATGGCCGGGCTTGCGCGGCGCACGATCAGGGTGGCACTCATGTGATCACCTCGAATGTCGCGTTGCCAAGCCCGGTCTGGTCGGTGTTCTCAACGTGATCAAGCTCTTCCTCGGAAATTTGCGCAAACAGGATTTCGTCACCGACGCCCAAGGTAAAAGGCGCTTCCTGATCCGGGCGAAAACCGCGAAAGGCGGTTTGCCCGATCATCCGCCAGCCGGTCGGCGTAGCGGCGGTGAACAGGACCAGCTGTCGGATCGCCACGGCGATGGCACCATTCGGCACCTGTTTGGTCAGGCCGGATTGTCGCGGAATATTCCAATGCGGGGCCAGTGTGCCAAGATAGGGCTGACCCGGCGCAAAGCCGATGGTCAGAACCCGAACGCGGGTGTTTGTCATCTCCTCGATCGCCTGATCGCGGTCGATCCCAGCCAATTTCGAGGCCTCGTCAAGTTGCGGCCCACGTGTGCCCCCAAAGGCGGCGGGCACATGCCAGAGGCGCCGCCCCTGCGGCAGCGGCACATCGGTCCAATCCGTGCCTTCAAGCAGGGTTAAAAGCGTTGCGCGGATATGTTCGAGGTCTGATTTCACTGGGTCGAAAAGCACGAAGGTTGAGGCGAGCGATGTCGTGGTTTCAGTGATTCCCTCGATCTTGGCAGTCTCTATCATGGCCCGAAACGCCAATGCCGCGCGATTGGCGCCGTCGGATAGGCGGCCAGCAAAGGTGATCAGCAATCCGTCGATACCGACGGTTTGCATTCTGGGATAGCTTTCTGGGTCATTGTTTGGGAGAGTCACGGTTATTCACCTTGATGATATCACTTGCTATAATCGCAAAACGATGATAAATTGTCAACGTAATACATCCAAAAAGGCATCGTTAAGATGCGAACCAACGGGAGATAAGACTAATGAAGGTAGTTCACGCTGCATTTTTTGCCGCAACCATCGCCATGACCGCACCGGCCCTCGCCGAAAGCTGGGACATGCCGACGCCTTATGGTGACAGCACATTCCACACCGTAAATATCCAACAGTTTGCCAAGGATGTAGAGGCCGCCACAAATGGCGATCTGACGATCACGGTGCATTCCGCCGGGTCGCTGTTTCCGCACCCCGAGATCAAGAATGCGGTTCGCTCGCGTCAGGTTCCGATTGGCGAGTTTTTCCTGTCGCGCCTGTCAAACGAAGACCTTGCCTATGGTCTCGATAGTCAGCCGTTTCTGGCCACCAATTACGACGACGCTGCCAAACTCTGGGCCGCACAAAAGCCCGTCATTGCCGAGTTGATGGCCGCCGAAGGCCTGATGCCGCTGTTCTCGGTGCCGTGGCCCGCGCAGGGGCTTTATACCAATGGCGAGATCAAGAGCGTCGACGATCTGGCCGGTCTGCGGTTCCGCGCTTATAACGCCACGCTCGAAGAATTCGCCGCCGCCGCCAAAGCCGCCCCGGTGCAGGTTGAGGCCTCGGACATTCCGCAGGCCTTTGCCACAGGTCAGGTTCAGGCGATGATCACCTCACCCTCGACCGGCGCCAATTCCAAGGCCTGGGATTTCCTGACACATTATTCCCCGATCGACGCCTGGCTTCCCAAGAACATCGTCGTCGTGAACAAGCGCGTCTTTGACAAGCTGTCACCCGAGGCGCAATCGGCGGTCATGGATGCCGCCGCAGCGGCCGAAACACGCGGCTGGGATATGTCACGCGCCGAAGCGGCCGAGAAAACCAAGGTTATGGCGGATAATGGCGTGACAATCGTGCCGCCGTCCGACGCGCTGACCACCGGGCTTCAGGCGATTGGGGCGACCATGCTTGAAAACTGGAAGGCAAACGCGAGCGATAGCGCGATGGCCATTCTGGACGCTTACCAGAAATAAGATCGACAGGCACAGCATGGCCGGAACGCGGTGCTGTGCCGCCAACCTTATCCCCGGATCAATACCAGCAGGAGCCACGGTTATGCGGCAACTCCTTGATCGACTCTATCAAATTGCGGGTGGGATCGCCGCGATTTCCATTCTTGGCATCTGTATTGTGGTTTCGGCGCAGGTTGTTTTGAACATTCTGGCGCGCCTTGGCGGGCCGGGTCTGTCCTTTACCATCCCCTCCTATGCGGATTTTGCCGGTTACATGCTTTCGACCGCGTCGTTCATGGCGCTCGCCTATACCCTGCGCAGCGGAAGCCATATCCGCGTCAATCTCTTCGTTCAAAAGCTACCCGACGGGCCAAAATGGCTGTTCGAGTTGATCGTTCTGACGCTTGGCGTCGCGATCACCGGCTATGCCACCTGGTACGCCGGGGCGTTGATGGCCGAAAGCATCGAATATGGCGATATGTCCACTGGCATCATCGCCATTCCACTCTGGATACCACAGACGGCGATGGTTGCGGGGCTTGGCCTTTTGACCATCGCGCTTATCGACACATTGATCGAAGCCCTGATCGCGCGTGCGCCGGTGCTGATCGATAAAGGATCGGAATAACCCATGTCTGACCCGATGGTTTTCACGGTCCTGCTCTCGGTCCTTCTGGTGTTGTTGGCGATGGGCATGTGGGTGGCTCTGTCACTCACTTTGATGGCCTTTGTCGCGCTGGTGTTCTTCGCCAATCCGCCCGCTGGTCAGGTTTTGGCGACCACCCTCTGGGGGCATAGCCATAGCTGGCCACTGGCGGCCCTGCCACTTTTCATTCTGATGGGCGAGATATTGTTACGATCCCGGCTGAGTCAGGATATGTTTACCGGCCTTGCCCCCTGGCTTGGGCGCATGCCGGGGCGGTTGTTGCACGTCAATATCCTTGGCTGTGCGATTTTCGCGGCGGTCTCGGGCTCGTCCGCCGCCACCGCCGCCACCATCGGGCGGATGTCGGTGCCGGAACTGACCGAGCGGGGCTATCCCGAAAAGCTTATCCTTGGCACGTTGGCCGGCTCTGCGACGCTTGGCCTGTTGATCCCGCCGTCGATCATCCTGATCGTTTATGGCGTGGCGACAGAGCAATCCATCGCGCGGCTTTTCGTGGCCGGGGTTTTGCCGGGTTTGATGCTTGTCGGGCTTTTCATCGGCTATGTTGCGCTTATGGCGATCCTCAGGCCCGCGAGCATTCCGGCGCTTGATGGCACCTATTCCTTCGGTGAAAAGCTGCGCGCGTCGCGTCGGCTTATCCCGGTTTTGTTGCTGATCAGCGGCGTTATCGGCTCGATCTATTCCGGGGTTGCGTCGCCGACGGATGCGGCGGCGCTTGGGGTTGTGTTGTCGATCGTGCTGGCGATGTCGACCGGGGGGTTTGGCATGACGGATTTCATGGATGCGCTTTTGTCGGCGACCAAGACCTCTTGCATGATCGCCTTTATCCTGATGGGGGCGGCGTTCTTGTCGATCTCGATGGGGTTCACCGGCATCCCGCGCAATCTTGCGGCATGGATCGGCGGGTTTGACCTGTCGCCCTATGCGCTGCTTGCGGCGCTGACGGTGTTCTTTGTCATTCTGGGCTGTTTTCTCGACGGGATTTCGGTTGTCGTGCTGACCACCTCGATCATCCTGCCGATGGTCGAGGCCGCCGGAATAGACCCGCTCTGGTTTGGCATCTACCTTGTGCTGGTCGTCGAGATGAGCCAGATAACCCCGCCGGTGGGGTTTAACCTGTTTGTCATTCAGGGGCTCACGGGCATCAATATCCTGCGGGTTGCGGCGGCGGCGATGCCGTTCTTTTTCCTGCTGCTTCTGGGCGCGCTCTTGATCACGGTGTTTCCGTCAATCGTAACGGTTCTACCAAACGCGATGGGTAATTAAAGAGAAGAGGCGGCGCGGCTGGCCTGATCATATTGGCCCGACATGGTGCGCAGGGTCGATGCGATCTCGGCAAGCTCGGTTCCGGAAATCCCGGTGCGGGGCAGGCCGTTCAAAAAGCATTCCTTGCGCACCTTGCGATAGAGATCGCAAAGCTTTGCGCCGCTCTCCGAGGTGCGGTAAAACACTTCCTTGCCGCGCTTTTCCGAGGTCACAAGCCCAAGCTTGAGCAATTTGCGCAGGGCATAGTTGATCGTGTGGCTGTCTTCGATATTGAGCATGAAACCGATATCCGCCAGCCGCTTTTCACGGTCGCGGTGATTGACGTTATGCAGCACCAGAATCTCAAGCGAGCTCAGCTCTGGCATGCCGGCCGCGTTCATGCATTTCTGCATCCAGCGGCTAAAGGCGTTATAGGCGATGATCAGGCCATATTCGAATTCCGACGTTTCCCAGCCCTCGCCTTCGGCCAGGTGACGAGAGGATACGATGCGTCGACGGTCGGGTTCACTCATCAGGGTATCCCTGCAAATCGTTTGTAAACTGTCTGTAAGTTGATGATATATCAAAACCGTTCGGGTTTGAACGCCTTGACTTGGAATACTTGGCCAATTTGTTCCGTTTACGGGCTCTTGTCGCCGAAAACGCGGATATAGCGGATGACGATGGGGCCGAGCGTGATCATGAACAGGGTTGGCAACATCAGGCTTGCCATCACCGCCGACATTTTCACCGGAAGCTTGTTGGCCTTTTCCTGGGCGTTGATTTCGCGGGTATCGCGCATTTCCACCGCGTAGGATTTGAGGGCTTCGCTGATCGAGCTGCCATATTGCATGGATTGAATGATCACGTTCACAAAGGAATGCGCCTCGGGTATATCCATCCGGATCGCCATCTGGCTCAGCGCTTGAGAGCGCTCACGTCCGGCAAGCACCTCGGTTTGAACCTGAAGAAACTCGTCACTGATCACCGGCGAGACACGCGCGATTTCCTGTCCGACCTTGGTCATGGCCGCATCAAACCCAAGCCCGGCCTCTGAGGAAATCTGCAAAAGGTCCATGGCGTTGGGAAAGCCCTCCTCTATATCGCGACGGCGCTGTTTGATCTTGCGATTAAGCCAGATCGTGGGCGTGTAAAACCCAACTGCGGTCGAGACAGCAAGAATTTGCAGAATCCGCAGATTGCTAAGCCCGTTGAGAAAGTCGTCAATCTCTGACGAAACTCCGACAAAGGCGCGGATCGAAACCAGAAGAACGGCAAGTGTCGGCACCGACATCGCCAGCAACAGCCGGAACAGGTAAAAGTTGCGCACCGAATTCGGTCCGGTAAATCCAGCTTTTTCAAGTTGGATCCGGATCTGTGTTCGCATCACCTGATCTTCGGGCACAAGTGCCTTGAGCAGGCCGACAGGAACGTTTTCGGGGGTTTTCATCAGCTTGCGCCGCTGCGCCGTTCCGCCATAGGCGCGCGCCGCGCGGCGCATCCGGACGGCGGCGGTATCATTGGAATAGAAGGCACCGAATATGCCGAAAAAGGCGCACAGCGTGCCAAAGGCAATGGCAAGGGGGAAAATAACCTGTTGCGATCCGGTAAAGGCTAAATTGAATTCCATCATGCCATGTGCCCCCTCAAATCCGGAAATTCACAAGGTTGCGCAGGATCACAAGATTGGCCGTTGCCAGCACGACAATCGCAATGGCGATCGGCATGAAAAGCGGATCACCACTCACCGAGGAATAATAATCCGGCGCTGTGATCTTGGTCGCCCCATACATCATGAAGGGCAGCGCCGAGAGCATCCACGCGGTTATGCGTCCCTCAGAGGAAATCGCGGTGATCCGGCGACGCATGGCAAAGCGTCCGCGGATGACCCGTGCTAGGGTTCCAAGCATGGCCGCAAGATTGCCGCCGGTGCCGTGCTGGATCGAGATGCTGACCGCAAGGTAATGCATGTCCTCCTGATCAATCCGCTCGGCCAGATCAAAGAAAGCATCGACCAGATCGTCACCATAGGTGATCTGATCCGCCATGATGGCAAATTCGGTGCCGATCGGGTCGGGCATGCTGTTGGCGACATTGGAGATGGTCACATTCAGCGGATGCCCCACTCGCAGGCCGCGCATCATCAGGTCCAGCGCATCGGGAAGCAATTGCGAGAATTTCTCGACCCGCTTCTTGCGGATGATGTTGATCACGCTCATCGGGATAACGGTACCGGACAAAACGGCGATGATGATCCCGTTCGTCACGCCGACAATCATTATCGCAAGACAGAACAGGCCAAAGGCACAGGCAAAGCACAACGCCAGAAATACCGCTGGCGTCATGGTCATTCCGGCCTGTCGCATCTTGGCGGGCAGGGTGCCATAGACCGGAATGGCGCTGAGAAGGGTGGTTTTCGGGGCCGTGCGCACCAACGCGGTCAGATGTTCTGCTGCCATTGCGCGCCGCAAGTCAGACATACGTCTTGACCTGGTATTGCCATCGGATGTGTTGCCCATAAGCGCTTGGCGGATGCCCTCAAAGGTGATCAGGACGCCAAGAAATCCCCCGATATAGAGGAAATATATGGGGTCTATGGTGGGTAGGTTATCCATTAACCGGCCTGCATGTTTGAAAAGGTCTCAATCGGTAGATCAAGACCGACGGCGGCCAGCGTTTCCATCGCGCGGGGGCGAATGCCGGTGGCCTTGAAGACGCCCTTGATCGTTCCGTCTTCGGCGCGGCCGTGACGTTCGAACACAAAGATGTCCTGCATCATGATCTTGTCACCCTCAAGCCCGGTCAATTCAGAGATCGACATCACGTGGCGCGACCCGTCGCTCAGGCGGTTAAGCTGAACCACAAGGTTGATGCCGGCTGCGATCTGGCCGCGGATGGCGCTCAGGGGGAAATCGCCACCGATCATCGACACCATCTGTTCAAGCCGTGACAGGGCATCGCGCGCGGTGTTGGCGTGGATCGTGGTCATCGAGCCGTCATGCCCGGTGTTCATCGCCTGAAGCATGTCAAAGGCCTCTGATCCGCGAACCTCGCCGATCACGATGCGGTCCGGGCGCATCCGCAGGGCGTTTTTACAAGATCACGTTGGTCGATCGCACCGGCGCCTTCGGCATTGGGTGGGCGGGTTTCAAGACGCACGACATGGTCTTGTTGCAGCTGAAGCTCGGCGGCATCCTCGATGGTCACGATCCGCTGACGTTCGTCGATGAAGGACGACATCGCGTTCAGCATCGTCGTCTTGCCCGAGCCCGTGCCGCCGGAAATGAGCACGTTCAGCCGCGCCTGCACCACAGCGCGCAGAAATCGCATTGCGTTCTTGCTTAACGCGCCATGATCGACCAGCTTGTTAAGCGTGAGCGGCTTGCGCGAGAATTTGCGGATCGACAGGGTCGGCCCGTCAATGGCGCAGGGGCGAATGATTGCGTTTACCCGGCTGCCATCTTCGAGGCGGGCATCGACCCAGGGCTGGGATTCGTCAATCCGCCGCCCGATGCGGGATACGATCTTGTCGATGATCCGAAGCAGGTGGCGTTCGCTGGAAAACGTGACCGGAACCCGTTCAAGCAGGCCGCCGCGTTCGACATAGACATTTTCATGGCCATTCACGGGGATGTCCAAAATGCTCGGGGCGGCCAAAAGCGGTTCTAGCGGGCCAAGGCCGAGAACCTCGTCAATCAATTCGTCGATCAGCGTCTTGAACGCGTCCGAACTTAGCTGTTCCTGTTGAGAGTTGAGCTCGCCTGCAACCAGAACGGCAACCTCTCGGCGCAGGTTGGTCGGCGAGACCTGATCAATCACCGCAAGGTTCAGCTTTTCCAGAACGAAATGATGCAGCCGGTTCTTTAGGGTACGGTAATCTTCAGCGGTTTTGGGCTTTTCAGGGCTGACTTGATCGGGATCCAGGAAAAACACCGGCGTCTCTGAAACAGGCGCGGGCGCTGGGTGTGCATCGCTTACGCAGGGCGTCGACACCGGTGTTGGTGCCGCGCGCGGTGCAGACCCGTTGTCGCGTAGCCCTTAATTGTGAGATGGGAAATCCAACGAAATCAATGGGTATACTTTGCCCTTAAATATGAGATTTTGTGGGAGTGTGCCGCGCGACAAACAGGATGAGAATCCGTATTGCCGCGCGACAAACAGGCTGAGAACAGGCTGGGCATTGACGACCCCGTGTGGGTACCAACCGTATTCACGAAGAACCGCGACCG
>JAVVFB010000127.1:0-9772 GCA_032251095.1 Roseovarius sp. | reverse complement strand
CACGCGATGATGATGCGCCTTCCCTTTGATGCGCTCGAACGGCGATGTCGTGAAGAGTTTGCGCCATCGAATAGGACTTGAAAATGCCTCCAGTGCTGGTCCGCCCCGAACCGTCTGCCGCCCATGGTCAATGCTTTCGGCTTCGATCAGCATTGATCGGGGCGATTTTTGGACTGAAGGCAAAATGACTGATACCAGGAATCCAATGAGAAAATCCGGATTTTGCCGCCGCTCGGCCTGAGCAACGTCCCGCTGACATCGAGCGCCCGGCTTTCGATATTTGAACGTTTAGTGGCAACGGCCAGGGGTAATTGCCAGATTTCGGCATTTTACACCCCTGAAAATGGAATCCGCAGCATCTTCAAACTATCCGTAAAATTCCCTTTTGCGCGACTGGGTCACTACAATATGGGGTAAAGTTAAAATATCAGGCGAAAATACGGGTTTTGGTATCCGGCGCTCGGATGGCGACAATTCTCAGCGACAATCAGCGGGCTGGGCCTTTGAAGCCTTGGAAAGTCGATGATTGAACAAAAATTGCCGAATTTCGGCATTTTACACCCCTGAAAATGGAATCCGCAGCACCTTCAAACTATCCGTAAAATTCCATTTTCTGAGATTGAGCTACTACAATATGGGGTTAAGCAAAAAATCTGAGAGCTAGACGGGAAGGCAAGGAAGCGATTACAGAACAAAACAGGAATGGATACCACGGGAAATTGCAGGAGATCATTCGATAAGCTGCGCTGAGAGATTCCTCAATGCCGGACCTGGCTGGGATTTGTAGAGCCGTAAACATCTCAGACACATAGAATTTTCGCCGATCTTTTCGAACTGAGGCAAACCTTAAAGCTGTGTTTTCGCGAAAACGAACAGCAGGCAATCCGGAAAAGTTCAGCAATCAAAGCTCGGTTCCCGCCGAATTCTGCGAACGGACAAGTCCAAACAAGAGCCGAACATGGTGGAAACTTTGCAGCATCCGATCCATGTTCTGCCCGATTTGAACGCCCACCAGCCGACAGATTGCAACCCATCAGAGATCCGGGGCAGTCGTCGCCCCTGCCACGCTTTCAAGCCATTCAGTGTGAACCGCCTCCGCCTAGTCAATCGGCGAACGGCCATGGGCCCGCGTATTCGCCTGTTGGCAGGATATCGGTGATCAGCCCCCCGCCCGCCCAATCCATCCAGCGACATATCGTGATGCCGCCCGGCTCCAGCACCAATTGCGGTTCATAGCCCACCCGATGATCGGTCAGGACCGCATGGCAAGTGGCCTGTGCGATCTGACAAGTCACGCGGCCGATCTGGCCGGTCACCGCGCGGTGCGCGTGACCCGAGATCATGCGCACCGGCCCCGGATGGACCTCAAGCCGCGCCATCAGCGCCGCCCCGCCATGCAGGTTGTCGGCATCCATGGCCGGAATCCCGCTGTGCATCCACGGGTGATGCGTGGCGATGACGGCGGGTTGCGTCCCGATGGCCGCCAGAGCGGCATCAAGAAACCCAACCCCGTCAAGCGAAAGCGCCCCGTGATGCGCGCCCTCGAGCAGCGTATCAAGGCCGATCACTGAAAACGGGCCGAAGTCGCGGACCCAGTGGATCGGCCCGTCCGCTGGCATCCAGTCCGCGGCGGCAAAGGCTGCACGCATCGCGCCGCGCCGGTCGTGGTTGCCTGGCAACGCCTGCCATGGGAGGTCAAGATCGGCCATGATCGCAGCGAAATGCGCGTATTGCTCAGGCGTGCCATGATCGGTCAGGTCGCCGGTGACGATGACGCAGTCGATGCCATCCAGCAGCGGCAGCTTTTCGTTGATCGTCTCGACGGCACGTTTAAGCGCCGTTGCGGTGTCCGAGCGGCCATAGGCCAGCGCACCGGGGGCGACGATATGGGTGTCGGTGATCAGGATGAAACCGGGCATCAGGCGGCCCCCTCGCGTGGCAGGATCAGCAGCGCCTCGGGTGCGATGGACAGGCGCACCTCGGCCCCCGGTGCAGGCGTAGACAGGCCGGTGTGCAGGGCAAACAGCGGCGCGTCACTCGCCCCGGCCAGCGCGATTCGGTAGTGGGTGCCAAGAAAGGTGACGGTTTCGACGCGGGCTGTGATCGGGCCTTGCGCATCAATGCGGATATCCTCGGCCCGCACCAGAACCTCGTGCCCTTGGGCGGGTTTCGGCAGGGCCAAAACCCCGCCAGGCAAGTGCAATTGGTCTGCCTCGATGCGACCAGACAGGGGCATGGCATCGCCGACGAAACGCGCGACGAACCCGGTGGCGGGATTGCGATAGAGCGCCTCGGGTGTGCCGATCTGGGCGACTTCTCCGTGGCTCATGACTGCGACGCGATCGGCAATCGCCATCGCCTCGTTTTGATCATGGGTGACAAAAATCGCGGTGATCCCGAATGCGCGCAGCAGGATCGCCAATTCATCGCGCAACTGGCCACGCAGTGCGGCATCGAGCGCCGAGAGCGGCTCGTCCAGCAGCAGCACGCGCGGGCGCGGCGCCATGGCACGGGCCAAAGCCACCCGTTGCCGCTGGCCGCCCGAGAGCGCGGTGACCGCGCGGTCCGCATAGGGTTCCAGCCGGCAGAGCGCGATGACCTCCTCGACACGGGCGTCAATCTCCGCGCGCGGTAATTTCTGCATCTTTAGCCCGTAGCCGATATTGCCGCGCACCGACATGTTGGGAAACAGCGCGTAGGACTGGAACACCATGCCGATCTTGCGGGTTTCCACCGATTGCCAGGTCACATCCTCTCCATCAAAGACGATGCGCGCGCCCGGATCGGGGGTTTCCAGCCCCGCGATGATCCGCAACAGCGTGGACTTACCGCAGCCCGACGGGCCGAGCAGCGAGACGATTTCGCCCTTTGCGATCTCCAGATCGGTGGGCAAGAGCGCCCGTGTGCCGCCCGGAAAGGTCTTGGCTATATTGGTCAAAGTCAGTGTCATTGCATGATCCTTTGAGCACGGGCGCTGGCCCATTGCATCGCCATCAAAAGCGGCACGATCATCATGAAAAAAACCAGCGTATAGGCCGAGGCCACTTCGAGCCGCATCGAGGCATAGCTGTCGGCAAGCCCCACGGGCAGAGTTTTCAGGTAGGGTGTGTGCAGCATCCATGTCAGGTTGAATTCGCCGATCGACAGCGTGACCACCGTCAGCGCCCCGGCAAGGATGCCGGGCATGGCATTGGGCACCACGATGTCGATGAACCGTCGCGCGGGGCCTGCGCCAAGGGATGCTGCGCCTTCCTCTAGCGTTTTCAGGTCAATCGCGGCCAGCACCGACAGGACCGAGCGCACCATGAAGGGCAACGTGTAGAGGACGTGGCCAACAAGGATAAACAGCCAACTGGTGCGAAACTCGCTCCAGCCGCCGTAAAGCTGCAACAGCGCCAGGGCCAGCGCGAGGCCGGGAATGGCCAGCGGCAGCGAAATGAATTCTTCCAGCACGCGCGAGGCACGCCCCGGATTGCACGCCAGCGCATAGGCCGCAGGCACGCCAAGGATCAAGGTGACGACCAGACAGGCCAGCGCCAGCCAGATCGACAGGAAAATGCTGCCTGAATAAAGCTCCCATACCTGGCCGATCCATTTCAGCGTCAGCCCCGATGACAGGCCGCGGAAATAGTTCACGGTCAGGCCCGCAAGCACCGACTGGATGATCGGGATCAGCAAAAAGGCGCAGGCCAGCAGGGTAACGGCCAGCGGGATGGATTTCGTGATGGATTTCATCGTCCTACCCTCCCGCCGCGACGGTTGTGCCGGACAGGCTGCGCGCGATCAGCAGCAGCGCCCATGTCACCAGCCCCAGGACGACCGACAGGGCCGAGGCCATGGCGATATTGGCCGACAGGGTGAATTCGGTGTAGATCACCATCGGCAGCACATCGATATCCGTGGCCAAGGTAAAGGCGGTGCCAAAGGCCCCCATCGCAGTGGCAAAGGCGATGGCCCCGGCGGCGATCAGCGCGGGCGCCAGCGCAGGCAAGAGCACGTCGATAACGATGCGCAGCGGCGATGCACCCAGGGTCTGTGCCGCCTCCTCCAGCGCCGGGTCGATTTTCTCGGCCGCCGCCATGACCGTCAGCAACACGCGCGGAATCGAGAAATAAAGATAGCCCAGGAACAGGCCAAAAACCGAATAGGCAAAGACTACATGGCCCGGCGTGACGGAGTTCACAAGGCCCTGCCGCCCGCCCAGCAGGATGATCATGAAGCCGACGACGACACCGGGAAAGGCCAGTGGCAGCGTCAGGATCGACAGCAGCGTGTTGCGCCCGACAAAACGGTTACGCACCAAAAACAACCCCGCCGTGGTCGAAATCGCTAGTGCCGCCACGGTGACGGCCAGCGACACGAGAACGGTCTGAACCAGCGTCGAGAGATAACGCGGGGTTTGCAGGATTTGTAGGTAGATCGACCAGCCGGCATCCCCCTCGCCCGAGGCAAGGATCAGCCGCCCCAGCGGGATCGCCAGAAAGGCCAGCGTGAAGATCGCCAGCGGCAGCAGGCATAGCGTCAGGAATTGGCGTTGGGTCATCAGCGGCTCCGATGCGCGCGAAGGCCGAGCGGGACAAAGACCCGCCCGGCCAAGGGGCCAGGGTTACTTGACGTCGTTCAGATACCGCTCACCAAACGCGGCCTGCGCGCGTTCCATCTCGGCATAATCCACCGCGACAGCGCGCTCGTAGTCGGAGGCCGGCAGGAACTTGGCCGCCACCTCGGCGGGCAGGTCCACCGGGCGGGCGGGCTGAAGATAGGCGTTGGTCCAGATCGCCTGACCCTCGTCCGACAGGATGAAATCCAGAACGCGCTTGCCCGCATCGGGATTCGGGGCACCGGCCACAAGGCTCATGACGTAAGGAACCCGGACCGAGCCTTCGCAGGGCAACACGAATTCAAACTTGCCGTCTTCCTCGTATTTGCCGCGATAGGCGTTGAAATCATAATCGAACAGGATCGGAATTTCGCCCGACACGACGCGCGCGTAGGAGGTCTGCTTGGGCACGATCGGGTCATTCTTGGCCAGTTCGTTGAAATAGGCGATGGCCGGATCGAAATTGCCCAGATCGCCGCCGTTTGCCATGTTTACGGCCACGGCACCGGCATAGCCGACAAAGGCCGAGGACGGATCAAGGTAGCCCACCATGCCGCGATACTCGGGCTTGGTCAGATCAGCCCAGCACTGCGGCACCGGCGCGCTGCCCAGAGCGTCGACATTCACAAAGAGGCCCAGCGTGCCGTAATGGATGGCGAACCAGTTGCCCTCGGGGTCCTTCAGGCCTTCGGGGATGTCGTCGAAACCTGCGGGTTTGTAGGGTTCCACCACACCTTCGTTGCCCGCCTTGATGCCGGTCGTCACGCCGTAATAGGCGACATCGGCCACCGGGCTGGCCTTTTCGGCCAGAAGCTGGCTGAGGGTCTGGCCCGAGTTCTTGTTGTCATGCGGCATCTGGATATCCAGCTTTTCGCTGATCGCCTCGAGCATCGACGCCCAGTCGGCCCATTGCGGCGGGCAGTTGTAGCAGATGGCATCCTCGGCCAGCGCGGGCACGGCAATCGCGGTTGCGAAAAGTGCTGAAAGAACAGTATGTTTCATGGGTTCATCCTTGTTTGAGATCGGTCTTGAGCGAGGGAACAGACGGCGGCCAGGTGGCACCCTGGTCGTCGTCACGGATTTCCGTGCGGGGGCAGCCAAGCGTAGCGCCTGCACGAAAATGAAAGGGCAAGGGCGGCAGCTGAACGCAGGCTTCACCTTGCAACATGTTCAGGAGCGTCTGTGCGGCCTGACGGCCCATCGCATCGGGCGCGGTCTCGATGGTCGCCAGCGGCACGTCGAGCAGGCGGCCAATCTCGATCCCGTCAAAGCCCACCACTGACAGATCCTGCGGCACGCGCTTGCCCATCAGGCGGGAAGCCTTTTGCACCGCGATGGCCAGAAAATCGTTCGACGCGAAAATCGCGGTCAACCCGCCGAGCGTGGCGAGAACCTCGGCCAGCAATTCGGGGGCATTCGCTTCGGTCTCTCCCAGTTCGATCAGGGCGGGGTCAGGCAAGCCCCGCGCCCGGCACTCGGCATGAAACCCGGCATAGCGGTTGCGCGACCGGTCAGAGCTTGCGAAACGCAGGGACAGAAAGGCCGTGCGCTTGTGGCCAAGATCTGCGAACCGCCGTGCGACCTCGCGCGCAGCTTCGAAATTGTCCACATGGGCGGTCAGGAACCCGTCGAGCTGATCATGGAACATGAGTGACACCGGCAGGCCCCGAGCGCGTGCCAGTGTTAGGGCGGCGCTGCGCTCGGGGGCCACCATGGTCACAATCAACCCCTCGACTTCTTTGGCATCAAGGGTCGCAATCGCCTCGTTGTCGGCATCACCGTCATAGTTCGAGCTTGCGATCAAAAGCTGATAGCCTGAACCCATCAGAACCTCCTGCACGCCCTGCACCGCCTCGGCAAAGACCGGGTTGGCCAGCGACGGCACCAGACATCCGATCGTCATGCTGCGCCCGCCCTGCAAGGCCCGCCCGATGGCACTGAAGGAAAACCCCAGATCGCGCGCTGCCTTTTCAACCCGTTCACGCACGTCGGCGCTGGCTGGGCCAGATTTGTTCAGAACCCGGCTGGCTGTCGCGATCCCGCACCCAGCCTGGCGCGCGACATCCTTGATCGTGATTTTCTGTGGAAGATTCACCGAAAGACCCTGAGTGGAAACGTTTCCACAACACATAAAGATGATTCCCAACAAGAATGTGAAGGCTCTTGCATTTTTGGGCCTGCACAGCCACCTCAAGGCATAATGGGTTTGGGTGTTTATGACTGGTGTAAGGATCAAGCTTGGGCCGCTTGATCGGCGATGTCCGCCGATACCCCGGCGGTTCCGAATACGCCAACATCTTCGAAACACTGTCTCGGCTAATGCCAAAATCCCGAGCAATCTGACGCCCACTCAAACCTTCCTCAAAGTGAGCGTGACGAACCTTCAAATACAAATCCACGGTGAATATCCCCAAGCCCTCCCATCAAATGAAAGGGCAAAAGTGGCCGACTTTTACGCCGCCCGCGACAACACAATGCCGCCGCTACCGTGGCCGAGTATTACTCCGCCGATTACAACATTAAATCGGACAAAAGTCCGCTTTGAGCCTGTTACACCGGATTATATTCCGCCTTGTGGTGCGTTTTGTTGACTTCTCATGTAAAACCACCTAACACGGACAAAATTACGGATACAGCAGCACAAGGCGGAGCTTTCTCCGATCAAAAATGTCATCATACCAGGTTCAGACCGCCCTGAAACGACTTGGCCATGACATACGTGTGGCCAGGAAGAAGCGGCGCATGTCCGTCGCAGATTTCTGTGAGCGCCTGGGTGTGACCGACAAGACGCTTGCCAAACTCGAGATGGGCGATGGCGGTGTGCGGCTCGAGACAATGGCCATGGCACTCATGGTCCTTGGCGAGATCCACCGACTCGGCGAAATCCTGGATCCGGCGAAAGACGATACCGGCCTGGTCCTTGATCAAGCCCGCCTGCCAGAGCGGATCGTCAATCGCCGCAGGCCGTCCTCCGGCAGATCGGATACCACGCAAGAGAGGTCGGATGAGATCGATGACGAAGGGAGCGCTTTCTGATGGCCGTGGCGCGTGTCGCTCTCGGGGAAGGGCTGGTTCCAGTCGGCCGTCTGATCTTCGAGACGGATGGGCGGCGCGCGCATTCCACTTTCCTCTATGATCAGGACTGGATCGATAACCCGCGCGGTTTCGACCTCTGCCCGCAAATGCCGCGGGTGAACACGCCCTATCACGCCAGCACCGGCGGGCGCGACAGCCGGAAGCGCGATGTTATCGCCGGGCCTTTTGCGGATACCTCGCCGGACAGCTGGGGCCGCAAATTGATGCGTCGGGTTTTGGGCGAAGCGGCAACCGAGTTCGACTTCCTGACGGCATGCGACGATACCGCCCGCCAAGGTGCGCTGCGCCTTTTACAGGAAAACGGTGAGCCATTCCCACGGATCGGAAAAGCCGTCCCGCGCCTTGCCGATATCGAGGACCTGCTCAAGATCGCGCAAAGGTTCGAACGAGACCCGGCAGGCGCGGAGCAGGATGCGCTGGATCTCGTAGGCGCCGCCGGTACGCCGGGCGGGGCGCGACCGAAAGCCAACGTGAGGGATGGGGAGCGGCTCTGGCTCGCCAAGTTCACCTCCATCAACGACACATGGCCGGTGGAACGTCTCGAGGTGGCGACGATGAAGCTCGCCGGGCGTCTTGGTTTGCGTACACCGGAATGCAGGCTCGAGTTGCCCGGCAGCGCGCACCCCATCGGGCTCTTCAGCCGTTTTGATCGCCGAGGCGGCGGTCGGGTCCCCTATATCTCCGCGCGCACCGCCTTGGGCAAGGTTGGACATGCGAGCGGCTTCTACACGGATATTGCCGATATCATCCGCACCATTTCCGCCCGGCCCGGCGATGATTTACGGGAAATCTGGCGCCGCATGGTGTTCGGGATCCTTGTCACCAACACGGATGACCACCTGAAGAACCACGGTTTCATCTATGCGGGTCAGAACCTGTGGCGTCTTTCACCGCTCTTCGATGTCAATCCGCAGCCCCGGCGGCATGCCCAGATGGAAACCGGGATCAGCCCGATCCATGGGCATGAGCCGGACATTGCTGCCGCAATCGACGCGGCTGAGTTTTTCGATATCAGTGCGCCGGAAGCCCGAGCCCTGGCCAGGGATATGGCACAAGTTATCGGCAACACTTGGCGGGACGAATTGCGCCACCAGGGGCTTGCTGGCGCGGGGTTGAATGCCTGCGTTCCGGCCTTCGAACATGAACGGATGGATGCGGCACTCGGGCTGTAGCCCGTAGAATTTCTTGAGTCCCCTCGGATACATTGGCATCAAGACCGTTTGGAGGATGTGCCCGCCTTTTAATTGCAAGAGGACAACCGAAGAGGGCCATAAGCGCTTAACATTGCAAAATCGCTCTTTCTCCAATTGCGGCCGAAGGCTTATCCCTCTGAGTCCGGGCTCCCAAGATGTGGTGTTTGAGTCTTGCGGCGAGCCGGGTGTTCGTGTAATGTTCTCTCATGCCCGCCCGCTGGTCATCAGATCGTCCCATGTCGCGCCAGGAGTTCGAGGCGCGGTTTCCCGACGACGACGCCTGCGCACGGTATCTCGCCGAACGCCGCTGGCCCGACGGCTTTGTGTGTCCGGCCTGCGGTGGCCGGAAGGGGTGGGCGCTGGATCGGGGGAGACCGACGTGGGAATGCGCGGGCTGCCGGCGGCAAACCTCGGTGACCGCCGGCACGATCATGCACCGCAGCCACCTGCCGCTGAAGACCTGGTTTCTCGCCGCGCATAGTGTCGCCACCCACTCCAACGGCATCTCGGCCCTTCAGTTGCAGGAGCAACTGGGCATCGGCAGCTACAAGACCGCCTGGCTGCTGCTCCACAAGCTCCGGCGCGCCATGGTCGACCCCGGGCGGAGCTTGTTGCAAACTCTGGTCGAGATCGACGAGACCGAGATGCCCTACCGCTCAAAAAACGATCCCGCAGATTGCAAGAAGGGCGGCCGTTCGCCGGTCGGCAAGATCTTCATCGTCGGCGCGGTGGAACTGTCCGGGGAGGGCCACCCGCGCCGGATCCGTCTGGCCCAAATCCCCGACGGCGCGTCGAAAACGCTGCATGTGAGAACGGCGGTGCAAAATTAGACCACGGTAGCGCCGTCGTATTGGCGGTGCGGGCGGCGTAAAAGTCGTCCACT
>JAVVFB010000126.1:0-9891 GCA_032251095.1 Roseovarius sp. | reverse complement strand
CGGCGGGCAGGCGTCTGCTTGAACAGGCGGCAAATGGCGGTGACATCGCGGCCTCGCGCATTCTTGGTGAGAACCTTGTCGGGGGCTGGATCGTCGAGCGCGACGTCGACGCGGGCCTGCCCTTTCTGGAACAGGCCGCAGCGGCGGGCGATACCAAGGCCAAGGTCGCCTTGGGATCGTTTCTTTTATACGGCGACTGGTTGCCTCAGGATGTTGACCGCGCGACGGCGCTGTTTGAAGAGGCGGCCACGGATGGCAATGGCGAGGGGCTGGAAAACCTCGGCGCTTTCCTGATGTGGGGCGAACGTGACGCCAAGGCAGGCGAGACTTATTTGCGGCGCGCGGGCGCGCTTGGGCGGGGTTCGGCTTGGGTAACCTTGGCGGAGGGGGCGATGTACGGCTATCTTGGCGCGGGGAGGCGGGGCAAGTTCGATGAGTTTGCCGCGCTGGCCCGCCAGGCCCACGCGCCCCGGATCGAAGTGCTTGATGCCACCCGCCAGATGTGGGGAATCAGCATGCGCGCCAGCGGCCCCAAGACGATTGCAAAGCTTGAACAGGCCGCAGAGCAGGGCAACAAGGAGGCGCTGAAATATCTGGTCAGCCTTGTCCGGGACGGCAACAAGCTCAACATTCGCAAGGAACCCGAGCGCGCCGAGGGCTATCTTGAGCGGTTCTCGGACCTTCTGACGCCGACCGAGATCGCGCAATTCAAGCTTTCGATTGATGCGGCGAAAACAAAGATCGTTGGCAATTACAAAGTCCTTGCTGACCGCTTCTTTGCGCATGAGGAATACGCCTCGCCGTGGTTCGGCAAGCAATTATATGCGGCCAACCCCAATTTTGCGATTTACCTGTTGCAGGCGGACATGAAGCGCCGGGGCCAATATCAGGGGCGGGTGGATGGGCTTGCCACGCGGGCGACCCTTCGGTCGATCTGGCGCGAATGCCAGTCTTTGAAGGACAACCGGCGATGTGCTGACACGGTCATGCATCCGGATGTGATCGGCGCGCTTCTGGCGATGTGATCGGGGCGACGTCGGGGTCGGTCCGCCCTTGGGGCGGCGGTCCGGTCATGAGTATATTAGAGCATGTTGCTCAAAGTGGGAACCGGCTTTGAGCTATTCGAACATGCAAAATCAATAGGTTAGAGCGTATCAAGTGAATTTGAATGAGCGCGATACGCTCTAATGGTTTCGCCTTGAGGTTGTTTTTGTGTCGTTGCGTGCAGGTCAGGATTGCTAAGTGCATGAAATAAAAGCCTGATTTATGATTTATATCATTGCAAATGCCTGAGAATCTTTCACGATGAAGTCGTCTGTATTTGGGGAGGACGCGGGGGAAATGGCGGGAGTCTAGTATTTGCCAGGCCTTTGTGCCGTCAAAGTGATTTGGAGTTTCAAACATGTTGAATACGAGTCAAAAAACAGTGGTTGTTACGGGTGGAAGCGGGTTTCTGGGGTCGTGGCTATGTGAACGCCTGCTTGATGAGGGCTGTCGCGTGATTTGCATCGACAGCCTTGTTTCTGGCCGGGTGAAGAACAACGAGACCTACCAACACAATCCAAATTTCAGCTTCAGGCAACATGATGTGATCAACCCGATCACCATCAATGAACCGGTGCATGAGATTTACAATCTGGCCTGTCCGGCCTCGCCTGTCCGTTATCAGGCCGATCCCATCCATACGTTCAAGACAAGCGTCATTGGCGTGATGAACATGCTGGATCTGGCCGAAAGCCATGGTGCCCGGCTCTTGCAGGCCTCAACATCAGAGGTCTACGGCGATCCGGCGTTCAATCCGCAGACAGAAACCTATTTCGGCAATGTGAATGTCTATGGGCCGCGATCATGTTATGATGAAGGCAAGCGCGGCGCTGAAACGCTGATCCATGATTATCATAAGGAACGCGATGTCGATACCCGGATTGCCCGCATCTTCAACACCTACGGGCCGCGCATGCGCCATGACGATGGTCGGGTGGTGTCGAACTTTATCATCGGGGCGCTGCAGGGCAAGGACATCACGATTTACGGCAGGGGCACGCAAACCAGATCGTTCTGTTTTCACGAAGACCTTATCAGCGGGCTGATGCTGCTTATGGCGTCATCACCCGAGACCCACTATCCCGTCAACCTTGGCAATCCGGATGAACACACGGTTCTGGACCTGGCGGAGCGCGTGCTGCGCATGACCGGATCGAAATCGCGTCTGGTCTATTGCGATTTGCCGGTTGATGACCCTCGGATCCGGCGGCCCGACATCACCTCGGCCAAGCAAAAACTGGGCTGGGCGCCCAAAATCGGCATTGAAGAGGGGCTTGAACGCACAATCGCGCATTTTCAAAGGCAGATGAAGGATCTGGGCATGAGCGAGTTGGTCCAGTGACCGGCAAACCTGTACTGGTGACAGGCGGCGCGGGCTATATTGGTAGCCACGTCTGCAAACATCTGTCGCGCAGCGGCTATTCCCCCGTGGTTATCGACAACCTGTCGGTCGGCCACGCGACGGCGGTGAAATGGGGCCCGCTGATCAAGGCCGATATACGCGATACGGCGGCGGTTGCTTCGGCGCTTGCAACATATGGGATCGAGCTGGTGATGCATTTCGCCGCCTCGGCCTATGTGGGCGAGTCCGTGAAGCACCCGATCACCTATTATGACAACAACGTCGGCGGGATGATTTCCCTGATCAAGGCCTGTCAGGTGGGGGGCGTCAGAACCTTCATCCTTTCCAGCAGCTGCGCCACCTATGGCACCCCCGAGATCATCCCGATTTCCGAGCAGACACCGCAACGGCCGGTCAATCCTTATGGCGAGACCAAGCTGATCTGCGAACACATCCTACGCGACGTCGAGGCGGCACATGGCATGCGCTTTGCCGCGCTGCGGTATTTCAACGCCGCCGGTGCCGATCCCGAAGGCGAGCTTAGCGAAAGGCATGAGCCAGAAACCCATGTGATCCCGCTGGCGCTGATGGCGGCCTCTGGGCGGATCGCCCAGTTTGCGGTCTATGGAACCGATTACCCCACGCCCGATGGCAGTTGCGTGCGTGACTATATCCATGTGCAGGATCTTGCGCGCGCCCATGTCGCGGCCCTGGCCCGGCTTGAGGCTGGGGCAGAGAGTTTCGCCGTCAACCTTGGCAGTGGCAAGGGCCACTCGGTGCTGGAGTTGCTGGCTTTGATTGAACGCCTGAGCGGCAAGCGGTTGCCGGTCACTCACCAGCCGCGGCGAATGGGCGATCCGGCGATCCTTGTGGCCGATCCGTCAAAGGCGCGGGCGCTTCTTGATCTCAGCACAGAGCGCAGTGATCTCGAAACCTTGATCCGCGATGCGGCGCCAAGTTTTGGGGTGGATGTGGCATGACGTTTCCAGCCATCCCGGCCCCGGTCGCGCATTTGTTCGGGTTGACCCCCGATGCCGCATGCTTGCATCGGGTGTTGGCGTTTGATGCATCCCAACGGGAGGGCGGCACTGCCGGTCACTCCCTCCAAAAGGTAAGGAGACCAAGATGAAAAGCATGTCCTCAGTGCTAAATGCAATCAAACCAGGCTGGCGTTCGGTGCTGCTACCGGCATGCGTGGCGCTCTTGCCTTTCACGCCGGTTTCGGCGGCGCCACCGGGCGAAATGCCGTTTGGTGTCTACGATCCGAACGGCGACTTTGAAGCCGACCCGGAAGTGGCCATCGAACATCTCTTCCTGCCTTGGGAGGATGTGTTCCTGCCCAGCCTGGTGGATGCCGATCTTTATGCCATAGAGAGAAATCGCGCGGTTCTTGCCACCATCGAGCCCTGGACCTGGTCGCGCTCTGAGCGCAATTCACCCGATATCTTGCGACGCAACCTCTTATCGGGGGAATATGATCAATACATGCGCGGTATCTGTGCGGTGCTTGGCACGATGGACAGTGCCGTTACCGTTCGCTGGGCGCAGGAGATGGATGATTACACAAGTCAGTTCATCTGGGCGAGCTGGAAACCGGATGACTACATCACCGGGTATCGGCGCGTCGTCGACATCTGTCGGGCCGAAGCGCCGAACGCAAAGTTCATGTGGTCGCCGCTGGGGTATGAAAACCTTCCCGAATACTATCCCGGTGACGACTATGTCGATCTGGTCGGGCTTTCGGTGTTCGGGCTTCAGGCCTGGGAGGTTCAGAAATTTGGCAAGGAGCTGAGCTTTGTCGATATCCTGACACCACGCTATGAGCGCGCGGTGCAATTCGGCAAGCCGATCGTGGTGGCCGAGTTGGGCTATGTCGGCAATCAGGCCTATGTGGACAAATGGGAAAACGAGGTGCGTCAGATCTATCCGCAATTTCCCAGCCTTGTCGGCGTGGTCTATTTCAACCAGCACGAAGTTTACCCTTGGCCGGACGGTTTTGGCCTGCCGGATTGGCGGATTGGCAAACGCGTGACGGAATGAATTGGGCCTGAATTGGCCGCTTGTTGGCTCGGGGCATCGCGTAACGCGGTGCCCCTTTTTTGCGTCTGAGGCGCGGGCCGGCAATTTCTTGCCGGCGAAGAGCGGGTGTATATCCCACAGTAAATGCGCTGCCGAAAATTCATGATTCATTAATGAAAACCGACGAGTGTAGCACAGAGCTGTTTTGCGCGGGACACGGTTTTGCCCGGCAAAGGCCGCAAAAACGCCACGGTGATCCGGTCTAATGCCAACTAAAGGTTGTTTACGCCGGTGGTTGCACTGTATCCATTGTAACAGAGGCAGTGTTCAAACTGTACAGGCAAAATCGACGGATGATCCGTGGACAACAGGACCGTTTTTGCCCGCCTTTTGCGGCGTGCGGAGCTTTCTTGAAGGTTCTAAAAAGGGACAAGTGAATGAAACCGATCAACAAGACCCCCAAACATGTACTGGCAATCGCGGTTGCGACGACCCTGATTTTTTTGGCCGCTCCGGCGGTTGCAGGCGAAAAGACGATCCCGGACGGGCGGGCTACGGCGGTGAAATACGACTGGCACAACGTTTCAAAGCCGGTTCGCGCCCTCAAGGCCCGGCTCTCGACGCGTGAGCGCAAGCGTATGGCGGCGAATGTCGCGCGCCACGGCAACGGGTCATACATCTGTTCCCCATCGGGATTTGGCAAGAAATCGCAGTGCTATACGCGCTGATGGCCTGAAGCGTGCCGTATGTCCGGGACGCTCAAAAGCGGGGGCCACGTTTGAGCAACACGCTTTAGTCAGAGCGCCAAGGTGCGATGAATCTGTAGTGAACGGGCGACTGGCTATTGGTTAGCCCTGCACCTGACACGGTATATTCGGCCTGAATGAATTCGTATTTCCCAAGGCCGAGCGAGAGCGCATAAAGCCCATCCATCCCGCGCAGGTTTATCGCGGCCACCGCAAGGGCCGTGACAAGCGGCACAAGGGCCATTTGCAGCGGAATGACGCGGGCCGCACGCGCCCAGCCGATTTTGCTGTCCCGGATATGGCGCAGGACGATCACCACCAGGACGACAAGATAGGCAAAGCCGCTGATGAAGGTCAGCAGGAAAAAACCGGCCGCATCGCGCAGGTAATCAATCATGATCACGGGGATAAAGCATCCTGCCGCCAGAAACGCATAGGGCAGAACAACACGGAGTGGCAGTTTGACGTCGACCGCCTCGCCTTTGGGGGTGATGCGAAAGTCGACAAAGCCGCCGAATATCCGGTCACGCACCGCCATTGTACAGCCCCATAGAACCCATGGCCATTGCAGGGCCGGGAACAACGCCTTTTCCCAACACCATACCCGCCCCCACTTGGGCCGGTAAAAGCCGTCGCGCTTGAGGTTGATGGAAAAGGCAATCATCGCGATCGTCGGCGCCGTGAAATGCAGGATGAAATCCGGGTAGGTGACATTGGCATAGCGAAGGTCGAACAACACCGCCGCGATGGGAACGACATAGAACACAAGCATGACGCCGGCGATAATCGGGTAAAGCATTTGGCACAGGATGAATTGATACCGAAGCCGCACCGGTAGAGCCGCAAAATAGCGCGGCGTGTGAAACAACAGCAACGACACAAGGCTGCGCGACCACTGAAATTCCTGGGTGCACAGATCGCTGACGCTGGCCGGGCCGTCGCCCTCTGCTATGGCGTCAAAGGCATGCACGCCTTTCCAGCCACCCGCGCTCATGATCATTGTCGTGGAATGGTCTTCGGCCAGTTCCGGCCCCAATCCGCCAACCTCTTTCAACGCCTTTGTGCGCACCGCGTAATGCGAGCCGATGCACATCGGGGTCAGGGTTCCGGCATATCCGCACTGAAATATCCCGTGAAATCCGGCCTCTGTATGCAGGCGGGTGCGCGCCGCCCAGCTCTCGTCGGCATTGGCGGAACAGATACTTGGGGCGCTGACATATCCGACCTCTGGATCGGCAAACCCGCGCATGACCTCTTCGAGGTAGGTCGGTTGCGGCACATGGTCGGCATCAAGTTGCGATACGAAATCATAGGCGTCATATCCGAAATGATCGTAAAAATAGGCAAGGTTGCCTTCCTTGCACCGGGTGCGCCGTGGCCATTGTGGGCGGTGATAGTCGGTCTGATCCTTTCGCGAGGAAATCTTGACGCCATGCGCCTTGCACCAGGCAATCGTTTCGGGTTGCGGGTCTTCATCGGCGAGCCAAGTGTCATGCGGATAGGTCTGCGCCAGCATGGCCTCTAGCGTCTTGCGCAAGATCGAGAAGGGCTCGGATGGGGTTTTGGTCACGATCATCGCCACCCGAACATCGGCCGGTGGATCAGAGCAGGGCACAACCGCGCGACGCGACACGACGATCAAGAGGATTTGCAGGATGAAAAGCCAGCCTAGCGCGACGCTCACCACCCAATAGCGCAGGCCCGGCAGGATGTGATCCGGGTGCAACCACCAGACCCAGAACCAAATTGCGGCCACGGCCCAGATCGCGGCGAGTATGTGATACTTGATCCGCTTGCGGCCCCGCAAAAGCGGTTCAGTATATGATCTTGGATCGCAGCTTTGACGCGGCGTAGACACGGCTGCGGATGCAGGCTTTTGCGGTGCAGTTGGCATCATTTTCCTTCAAAGTACCGCCACTTTTGATGTGGTCGGGCGACTTCAAATTCGCACTTATCGACGTTGAAGCCAAGGCCAAGCTTGGCTTTGTGCAGGTCAAATGCGCCCAAAAACCCTGCAACACTGGCTTGCGGGCGTCGGCGGTGTGCCGCCGTCGGGTCTTGATTTCAAGCGCCGGTGTTGACTATGGGATTACGTGCTGTACAACCTATGGCAGTAAAGTGAGTGATTACAGGCGTCACGCAGCGTATTCGTGCCAAGAAATGCGCATGAAACGACGTGGCAGGTCGGGAAGAGATAGCAGTCATTGCGGGTCGTCGAACAGAAATCGATCCGGGATCATTTGGGTTTCGCGTTGATGGAGAGAGTCCGTCGGGGCGCGAGTGTCCGGAATTGTCCAGAAACTGCCATGGTTACGCCATTCTTGGGTGCCATTTTCCGACTGGTGAAAAGAGGCGGAAATGGGCAGAATTCTATTTGTGGTAATGTCACTGTTGATAATGACCGGCCCTGCCATGGCGCAGAAGGCCGGGGTTGGCGCTTGGGAAAATTCGCGTCAAACCATGGTGCAATGGATTGAGGGCGCGCCCTCTCTCGGCTGGTATTACAACTGGCGCACGGACCAGATTCATGCTCGCTCAAAAACGAAGCGCGATGTTGAATTCGTGCCGATGATCCACGGCGCGGGTGACATCAACAAGCGCATCGCCTCTGATCTTCCGGTCCGCGCCTTGCTTGGTTTCAACGAACCGGATCAAGGCACAGGATCACATCAGGCAAACATGTCTGTCGCGCAGGCGGTGCGCCTCTGGCCGAAACTGCAACGGCGGGGGCTGCGCCTTGGAAGCCCGGCAACGACGCAGGGACAGACCCTTGGGCGCCACTCGTGGCAACGCAAATTCATGAATGAGGTTGAGGCAAAGGGGCTGCGCGTCGACTTTATGGCGGTTCACTATTATTCAACCACCGGCGATGTCGACGAGTTTCGCAGATGGTTACAGGCCGTGCATGCCGAGTACCGCAGGCCGATCTGGGTGACCGAATTTGCCCATATCGACTGGCGCCGCCCGCATGCGGCCTCTTACGAAAAGAATGCCACGTTCATCCAGAAGTCCATGGTCATGCTGGAGAAATTGCCCTTTGTAGAGCGCTATGCCTGGTTCGCGGCCAATCCTTATCCATGGGGCGGCGCAGCGCCAAAAATCAACCTTGTCAGCGACGATCTTACGCCAACGCCGATTGGGCTGGCCTTTGACCGCACCCTTGGTCGTATTTCATCGGTCAATCTTGCCTCGTCGGACTAAGGCGGTTTGACCGCCGAGGCGGTGCGCCACAGCCTTTATTGCCCGAGGTTACGTTTTTGCCGGTTGAAGAGTGAGGCGTAGGGATTTCCTTTGACCAAGGTTTCGTCCGGCTTGAACCGGCTCCATTCCAACTCTTCGGCGACCGGTGTCTGCCAGATCACACCATTCGCATCTTTTGCGTGTAACCAGCAGCTTTCTTTTTGTACGTCGCCGAAACCTGGGCCTTTCCAGATCGCGTTGATGCAGATACGGCCTTTTTGCTTGGAGTACCAATTGCCTTCACCGATCGAATTTTGCCCGGATACCGCCGTTAGAACGCCGCCGCTACCGAAATAGGCGTGCCCGTCTTCCCATTTCCACGTCTTTCCACCGTAAATACCCGCCACATCCTGCGCATCCAATTCTTTCACGGGGATTTCCGTTTTTGGGGCGCTGGCATAATCGAACCTCGATTTGAATATATTCCCCGGTAGCAACTGTGTTGCAGGGTCGAACGGCGCCCATTTGAACGAAAAGCCACCGTCAAGAGGGGCCTGCCAAAGGTTTTTCTCCTGATCGGCAATGTGACGCCAGCATTTTAGCGTAGGCTTTGTACCGGCCTCGGTCGTCCACTGGGCCTGAAAGCAAATCTTGCCGCCCTTTGCCGCGTACCATGTTCCCGTCGCGCTTTGCGTGCGTCCGATGGCGGCCTGAAAAGTGCCGTCAGGCGCAAAATAGCCGTGCCCGTTGCCCCAGTCCCAGGTTTTGTCCCGATAGGTCTGCTCCAACCAACCCGCCTGAAGGTTATAGATTTTTCCCGACACGGGTTTGGCGGACAGTCCGGTCGCAAAGAGACTGGCGGCAACGCATAAGGTGGTGAATATCTTACTTTTCATAGCAAGGCCTCACTATTTCTTGAAAATACATGTTAACATGTACTGAGAATTGTTTCCATATAACTGAGCAGATTTTTCAACTGTTTACCTGAGATGAACCTTTGAGATAACACCTTGCACCAAGGCGGTGTTGTCACATTAACCCAGCCAGTTCGCACGTTGGGGCGCCGATGGGACATCAAGCGACGTTGCTGCGGTTTTTCACGCCTTGAAAGCTTTGAGCCGATGTTGGCCAATGGTAAGGGCCGAGCGATGCTTGGGCGCTCGTTGATCTGAAAACCTCGCCCACGCGCAGCAAGGGTTTGCAAGAGGCGGTGCGCGCCACGGCCGAGAAACGCGGGCTCAGCAAAGAGACCTACGGCATTCCCATCTGGTGATGCCCAAGACCCAAGGCGCGCGACTTTGCGGCCACGTCATGGCGAAAATGCGCGCGCATGGGGTTGGCATTGCTGAGCAGGGCGGCTAAACGCTGCGCCCAACGAACGGGACCTTGAGAAGGTCTTGCGGCGGCTGAATGCGCCGGCTCATCGACGATCAAACAGCAAAGACACGATCAGGCCGGTTTTGGCGGGCTTGGTCAGGAACGGATTTTATATGATTTCACTTGATGCCTATCGTGGCCAATGGCTGGGAAATATCAGAGGCGACATTTTGTCGGGGCTGG
>JAVVFB010000125.1:0-9892 GCA_032251095.1 Roseovarius sp. | reverse complement strand
GAGGATGATGACGGCACCGCAAGCCTGAGTTACCGCACCCCAACCACGGTCTTTACCCCCTATTTCGACGAGGGTGGCGATGCGCTGCGCGATCTGGCGGCAGAATTGGACGGCATTTTCGAAAACGTCGCAAAATCCGCCATTTCCGAGTGATTTTCGGGCAAAGCATTGCTGACTCTGCTCGCGTTAGGCGGGTTTGCGCCGATTGTGTGGCGCCTCATGCGTGAACACCTGCCCGCCACCCGTCACATTCGTTAAAGACTCGATAACGTATTGGTGAAGTCCGCAGACGGCGTGTTGCTGATGCCTTAAATTGCGGGCTAGCTGATCAAGAACTTACTGCCGAAAGGAAATCGGGCCATGCGTAATGATCAATTCGGGTACGAGGTGACCGTATCATCGCCTGTTGCCGCCGCTGCGTGGGACAAGATGGTGCTGGCGTTTCTTGCTCATGGCGCGACCACCCCTGAACATCTTGGCACGGTCTTGAAAGAGGCCCCCGATTTTGCCATGGCCCATGCGGTCAAGGGTCTGTTCTTTTTGATGCTCGGCCGCCGAGAGCTTATGGATATCGCACAAGAGGCCTATGCCGCCGCTCTTACCGGCGCCGAACGCGTCACCCCGAACGCCCGCGAAATGGGCTTTGTGCGTGGCCTTGGCGCATGGCTTGAGGGGCGGCCAAGCCAGACCATTCAAGAGATGGAAGCGATCCTTGCGCGCTGGCCCGAAGATGCGATGGCGATGAAGATTGGCCATGCCATCCGGTTCATGCTTGGCGATAGCAAGGGCATGCGGGCCTCGATCGAGGCGGTTCTGCCAAGCTATGATCCCAAGAACCCGGCGCGCGGCTATCTGTTTGGCTGTCACGCCTTCGCGCTTGAGGAAACCGGCGAGTATAACCGCGCCGAAACCGCCGGGCGCCTCGGGCTGAGCCTGTCGCCCGATGATGCCTGGGGCCTGCATGCGGTGGCGCATGTATTTGACATGACCGGCAATGCGCGCGCGGGCCTAAGCTGGCTTGATGGGCGCGAACATGCCTGGGCGCATTGCAACAACTTTCGCTATCACGTGTGGTGGCACAAGGCCCTGATGCACCTTGATCAGGGCGAGATCGACGCGGTGTTCGAGTTGTACGATACGGAAATTCGCGCCGATAAAACCGATGATTTCCGCGATATTTCAAACGGTAGTGCGATGCTGATGCGGCTTGAACTTGAGGGCATCAATGTTGGCGACCGCTGGGAAGAGCTTGCCGATATTTCCGAGCGCCGCACCGATGATGCCTGTCTTGCCTTTGCCGATCTGCATTACCTTATGGCGCTTATCGGCGGTGACCGTACCGAGGCCGTTAAACGCATGATGGCGCGGTTGCAACGCGACGCCCGCAACACCACCGCCGATGAGATGAAGGCGCGGCTTGCAACACCCGGCCTATCGGCGGCAACAGGGCTTGAGGCCTTCGGGGAAGGGGACTACAAGACCGCGTTCCTCAACCTTGGACGGGCCAGACGATCCATGCAACTTGTCGGCGGCAGCCATGCCCAACGTGATGTGTTCGAGCGCCTGACAATCGATTCCGCGATCCGTGGCGGGTTCCTTGATGACGCCGAGGTCATCTTGCAGGAACGTCTCACACAGCGCGCCGGCCGTCTGGATGCCTATGCCAGTGCCCGGTTCGATCTTATCGCGGAATCCAAGGGCGGTTGGAAACAGGCAGGCCGCCTTCCGGCCGAATAAGCGCTTAATTTCCACAAAGGAGCCGACACCGCATGACGAGTGTTGCCGACCCGGCCATGACCCATAGCCGTCCGACCCAGGCCGTTGCCGCACCCGTGGCCTCGACCCGCGATATCCGTCTGGATTTCTTTCGCGGGCTCGCGATGTTCATCATCCTGTGCGCCCACACCCCACGCAATTTCTTCATAAGCTGGATTCCGGCCCGCTGGGGCTTTTCCGACGCCACCGAGATTTTCGTGTTCTGTTCCGGCATGGCCTCGGCCATTGCCTTTGGCCGAACTTTTGATCGCGCCGGCTTGGCCCTGGGAACGGGGCGTGTCGGGCATCGCATCTGGCAGGTCTACTGGTCGCATATCTGCATGTTTTTCGCGATTGCCACGTTGCTGGCAGGGATTGATCATTTTGGCAGCTTTGACAAAACCTATATCGGCTCGCTGAACCTCTGGAAATTCTTTGCTGATCCCGGCCCCCAGCTGGTGGGTCTTTTCACCCTGACCTATGTGCCGAATTATTTCGATATCCTGCCGATGTATATGGTCATTCTGGCGCTGATGCCGGTGATGATGGCGCTCAGCCGGATCAGTCTCTGGGCGGTGGCGGGCATGATTGCGCTGGTCTGGCTGTTCGCGCAACGCTCCCTTCTGGAAACCCTCGGGCTAAGCCACCTGCATCTTGGCTTTCCGGCCGAGCCGTGGTCGGATCGCAAGTGGTTCTTCAACCCCTTCGGCTGGCAGCTTATCTTTTTTACCGGCTTTGCCTTCATGCGTGGCTGGATTCCGAAACCGCCGGTCAATCGCATGTTGCTTGTTGTGGCGGCGGTTATTGTGATTGCGAACATCCCGGTTTCCAACATCGGTGTGCGAGAGTTCGGCTTTGACTGGGCGCGCGAGTGGCGGGTGGAGAATCGAGAGCTGTTCAACAAATCCGACTTTGGCATCCTGCGATACCTGCATTTTCTTGCGCTGGCCTATCTGTGCTGGGTCGCGGCGGGCGAGGGCGGCGCGCGCCTCAAGGTAAGTGGCGATGGAACGCTTGCGCGGCTGTGGCGCGGCCTTTTGGCGATGATCCTCAAGGTCGGCCAGCAATCGCTTGCGGTTTTTGTGTTCTCGATGTTCTTCGCGCGCCTGTCGGGGTTTGTGATGGATCAGGTCGGGCGCACCACCTGGAACATGACGCTGGCGAATTTCGTTGGTTTTGGCGCGTTGATCGTGGTGGCCTATAGCGTGAGCTGGTTCAAATCCCATCCGTGGCGGGTGGCGAAATGATCCGGCGGGACCTTTTGAAATCTGTCGCGGCTTTTGCGCTCTGCCCTGTTTTGGCCCGTGCAGAAGAGGCGGCTTCGACGCCCTTTTCCAAACAGGGATTGGTTGACCTTGCCCGCGATATCGCGAGCAAACCCTATGCCAAACGCGCAACCGTGCCGCAGGCCTGGCAGGATATGTCCTATGACGAATATCGCTCGATCTGGTTCAGAAGCCGCGATGCGATCTGGTCGGATACCGATTATCCGCTGCGCCTCGATCTCTTTCATCCGGGGCTTTATTTCCCGAACACGGTTGAGGTGAACCTTGTCGAGGATGGTCAAAGCCGCGTTTTGCCGTTTGATTTTGGCCTGTTCGACAAGACCGATACCGCGCCCGACCTGCCGCTTGACGGGCATCTTGGGTATTCCGGGGTGCGCCTGCGCGCCGAACTTGAAAAACCGGGCATCTTTCAGGAATACGCGGTGTTTCAGGGCGCAAGCTATTTCCGGGTGATTGCGCGTGATCTGGTCTATGGCCTGTCGGCGCGGGGGCTTGCCGTCAATACCGCCGCGCCCGAAGGTGAGGAATTTCCCGATTTCACCCGGTTCTGGATCGAACGCCCGGCCATGGGCGCGACCACGCATAAAATCCATGCCTTGATGGAAAGCCCCTCGGTGACCGGGATCTATCATTTTGCCCTGCGCCCGAATGGCAAGGCGACCGATGTCGAAGTGAGTTGCACACTGTTCCCGCGGGTCGAGCTTGGCAATATCGGGATTGCGCCGCTGACTTCGATGTTCTTTTTTGACGAAACCAACCGCAACCGGTTTGATGATTTCCGCCCTGCGGTGCATGACAGTGACGGCTTGAGCGTGCTCAATGGCCGGGGCGAGATGCTCTGGCGGCCCCTGGCCAATCCGCGCAACGTGCAGGTATCCAGCTTTGTCGATGAAAGTCCGCAGGGCTTTGGCCTTGCACAGCGCGAGCGGCGGTTTTCCGATTTCGCCGATCTCGAAGCGCTCTATCACAAGCGGCCCAGCCTTTGGATCACCCCCGGCGAAGACTGGGGCCGGGGCGCGATCACGCTTGTGGAAATCCCCACCGACAAAGAGATTTACGACAATATCGTCGCCTATTGGCGCCCGCGCGATCCACTGGCGGCCGGAAGCGAGCATAGCTTTAGCTATCACATGACCTGGGTCGATCAGATCGAGGCCAAGAAACCGGTGGCGCAGGTTCTGAACACCCGGATCGGCAAGGGCTTTACCCATGGCGAGAAAAAGGTGGTGGCGATTGATTTTGCCCCGCACGAGGCGCTTCCCGATGACCTTGAGGATCTTGTGATCCACGTCAGCTCGAACCGGCTTGAAGTGTCCGAAGGGCTGGTGCAGCGCAACCCCGATACAGGCGGCCCGCGGCTTGCGTTTTCGTTTCAGGCGGGCGATGTCACGGCGGCGGAACTGCGGGCGCAACTGTTTTATCAGGGGCGCTCGGTGACTGAGGTGTGGTTATACCGATGGACCGCCTGACCCCCTTTCCCGGCTCGGCGCATATGCCGCCGCCAAGCCCGATGGCCCACCCGGTGCAGAGCCTGCGCCGCGCGCATCGCGATCCGCGCGCGCCAGGTTGGGTGCCGGTCGGGCGCTTTTGGTGGCGGCGCGCGGCGGCGTTTTTGCCGGCCATTGCCACAACCGGGGCGCTTGGCATGGCCTTTGCCGATTGGTTGTCATCCGGGGGGATGTGGTGGCTTGAATGGGTGCTTTTGGCGCTGGTCGTGGTCACATTTTTCTGGATCGCCCTTGCGGTCGGAACGGCGACGCTTGGGCTGGCCTGTTATGTGATGCGCAAAACTGCGCGCGCGCCCGCCCAGCCGGCGCCGATGCGCGTTGCCCTTTTGGTGCCGATTTATAATGAAGACCCGGCCGAGGTTTTCGGCAATGCCTGCGCCATGGTGATGGCGCTCAATCAGGCGAGAACCGCCCATAAATTCGACATCTTCATCCTGAGCGATACCCAGGACGGCGCCATTGCCATGGCCGAACAGCGCGCCTTTGCCACGCTGCGCGCCGCTTTGCCGCCGGGGGCAGGGGTCTGGTATCGCAGGCGCGTGCAGAACACCGAGCGCAAGGTTGGCAATATCGCGCAATGGCTCGAAAACTGGGGTGGCGCCTATGGTGCGATGGTGGTGCTGGACGCCGATAGCCTTATGAGCGCCGACGCCTTGATCCGCCTGAGCGATGAAATGGCCGCCGATCCCTCGGCCGGTCTTATTCAGTCGGCGCCGCTTGTGGTGGGTTCGGATACCTTGTTTGGCCGGATGCAGCAATTCTCGGCCTCGGTTTACGGCACCCTTCTTAGCGAGGGCCTTGCCGGATGGACCGGCCCCGAGGGCAATTACTGGGGGCATAATGCGATCCTGCGCACCCGTGCCTTTGCCGATTGTGCCGGCCTGCCACGGATGCCGTCGCTTTGGGGCAAGGGCAACCTGATCCTGAGTCACGATTTCGTCGAAGCCGGGCTTTTGCGCCGTGCCGGATGGGCGGTGCGGTTCATGCCGTCCATCGGCGGCAGTTATGAAGAGCCGCCCGCGACGCTTATTGATTATGCGCTGCGCGATCGGCGCTGGTGTCATGGCAACCTGCAACATCTTAGTCTTTTGGGAACGCGCGGTTTGCATGCAGTGTCGCGGTTCCACCTGTTGCATGGCGCGATCAGCTATCTTTTGTCGCCTGCCTGGTTCGGGCTTTTGGTGATCTGGGCGCTTCTGGGCAATGGGCCCGATAGCGTGATCACCTATTTCTCGGACGAAAATCCGCTTTATCCGATCTGGCCCGAGATGAGCCGGGTCAGTTCGGTTCTGATCCTTGTGTTCATGTATGGCATGCTGCTTGCGCCCAAGGTGATGGGGGCGATGGCGCTTGGCCTGACCGATGTGCGGATCGCGCGGTTTGGTGGTGGCGCGCGGTTTGTCTTGTCGCTGGTGAGTGAGATTGCCCTGTCGATCCTGTTTGCTCCGATCATGATGGTGCAACAACTTGTGGCGGTGCTGCGCACGGTGATTGGCATCCGGCCCACATGGTCGCCACAGGCCCGCAAGGGCGGCACCTATGGCCCGGCAACGGTGTTGAAATTCCACGCGGTTGAAACGCTTAGCGGCGCGTTACTTGGGATCGGCATGCTGGCGGGGATGGTCTCGCTCTGGCTGTTGCCGATCGCGCTCAGCCTTGTTTTGGCGGTGCCTTTGTCGATGATGTCGGGCGTACGGCTAGGATCGCGGCGCGGGCTGCGGCATGTGATGTCGACACCCGAAATGCTTGAAATCCCGCCGATCCTCAAACTGGCGCGCGCGCATCGCTTGCTGTTCCGCGAGCCGACCCAAGCACCGATTGCGGCGGAATAGGCTCTGTTTCGGGCTGTTAGTTCGTGCTGTCGTTTAGCCCATCAAGCCAGTCAAACACCATGTCCGCCCAGCCAGCAGGCATCCCATGCCCGCCGTCAAACAGCGCAAGTTCAAGGGCCGTGCCGGGGGCGCATTCAACCCAGATCCGACGCCAGAATTCGCCATCGGTCTTGAATTGATCGGCGCGGAAATTGTCGCAATCATTGGCCGCACGCCAAAGCGTCATGGCGTGAAACACATCGCCTTGCGCAAAATCACGCCCGGCAATCTGGCGGATAAGACGCCCTTCGAGCGGCACAACCTGATCGCGCCAGCCATGCGTATGCAAAAGCCGCACCGGCCCGGCGCAGCCCGTAGGATGCGGGCGCCAGAAACTGCCCGAGACCGGGGCATATGCACTGAACGCGTCAGGCGTGGTGCAGGCGACATAGCTTGCCAGCGATCCGCCTATGGAAAACCCGACCAGAATGCTGTGATCACGGTCGATGTTGAAACGGGCCGTCGCATCGCTCATCACCTCTTGCAGAAACGCGGCCTCGTCGCGCTGGCCAGGGAAATCGGGGTGAAACGACCAGCCGGGCCGATTGCGCCCCGGTCGGATCAAGCCATTCGGGGCGATATAGGCATAGCCCCGCGCGACCGCCTGTTTAGAGGTGCCGGAGGGGCGCACAAGGCTGCTGCCCTTGCCGCCTGCGCCATGCAGGAACATCATGACAGGATGCGGCCCGGACCCCTCGGGCAGCACGATATGATAAGTGCCATGCGCCGTTTCACAGGGCGCGTCGGCCCTGCCGCAGGCTTCCCCGGCCCCTGCCGAAAACGGCAGGTACAGGGCCAGAACCCCCGCCAGAACGCAACTTGAAAAAAGCATTCGGCGCATGGAGCATCCTTTTACCGCGATGAAAAAAAGGGCCGGGATGCCCCGACCCTTTCAAAATGGTCCCACATTCGTGCGGCCAAGACCACGGGCAATGCATCGTTGCCTTTTGACGGGCCGCTTAAACCAGCCGGTCGCCCGGTTCTTTGCCCGCAAAAAACGCATCAAGATTGTCGAGTGCGCGAAAGCCCATGGCGTCGCGCGTGGCGCGCGTCGCGCTGCCGATATGGGGCAGCATGAAGATATTGTCATGCTGCGCAAAGGACGGATTGCCGCCGGGTTCAACCTCAAAACAATCAAGACCGGCGGCGGCCACATGGCCAGAGGCAAGCGCCTCCAAAAGCGCGGCTTCGTCGATCAAAGCGCCACGCGCTGTGTTGACGATCACGGCCCCCTTGGGCAGTCGCGCCAGCCGTTCCGCGTTGAGGAACTTGACGGTGTCGGGCGTCGCCGGGCAATGCAGCGACAGAAAATCAGAGACCTCAAGCAGGCCCTCGACATCGGCGTGAAAGATCGCGCCTGCCTCATCCTCGGGCGAAAGGCGCGAGCGGTTGTGATAGTGGATTTCCATGTCAAACCCACGGGCCTTGCGCGCGAACGCCCGGCCGACGCGGCCCATGCCAACGATCCCGATCCGCGCGCCGGTGACCTGTTTGCCGACCATGAAGGACGGTGACCAGCTATTCCAGGCGCCGGTGCGCACGATCCGGTCCCCGGCCACCGCATGACGCGCCGCGCCCAACATCAACAGCATGGCAATCTCGGCGGTGGCATCCGATAGAACATCCGGCGTGTTGGTCACCACCACGCCATGCGATTTAAGCGCGGGCAGGTCACAGTGATCAACACCGACCGAATGGTTGGCGACGATTCGCAAGCGCGGATCAAGCTGTGCCACCACATCGGCGCTGAAATGCTCGGAGTGACAGGGGATCATGCCATCAACACGGCCGCTCATCGCGATGATATCCTCGGCTGTGCCGGGGGTGTCATCCTCGTTTACGATGACCTCATAATCGCGGCGCGCACGCGCCAGTGTGGCATCGGAAAGACGGCGCGGAATCCAGATAACGGGCTTGTCAGACATATCAGCTCTTGTTCTTGCTGGATGTCAGGAAGTCGTAAGCCGCCAGAGCAACCGTCAAAAGCGTTACGATCCAAAGGTCGAGCGAGCCGATCTTGCTGGCCAGAATGTAAAGAAATCCTGCGAAAACCGCAAAGGCGAAGAGGGCAAGGAATTTGTTCATCTGTCTGTCCTTTCGTTAAGCGCCGGCATCGGTAAGCCAGCCTTGGAACCAGTTTGCATTGCGTAAAAGCCGCGCATCATTGCCACGCGCCGCGACCAGTTGAATCCCCATGGGAAGCCCGTTTTCGGCGCTAAAGGCCGGAATCGTCACTGCGGGCGTGCCGACGAATGTCCAGAGCCCGTTGAAAAGCGCGCTTCCGGTGAACTCTAGCCCCTCGGGCGCGGGGCCCATGGCGGCAGGGCATATGATAGCATCACAGCGATCAAAAATCTCATCAAGCCCGGCATAAAGCACATCGCCCCAATCCAGCGCCGCGAGATAATCGCGTGCCAGAATGGTATTGCCCTTGCTGAGCGCCTCAAGGGTAAGCGGCCCAAGCTGATCCGAGCCCTTTTTGCCATAGCTGTAATAATAGCGCGCCATTTCCGCAAAGTTCACCCGCTCGCGCAGCATGGCCGCATCGCCAAAGGGGGCGGGCAGGTCAACCTCGAACATCTGATCGCCAAGCGCCTCGGCAAGCTCTTCAAAGGCGGCATGAAGTTGCGGGTCGGCATCGTCCCAGCCGGGGGGCTTGACGAAGGCAAAGGTCGGCTTGAGCGGCGGCGCCGATTTGGCGATCTCAAGCAGGCGTGGCGTCGGTTCGGGCCGTGTCGCTGAATCGGCAAGGTCATAGCCAAACAACACCTCGGCGATCAACGCGGCATCGGCGGGGGTACGGGCAAACACGCCGACCGTGTCGAGCGTCGGCGATTGCATCAAGATGCCGGTGCGCGGGATCGCGCCAAAGCTTGGCTTGAACCCGGTGATCCCGCAATAGGATGCCGGACGAATGACCGAGCCGCCGGTTTGCGTGCCAACCGCCAGCGGCACCATGCCGTCGGCCACCGCCGCAGCAGAGCCAGAGGAAGAGCCGCCGGGTGTATGCGCAAGGTTATGTGGGTTGCATGTCGGCCCGGCCTGCATGAAAGCAAGTTCGGTCGTGACCGTCTTGCCCATGATGATCGCGCCGGCTGTCTTGAGTTTTTCGACGATAACCGCGTCCCGGATCGGCACCCGCCCCTTATCGAGGGTACAGCCGTTTTCCGTCGGGATCTTGGCGGTGTCGATGATGTCCTTCAACGCCACCGGCAAACCATGAAGCGGCCCGATGGCGCGCCCGGTTTGGCGATGGATATCCAGTTGGCGCGCCTGATGACGGGCAAATTCCGGATCAAACCACGCCCAGGCGTGAACCTCGGGTTCGCGGGCCTCGATCCGTTCGATCGAGGCCTCGACCACCTCCAGCGCGGTAAGCGCGCCGGTTGCCAGACGCTCGCGAAGGGTGCAAGCGTCCAGCATCAGGATATCGGCCTTATTTGCCATACATCAGCTCCGGCAGATAAAAGAC
>JAVVFB010000124.1:0-9948 GCA_032251095.1 Roseovarius sp. | reverse complement strand
GGCACCTCAAAGTCGGGAATGACAAGCGTCATCCGGTCGGGGCGCCCATCCACCACCGATGTGGCCTCGACCGTGTCTTTCATCGTCTTGAGACCAACCCAAAGCCCCGAAAACCGCGACAAGGCATAGCCATAGATGCCGTAATCCATGATTTCCTGCACGCCGGCCGGGCTGACCACGGGCATATAGGCATCGACCATCGCCCATTCGCTCTGATGCAGCACGGTCGAGGATTCGCCGGTATGATCATCGCCCATGGCCATCAATACGCCGCCATGTTTCGAGGTGCCCGCCATATTGGCATGGCGCATCACATCGCCCGAACGGTCAACACCGGGGCCCTTGCCATACCAAAGGCCAAAGACGCCGTCATATTTGCCTTCACCGCGAAGCTCTGCCTGCTGACTGCCCCAAAGGGCGGTGGCGGCGAGATCTTCGTTAAGACCTTCCTCGAACCGCACCTGTGCCGCCTCAAGATGCTTGGCGGCGCGGTTCATCTGCATGTCCACCGCCCCAAGCGGCGAGCCGCGATAGCCGGTAACATAACCCGCCGTGTTCAGCCCCGCCGCACGATCCCGCGCCGATTGCATCAACATCAACCGAACAAGCGCCTGTGTGCCGTTCAGCAGTATCGGCGATTTTTCAAGATCGAAGCGGTCGTTCAGCGATACCTGTTGCTTGGTCATGTCGTGCCTCCCAGCGGTTTGAGGACTATGCCACAATATACAGCGATATTAGGTCATAAATTATGACCTACCAAGAGGAATTTCATAAAATAATCATTGCCGCTCTATAATCTCGACCCAGTTTCCTGCTATTGCGTGACGGGCGCGCGTATCCTCAGAAAGTTATGTTAATGGATTGGGACAAGCTTAGAATATTTCATGCGGTGGCCGATGTCGGAAGCCTGACACATGCCGGCGATCAGCTTCACCTGTCGCAATCCGCCGTCAGCCGCCAGATTCGCTCGCTGGAAGAATCACTGAACGCCACCCTGTTTCACCGCCATGCCCGCGGGTTGATTCTGACCGAACAGGGCGAATTGCTTTTTGATGCCACCCGCGCCATGCTAAAACGGCTTGACGCCGCCACCGCCCGCATCCGCGACAGCGAGGAAGAAGTGTTCGGCGAATTGCGCGTCACCACCACGACCGGGTTCGGCACGCTTTGGCTCGCGCCGCGTTTGGCCAAGCTCTATGCAAAATACCCCGACCTCAAGATCGACCTGATGCTGGAAGAACGCGTGCTTGACCTGCCGATGCGCGAGGCCGATGTCGCCATCCGCATGAAAGAGCCAAGCCAGGCCGATCTGATCCGCAAGCGGTTGATGAGCGTGCACATGTGCCTTTACGCCACTCCCGGCTATCTTGAAAGATACGGCTCGCCAGATGCGATCGAGGATCTTCATGCCCATCGCCTGATCTGTCAGAACCCGCGCTCGGCGCAAGTGGGTGCCGGGGCGATGCTGGTGAACGAGCTGATGACCAATGACATTCAGTCGGTCCTGACCGTGAACAACTATTTCGGCGTGCTTCAGGGGGTTCTTCACAATCTCGGGATAGGGGTTCTGCCCGATTACCTGACTCGCGATTTTCCAGATCTGGTGCGGGTTCTGCCCGAGGTGCAATCAAGCGAAGTGCCGGTTTTCCTCGCCTATCCAGAAGAGTTGCGCCAATCCAAACGCATCGCGGCGTTCCGGGATTTTGTTCAGGAAGAGATATTCACCTATCGTAAGCTGTTGAAAGAACAGGCACTTAGCTCGTAAAATAGGCAGACGCCGCAGCAGCTATGCATTTTCCGCATGGCGGGCATGCTGCACCTGCGGCATTATTTCCCTTGATCGGACGTGAGCGCGCCCTTAACTCCCAATCATGACAGTGATAGCCGCAAGGCCGGTCACTATCATACCTCCCTGTTGGACTTCGGCCGAGCTTAGTGCTCGGCCTTTTTTTTGGCTGCACGGAATTTGGGCAAGTGGGTGCGTCTTGCCGTTTGCGCGGGCATTCCAGGGGCCAAGGTCAGATCACCGCAAGATCGCACCCGGCAAATGGCGAGAGTTTGCGCGGCGCGTCATCGGTGATCACGATATTCTCTTCATGCACCATGATCCGCCCCGGCGCCACCTCCCCCCCCGCTCAAGCGTGAACACCATGCCGGGTTCAAGCACCGTATGATCCCCCGCCGTCAGCGACAGCCCCTCGGTCAGCTGCATGCCAAGCCCATGCCCCAGGCGCCCGGACTGCTCGCCGCCGCCGACAATATCGGCCATGGCGCGCCAGACATCGCTGGCCCTTGCCCCGGCGCGCGCCGCGCCATACCCCGCCTCGATAAACCGCTGATGCGCGCCCTGCTGTGCCTTAATGGCATGACCAACCGCGAAATTGCGGTCGTAATCGCAAAAATATCCGTCCCAAACCGCCCCGGTATCCAGCATCAGCACATCACCCGTCGCCAGCGGCAGATCCGAGGCCGGCGAGATCACATCGCCATAGCCCTCGGGCCCGGCCCCGCCAGCAATGTAGGGCACCCAATCCGCACCTTCCTCGAGCAGCAAGCGCTGAAAGTCGCGAAACACCCGCTAGAGCGGCACGCCCGGCGCGGCAATCTCACGCACCCGATCAAAGGCACGGCCCGCAAGCCCGCAAACATGGGCGATCCTGTCGATCTCGGCCTTGGATTTCACCGCCCTGAGCGCGGCCACGATCCCTGCATCATCGCGCCACTCAAGCCCGCTTGCGTGCTTGACGCGGTCGAAATCCGCCTGCGGCTATGCGCAGATGGCTTTCCGGCCCCGAGGGCACCCCCACCGGGCCGCCAATCTCGCGCAGGGTCTCGGCCAAAAGCGACACCCCGTCATCCTCGGGGCGCGGCGCAGGCCAGTTGCGAATATCGCTGATCCAGGTCTGTGCCATCAGGGGCGCGCCAATCGACGGGATCACCGCCACCGGCGCGCCCATGAGTGGCACCACAAGAAACCAGGGGCGGCTCGGGCTTTCCCAGAACCGCGTCAGATAGCCGGTGAAATAACGGATTTCCGGCTCTGTTGTCAAAACGATCGCGCCAATTCCCGTGTCGCTCATCTTGGTCTGCGCCCGCGCCAGCCGCGCGCGGAATTCGCTGGTCTCAAAGCCGCGCTTCACCCCTCGGCCTCTTCGCTGATGATGCACAACACCCGCGCGCTCGCGGGCAGGTCCATCGCTGTCATCGCCGCAATGCCGGCGGCACCAGATTGCGTGCTTGCCGCCCCCTGCGCGGCCAGGTCCGGCAAAATCGCGTCGGCCTCGGCGTCGGTGATGGTCACGAAAATATCCGCGTCACGCGCCAACCCGGCCAGTGCAATCAACGACGGCACCTTGCAATCCAGCCGCCCCATGTTCGACACCGCCCCGGTGGTCTCAACAGGTTTGCCCGCGCGGATGCTCGCAAGAAGGGCCGGCGCGCGGTCGGGTTCGACGACTATGATCTCGGGCCCATTGCCCCAGACATGGCGAAACCACGCCGCGCTTGCCCCGGCAAGCCCGCCCACACCCGCCTGCAGGAAAATATGCGTCGGCGCGGCGGGCATCTGGCGCGCCGCCTCTTCGGCAAGGGCAAGGTAGCCTTCCATCAAACGGTGCGGCAGGTCGAAATATCCCGGCCATGAACTGTCCGACAAAAGCGTCCAGCCTTTGTCGTTCGCGGCGCGCATGGCGCCCTCCATGCTGGCCTCGTAATTCGTGCCCTCGCGCACCACCTCGGCCCCCTTGGCACGCAGACGTTCGGCAAAACCCTCCGGCACGGTCTCGGCCAGGTAAATCACCGCCTGCGCCCCCAACAACCTCGCCCCGGCGGCAACGGAAAGCCCATGATTGCCGGCACTTGCGGTGACATAAACCTGCCTGCGCAGCGCCTGCGCCATGTCCTGCGCCATGTCCTGCGCCCCGGTCTCGGCCGCCGCATGCGCAATCACATAGGCCGCGCCAAGGGCCTTGAAACTGCCAAGCCCCATCCGGCCACGCTCGTCCTTGGCCCAAACCTCGGGCGTAAACCCGGTCAGTTTGACAAGCGGGCTCTCGCCCGCCGCCGGACAGCGCCGCAAAAGGCCAGTTACTGCCGCCGCATCGACACTCGGCATCGGCGCCCCGGCCAACATACTATCCGGCAGGCCCTTGCCCCTCCACGGATTTTCCAGATGGTCCATGCGGCCTCTCTCTTCTGACATTTCCCCGCAGGCAACGGCATATGTCTCCCAAGGTCAAGGCGACATGCCAGCCCCCCGATTTCTTCTGGCCTTAAATATCCCCGCCGGAGGCTCCCACGGCTACCGCGCCCACACCGCTTGAGGCCGCGCGCTGTTTCGCCCCCCTTCCCCCTGCCCCGTGCATGCTTTAAAGAAACCCGCAACCGCACCATTCAGGGGATTCCAGTCACATGCAGGAACCGGCAATCACGCCCGATCTGATCGAGGCCCATGGCCTTAAACCCGACGAATACGCCCGTATTCTTGAGATTATCGGCCGCGAGCCGTCCTTCACCGAACTGGGTATCTTTTCGGCAATGTGGAACGAACACTGTTCCTATAAATCCTCCAAGAAATGGCTGCGCACCCTGCCCACCACCGGCCCGCAGGTGATCTGCGGCCCCGGCGAGAACGCCGGCGTCGTTGATATCGGCGATGGTCAGGCGGTGATCTTCAAAATGGAGAGCCACAACCACCCAAGCTATATCGAACCCTACCAGGGCGCGGCGACCGGCGTGGGCGGCATTCTGCGCGATGTCTTTACCATGGGCGCGCGCCCCATCGCCTCGATGAACTCGCTCAGCTTTGGCGAGGTCGCCCATCACAAGACTCGCCAGCTTGTGCATGGTGTGGTGGCCGGTGTCGGCGGCTATGGCAACTGTTTCGGTGTGCCCTGCGCGGGGGGCGAGGTGCGGTTTGATCCGGCCTATAATGGCAACTGCCTTGTGAATGCCTTTGCCGCCGGTCTCGCGGATGCCGACAAGATTTTCTACTCTGCGGCTTCGGGCGTCGGCATGCCGGTTGTCTATCTCGGCGCCAAGACCGGGCGCGACGGGGTTGGCGGCGCCACCATGGCAAGCGCCGAATTCGACGAGAGCATCGAGGAAAAGCGCCCCACCGTTCAGGTCGGTGATCCCTTCACCGAAAAGCGTCTGATGGAGGCCACGCTTGAATTGATGGCCACCGGCGCGGTGATCTCGATTCAGGATATGGGCGCGGCGGGTCTGACCTGTTCGGCCGTTGAAATGGGCGACAAGGGCGGGCTTGGCGTCAAGTTGCAACTCGATCACGTGCCGCAACGCGAAGACAACATGACCGCCTATGAAATGATGCTTTCGGAAAGCCAGGAACGCATGCTGATGGTGCTGCGCCCCGAGCTTGAGGCCGAGGCCCGCGCCGTGTTTGACAAATGGGACCTCGATTTCGCCATCGTCGGCGAGACCATCCCCGAAGACCGTTTCCTGATCATGCAGGGCAATGAGGTCAAGGCCGATCTGCCGCTGGCCACGCTGGCCGGCAGCGCACCGGAATATGACCGCCCCTGGGTCGCCACCGCCCCCGCCACGCCGCTCGACGATGACGCGGTGCCCCAGATTGACGCCATCGACGGGCTGCGCGCGCTGATCGGCTCGGTCAATTATTGTTCGCGCGAATGGGTCTACGAGCAATATGACACCATGGTCATGGCCGATACGGTGCGCGTGCCGGGCCTTGGCGGCGGATTGATCCGGGTGCATGGCACCGACAAGCTTTTGGCCTTTACCAGCGACGTGACCCCGCGCTATGTGGCCGCCAACCCCTATGAGGGCGGCAAACAGGCGGTGGCCGAGGCCTATCGCAACCTTTCGGCCCTGGGCGCGACGCCGCTTGCCTCGACCGACAACCTCAATTTCGGCAACCCCGAAAAACCCGAGATCATGGGCCAGTTCGTCGGCGCCCTCAAAGGCATCGGCGAGGCCTGTAGCGCGCTTGATATGCCGATCGTGTCGGGCAATGTCTCGCTTTACAACGAGACCGACGGCACCGCGATCCTGCCGACGCCAACGATTGGCGCGGTGGGGCTTATTGCCCATGCCGATCTGGCGATCACCGGCGAGGTCCGCGACGGCCACGTGGCGCTTGTTCTGGGCGACACAGTCGGCCACCTTGGCCAGTCGGCCCTGCTTGCCGAGGTGTTCAACCGCATCGAGGGCGACGCGCCGCCGGTCGATCTTGCCGCCGAAAAACGCCATGGCGATTTCATCCGTGCCAATCACGCGCTGATCAAGGCCTGCACCGACCTTTCGGATGGCGGGCTTGCCCTGGCGGCCTTTGAGCTGGCCGAGACCGCAGGTGTCGGCGTGCATCTCGATAGCGGCGACACGGCAACACTCTTTGGCGAAGATCAGGCGCGCTATCTGATCGCCTGCAACTTTGATCAGGCCGAAGCCCTGATGATCGCCGCCGGACAGGCCGGAGTGGCCCTGCATTCTGTGGGCAAATTCGGCGGTGACACGGTGAAATTCGGCGATTGCGAGGCACCGTTGGCCGAGCTTTCGGCGATCTATCGCGGCGCATTCGGCGAGACCTTCGCCTGATCACGTTTTGCTGAGTGCCATAGCGGCCCCGCGCCCGCTATGGCACGATCCGCGACAGAGCCCATGAAAGGACTGTCGATGATCCGATTTCTTCTTGCCGCAACCCTCGCCTTTGGCGCGCAAAACGCCGCCGCGCAAGACACAGCGCCGCAAACCGAGACTGAAACCCCCGCCGAGGCACCGATGACGCTTGGCCGGCTTGATGAAATCATCCGCGCCCTTGATCCCGACGCCCAGACAAACGGGCGCTTTTGGCAAATGACCATCGCCGGTGTGAAGGTTATGATCATCACCGACGAGACCGCCGACCGGATGCGCGCCATCACGCCTGTGCGCAAGCTTGACGAGATGAGCCAAGAGGATATCACCCGCGTTCTTCAGGCCAATTTCGACACGGCCCTGGATGCGCGCTATGCCATCGCCAAGGACGTGCTCTGGTCGGCCTTCATCCACCCGCTGAAGGCGCTGGAAAAAGAGGAATTCATTTCCGGCCTTGGCCAGGTCGTGAACCTCGCCGAGAGCTATGGCACGCTTTATTCCAGCGGTGCTCTTCAATATGGCGGCGGCGATAGCGGGGCCTTGCAGCGGCAATTAATCGACGATCTTTTGAAAAAAGGTCAGGAACTCTGATCCGAGGGTTGAGGGGGGCGCTGCCCCCATTTTAGTGCGGAAGGGGGGCGCTGCCCCCCAGGCCTTTGGCCTTCCCCCCGGGATATTTTTGGCCAGAAGAAACCCGGTCTTGTGGAGGAGTTCGCCCGCGCATCTTGCACTTGGGTGTGGCGCGCTCTACATCTGTGGCAACTGCCCAAAGGAGACGCCCGCATGGCCCTACTCGCCTCTGATCTTGAAGCCCTGATCCGCCAGACCCTTCCCGATGCCAAGATCACCGTGCAAGGCGATGACGGGGTGCATTTTTCGGCCGAGGTGATCGATGAAAGCTTTCGCGGAATGAACCGCGTTCAGCAACAGCGCGCCGTCTATGCCGCCCTCAAGGGCAAGATGGACGGGCCCAATGGGAAGATCCACGCGCTTGCCCTGACCACCAAGGCGCCGGAATAGGCGCTTTAATTTCTACTCCCGCTTCTTCGAGGCGGCCCGATGACAAGGACTTTCAAAATGACAGATGCAAAAACCCGGATCGAAGAGACCGTAAAAGCCAACGACGTGGTGCTCTATATGAAAGGCACCAAGGACATGCCACAATGCGGGTTCTCGTCGCGCGTGGCCGGTGTTCTGAACTTCATGGGCGTCGATTTTGCCGATGTGAACGTTCTCGCAGATGAGGCGATCCGTCAGGGCGTAAAGGATTATTCCGACTGGCCCACCGTGCCGCAGCTTTACGTCAAGGGCGAATTTGTCGGCGGCTGTGACATTATCACCGAGATGACTCTGTCGGGCGAACTTGACCAGTTGTTCGAGACATCCGGCGTCAGCTATGACAAGGAAGCGGCGGACAAGATCCGCGAAGCAAACGCCTGACGCGCCAGGCCAGACCCGCGTAAAGACAAACAAGGCGGCCCAGATATCTCGGGGGCCGCCTTTTGTGGTGGACCGGGTTGGGCGCCCTTAGATCTTGACACCGCAATCGCCAAAAAACTCTGCCATTTGCGGTGTCAGAATGCCCCGACCGGTCGCCATCTGGATCAACTCGAAGGCACAGCTATTGTTGACCTCGACCACGACCGGGCCATCCTCGGTCAGGGCAATATCGGTCGAACCGTAACGGTTGACCCCGTGTAACAGGGCGACGCGTTCGTTCAGGCTGCGCAGCGCATCCCAGCACGGCAAGCGCTCGCCAAGAAGGGCGCGCTCGGCCTCTGGCAATGCATCAAGTTCGACGCGCTGGCCATTTTGATTGACGACGATGTTCAGCACTTCGCCGGTTTGCGGATCAAGATTGCAAAGCAGGTTGCCCGGGCGCCAGAAATCATCGGCCACATTGGCGCCATGCGGCAATTTCAGCACCGTGTAGGGCACCGTAAGACCGTCTTTACCAATCAGGTTCAGGCTTCGCACGGTGGCCGTGGCCTTGGTCAGCCCATCAAAAAAGCGATGTGGTTTCAAACAGGTCTGGATGAAATAGGCCTGAGTGCCAAGAACCTGCCCGGCCAGTTCTTCGAATGTCACCGGGTCACGGCCATCCAGAATGACATGCGTGTCGGTACATCCAGCAATCCGCAGCGCGCCCGCACTCCAGATGCCACCAATGGGTTTTGCAAACAGCGGGAAAGCATCACACCCCGTCAAAAAATCACGCAGATCTTGCTGCCCCGACAGTTTGGCCAGATCAGGATAAACCCGTGGGCTATGGTCATAAACTGCCATGCTCTTGGGCACGGGCATACCGTTATGTTCCAAAAAGACCGACGAAAGCCATTTATCCTCGGTCACCGCCCACCAGGCCGCATCATTGCATTCGTTGACAATCGGCCAGTGAATATGCGCCGATAGAAATTCATCGCGCTCGGGCTCGCTCCAGCGGGTTTTGTCATAAAGACCGTATAGCAGATATTCATAAAACCGCAGCTTTCCGCGGCGACGGCGCAGTTTGAGATAGTCAAATGCCATCGCGAAGGGGCTTCGGCCAGAGGCGCGGGACGCTTTTACAAGCTGTTCAGCAACATTGGCCTTTTGTTTTTTCTGAATGAAACCAATGTCTTCTGCAAGGGCTGTAATGGGGCTCAATCCTCAATAGCTTTATTATTTCACAAGGCATAGCCGAAAAATGTGAAAAACTTGGGCAGGAATTGAATTGTCTGTCGCGCCCGCCCCCTAATCAGCCTGTCGCGTCCAACCCCAGAGGCAGAGCATCTCCATCGCCACATGCGCGCCCGCAATCGCGGTAGCCCCTGTGGGGTCATAGGCGGGCGACACCTCGACCACATCACCGCCGACAAGGGTGATGCCCGCAAGATCGCGCAGGATGATCGCCGCCTGCGCCGTGCTAAGGCCACCCCAGACCGGCGTACCCGTCCCCGGCGCGAAAGCCGGGTCAAGACAGTCGATATCGAAGGTCATATACACATTAGCTTTACCGACTATTTCTTTGATTTTAATCGCTGTTTCCTCGGGGCCAAGCAAGTGGACCTCGCGCGCATCAATCGTGGTGATGCCCAAGGTGTCGGGGTTCTCGGTGCGAATGCCGACCTGAACCGAGCGTTTGGGATCAATCAGGCCCAACTTGACCGCCTTGTAAAACATCGTGCCATGATCGACCCGGTCCATATCGTCATCGACCCAGGTGTCGGAATGGGCATCGAATTGCACCAACGCCAGCGGCCCGAACTTTTCTGCGTAAGCCTTTAGAATCGGGAAGGAAATATAGTGATCGCCACCAATGGCAATGCTGGCTGCACCGGCGTCAAGAATGCC
>JAVVFB010000123.1:0-9987 GCA_032251095.1 Roseovarius sp. | reverse complement strand
GGGCCATTTCGCGCGCGTTCTATGGCGACGGCGTGATGTATGTGCGGGTGTTCGAGGCCAATCGCGACCGCATCCGCGACCCCGATCTGATCTATCCGGGACAGGTGTTTGCCCTGCCGCAATAGGGCGGGGCTGGCAATTGACCGGGGCGCGGCCTATGTGTGGGGCAAGTGATTGAAAAGGCTTGCTCATGCGCCACGCCCCGTTGACAACTTCTGAAATGCCCAAGAACGGCTGGCGCACCATACGGCGCGTCGCGCCCTATTTGTGGCCCTCGGATCAGCCCTGGGTCAAGCGGCGTGTCGTGCTAGCGGTCATTACGCTTTTCGTGGCCAAATTCGTCGCCGTCGGCACGCCGTTTTTCTACAAGGCGGCGGTGGATGCTCTGGCCGGTGAGGGGCAATCGGCGGCCTGGATGCTTGGCGCGGGGGCGGTCGGGCTTACCGTGGCCTATGGCGTGGCGCGGCTGATGAATGTCGGGTTTCAACAACTGCGCGATGTGATCTTTGCCCGCGTGGCACAGCGCGCCCTGCGCTCGCTCGCGCTTACGACATTCCGCCATATTCACGCGATGTCGATGCGCTATCACATCACTCGCAAGACCGGCGGGCTTAGCCGGATCATCGAGCGGGGCGTGAAGGGGGTTGAATTCCTTCTGCGCTTTTTGCTGTTTTCGATCGGCCCGCTGGTGCTTGAACTGATGATGATCGGCGTCATCCTCTGGGTGCTGTTCGACATCTGGTATCTGGTCGTGGTGATGGGCGTGATCGCCGCCTATGTGGCCTTTACCTTCAAGGTCACGGAATGGCGCGTGCGCTTGCGCAAAGAGATGAACGATCAGGATACCGATGCCAATCAAAAGGCGGTCGATAGTCTTTTGAATTTCGAGACGGTTAAATATTTCGGCGCCGAGGGGCGCGAGGCGATGCGCTATGACGCGGCAATGGCGGGCTATGAACGGGCGGCGTTGCAGACCTCCTATTCGCTGGCCTTCCTTAACTTTGGCCAGTCCTTCCTGATCACCGGCGGGCTTGTCGCGGTCATGGTGATGGCGGCGCTAGGCGTGCAAAGCGGGGCCATGACGGTGGGCGATTTCGTCATGGTCAACGCCTATATGATCCAGATCACCATGCCTCTCAACTTTCTGGGCACGGTCTATCGCGAGATCAGGCAATCCTTGGTCGATATGGGCGAAATGTTCGAATTGTTAGAACAGCCGCCGGATGTTAAGGATAAAAAGGACGCCCATGTTCTGAAAGTGAAAGGCGCGTCGGTGCGCCTTGAGGCCGTTGACTTTGGGTATGACAGCAAGCGACCGATTTTGAAGGGGGTCACGCTTGATGTGCCCGCCGGTCAGACGGTGGCCGTGGTCGGGCCCTCGGGATCCGGCAAGTCCACCATCGGGCGGCTGTTGTTTCGCTTTTATGACGTGCAATCGGGCGCGGTTTTGATCGACGGCCAAGACGTGCGCGACGTGACGCAAGAGAGCCTGCATGCGATGATCGGCGTCGTGCCGCAGGATACGGTGCTGTTCAACGATACGGTCGGCTATAACATTGGCTATGGGCGTGACGGGGCCACCCAGGCCGAGATCGAAGAGGCGGCGCGGGCCGCACAGATCCATGATTTCATCATCAGCCTGCCGGATGGATATGACACACCGGTCGGCGAGCGGGGGCTGAAGCTTTCGGGGGGCGAGAAACAGCGCGTCGGGATTGCCCGCACCCTGTTGAAAAATCCGCCGATCCTGTTGCTGGACGAGGCCACAAGCGCGCTTGATACCCAGACCGAGCGCGACATCCAGAGCGCGCTTGCCAGGGCCGCCGAGGGGCGCACGGTGATCACCATCGCGCATCGCCTGTCCACCATCGCCGATGCCGACCGGATTGTCGTGCTGGAGGAGGGACGCGTTGTCGAAGAGGGCAGCCATGCCGCTCTTTTGGCAGCTCAAGGGCGCTATGCCGGCCTGTGGCAGCGTCAGGCGCGTGAACAGGAGGAGGTTACCGCCTAGAAAGGGGGCGGGGCGTCATAAAAGCGTTGCGCTTGCGCCCTAGGACAGAGCTGCGTTTGAGCGCAACATATCGCACTTGCCTGTTCTTGATCGCGATATATAGTGGTTAACAGGACCGCGTGGGGGCGCCCGCCCTGCGACCTGTGCAAACCAGTTTCCGGGTGAGGGGAAAGTCAGTCATATGGACGGCGATTTCAGAACCGAATTTGTCAGAGAACCGGCCGCGCTTCGGAATTATCCGGCGCTTGTGCTGAACGCCGATTACCGGCCGTTATCCTATTATCCGCTATCGCTCTGGACTTGGCAGGAGGCGGTCAAGGCGGCCTGGCTGGACCGGGTCGATATCGTGGCGGAATACGATCACTGGGTGCGAAGCCCGAGTACGGAAATACGCATACCTTCGGTGATCGTCCTCAAGGATTATGTGAAACCTCAAAAGCGCGTGGCCTTCACGCGCTTTAATTTATTTCTGCGGGACGAATTTCGCTGTCAGTATTGCGGCGCGAGGGCTGACCTTACCTTTGATCACGTGGTGCCGCGGGCCAGCGGCGGCGTGACAAGCTGGGAAAACGTGGTGGCGGCGTGCAGCCCCTGCAATCTGCGCAAAGGATCGAAAAGCCTGCGGCAGGCGGGGTTGAGCCTGCGCAAGGCGCCGCGCCCGCCCGAGGCCGAACAGCTTCGAAATATGGGGCGTAAATTTCCGCCCAACCACCTGCATGAAAGCTGGCTTGATTTTCTGTATTGGGATGCCGAACTGGATGCATGAGACCCGGCTTGGACCATTGTTGTAGAGGATACCATAATAGGCACCAAAACGGGGTTCCTGATGTCCGAAATGATGCATCGGATTAACCAGGCGTGGTTTTTCATGGATATCGCGATTTTAGCGTGTCTATTGCATCGCGAGCAACGATCGGCGAGGAGTTGACATTCGCTAAATCTGGCGCGAAGGCCCGCTTTGTGAAGGGGCTAGTTGTAGGTGGCAATCAGGTCGATCCTGTGAGGGACAGGCGATCAGAGCGCCGTGAGGCGGGCTTAAGTCACAGATGAAGAAAACCCCATGGTGAGTGACTTCTTCCCTATGACAATCGTGAGCCAATCTTGTCGAGCGCAATTTGGGCTTTGTCACTTTGGTATCCAGAAGGAATCATGCCAATTCTCTTGCGGGCGTAGATTGCGAGCTGATCCAGCCACTTACTGATCAATTCCTTATGCCCGTCGTCTAAGCAGTGACCTACCACCACATTGATTCGCGCGATCTCTGCAAGAGTCTCGAACGGATAGTGCTGTGGGTCGTCCTGGCGCAGGATCTTGTCAGTAAGCTCGATAGCCTCTTTGAAATCCCTGAAAAGGTCGACCCCGGCGCGGTTGTTTTTTTCTACCCGCAACATCAGAAACTTCGCACGCCGGTCGTTGAGTTGGCGCCGGTCGAATTTCTTACCGGAACGGCTTTCGTATGCAGCGGCCTCAGCATATCCCTGTTCGAGCAGCTTCTCCGCGAGATGCAGGAGGCAAGCACGATCCGGGACCTCGTTGATCTCATCGGCATGGGGCCCCGCGGGTTTCGCGCGATTGTCCGTCTGATCCGGACCGAAGTGCTGACCATGCTGAAAGACGAAAAGATCTCGCATGACAGCCATGTCAGGCTGGACCTGTCACGGAATTGTTCCGCTCACATCAGTGCCAACGAATAATAGGAAATACGGACCTGTCGCTGCTGTTTTGGGCAATAAAACCGTGATATCTGGCAATAGTGGCGATTTTGGTGAATCCGATGATGTCATCTTGTGAATCCGATGCGTCACTCATCTGGTTCGGGAGGACGCGTCCTCAACGAAATCAGCTACTTAGGGTCCAAAATTGTGCTTTTTATGGTGACTCTACAATTGTTATGCGAAAACCACAAAAATGGGTCAATCTGGGGAATCCGATGGTTCCTTCCAGTGAATCCGATGCTTCCCTCTTCTGAGCGGTGATAACCTGGCGTCTTAAAAATCAATCACTTAGGGCGCAAAATTGTGAATGCTATGCTACTATTTACATGTTGCGTGCTTTTTATCTTAGCATTCACCGTTGAAAAAGGCGCCGCTGCCGGGGGCAGGGCGCCTTCACGGCGAGCGATGTCGCATCTTTAGCTTTAGGCGGGTTTGCTCGCAGCCGATGCCGGGGCCGGTGCCGTGGCGGCGACGGGCTTGGGCGCGTTCGATTTACCGCTGAGCGGGTCATCCTGACGCTGAACCGAACCCTCAAAATGAGCGCCGGATTCGATGGCGATGGTTTTGTGGATGATGTCGCCTTCGACCCGTGCGGTCGAGGTCAGGCGCACCTTGAGACCACGCACGCGACCGACGATGCGGCCATTGATCACCACATCATCGGCAATCACTTCGCCCTTGACGGTGGCGCCTTCGCCGATGGTCAGAAGATGCGCGCGGATATCGCCCTCGATGGTGCCCTCGACCTGAATATCGCCAGTGGTCTTCAGGTTGCCCGTCACATGAAGATCCGACGAGAGCACCGAAGCGGGCGGCTTGGCCTTGGGGGCCGAGGCCTTGAATTCGGTGCCTGCGCCGCCCGACGTGTCGGGGCGCGGAGAATCAAGACGGTTTTCCGTCGAGGCCGGTTTTGCCTCGTTTGGCTTTTGTGCGGGGTCGTTGATTTTGCTCTTAGAAAACATTGTTTGCAGCCTTGATATATATCATGGGGTTGACGGGCTTGCCGCCGACGCGGACTTCATAGTGTAGATGGGTGCCCGTAGAACGTCCAGAGTTGCCTATATCACCAATCCGTTCCCCGCGCGAGACCCTTTGCCCAACCTTGACGCGAATTTTGGACATATGGGCATAACGGGTCTCAATGCCGAACTCGTGCTGGATCTTGACCAACCGGCCATAACCCGACAGCCAGTCGGCATGGACGACAACACCATCGGCGGTGGAATAGATCGGTGTGCCATGGGCGGCGGCGAAATCGGTGCCCTGGTGCATCCGGCCCCACCGCATGCCATAGCCGGACGTAAAGCGGAACGCATTCTTGACGGGGATCGCAAACGGCGCTTTTTGCGCAGCAATGCGATAGAGGTTGAGGCGATCCATCTCGCCAAGGATGCGATTGGCGCGCTCGGCATCGGGCGAGGGGGCCTCGCCACGGGTAGAGAACGACAGCGGCGTCATCGGGCCGCCCTGGCCGGAATAGCCGCGGCGCACCGTATCAATCAGGCTTTGCGTGTTAAGCCCGGCATCGCGGAACATCTTGTCAAGCGGCTTGACCGAGATCGTCATGGCATCTTCAAGCTGGCTGAAAATCTGTTCGTTCTGGTCCTGCATCAGGCGGATCTGGTGGGCCATCTCGTCGGCATGCACAAGCGCGTCTTCGGCGTTGGCGATGGTATCGTCGCGTTGTTTTGCGGCGTCCGCAAGCGCGGCGGTCAGGAAGTTGAGCGTGCTGTCGCTGTTGGCGTCACTGCCTGCGCCGTCGCTTGCCGCGCCACCATTTTCAAGCGCAAGGGCCAGTGCGGTGCTTTCTTCGCGGGCAAGTTCGCGCTCGGTCATGGTGCGGCGCAGCGTGGTCTGGATCACTTCGATCCCGGTCTCAAGCTCGCGACGGCGGATTTCCGAGTCCAGCAATTCCGATTGCATGGCTGAAATCTGTTCAAGGGCCGAACTAAAGCGTTCCTGCGCGGCGATCGCCTCTTCGGCGCGTTTGTCGCGCTCGTGCGACAAGGAATTCAGCCGGTTTTCATAGGTGCGTTGATCGCGTTTGGCCTGTTCGCGGAAATTGCCGGCGCCGATGCTGTCCATGACCAGGATCGAGGTGGCAATGATCGCCCAGGCCACGATGGCAGCTGCGCCACTAAACGCAATCAGCTGTGTGGCAGGGCGTAGACGGATGAAGCGGGTGTCCGTATCCGAACGCAAAAAGACCCGACGTTCGGGAAAATAGCGCTCCAGAATGGCATGTATTTTAATCGCAAGTCGTGTTCTCACGCGGTCTCGTCCCTTTGTAACCCTTCGCAACGTGCGACGCTCTGATTGAATTTCCGACGTCCTGATAATGTGCTTACCCAGTGCTTAACCTTTGGGCAAGAATTTTGACCAAAAGCCGATAATTTTGGGCCGTTTCTCGCCAGAGCGGCAAAAAACCGCCGATCCCCAAAGGCTTGGCTATGCTTTTGAGGAGGGTATTTCGGTCAGGGGCCAATAGAAATCCGGCGGTATTCCCGCCTCGGCGCGCTTTTCTTCATTGAAGGGCGGCTTGAGGGGGCCGTGAAAATAGCGGCGCACCAGGTCGTGAAAGACATCCTTGGGATCAAGGTTGTGACGGCCGCACAAAAAATGAAACCACTTCGAGCCAAAGGCGACATGCGCCACCTCTTCACCATAGATCACCTGCATCGCCTCGACGGCGGCGGTATCATTGGCCTTGGTGAACAGCGCGATCATGCCGGGGGTCACATCAAGGCCGCGCGCCTCAAGGACCATTGGCACCACGGCGAGACGGCCCATGAAATCATCGGCGGTATCCTCGGCCGCGCGCCACATGCCGGCATGGGCCGGCAGGGCGCCGTAATGGCTTCCCATTGCTTCAAGACAGTCGCTTATCAGGTTGAAATGCTTTGATTCCTCATCGGCGGACTTGACCCAGTCATCATAGAATCCAATCGGCATGTCGGTGTCGCGAAAGCGCGCAATGATATCCCAGTGCAGATCAACCGCGTTCAGCTCGATATGCGCCACAGCATGCAGCATGGCGATGCGGCCCTTTTCGCTTCCGGGGCGGCGGCGCGGCACGTCGCGCGGATCAAGCAGTTCCGGGCGCGCGGGGCGGGCCGGTTGCGGCGGCGGGGCGGTATTGCCCAAGGGAATGGTCTTTCCGGCGGCGCGGGCGGCGAACCAGGTTTTGGCATGCGCCCGCGAGCACGCGGTCTTTTCATGGCCATCGGCGGTGCAAAGCACCTCGACGGCCATCTGCGACAGGGTTTGACCGCTCACAGCGCCTTGACCGCCTCAAGCACCTCTTCGGCGTGGCCCGGCACCTTGACCTTGCGCCAGACCCGCGCAATGCGGCCTTCGCCGTCAATCAGGAAGGTCGAGCGTTCGATGCCAAGGAATGTCTTGCCATACATGCTTTTCTCCTTCCAGACGCCATAGGCTTCACAGGTTGCATCCTCGGCGTCTGACACAAGCGGCACGGTAAGCGCCTGTTTGTCGCGGAATTTGTCATGGCTGGCAACGCTGTCCTTGGATATGCCGACGATGGTCGCCCCAGCCGCCTCGAAGGCGTCGCGCAGGCCGGAAAACGCCACCGCTTCCTTGGTGCAACCGGGGGTGTTGTCGCGCGGATAAAAGAACAGGACCACCGCCTTGGGGCGCAGATCAGACAGGGTAAGGGTGCTGCCGCCGTCACGCGGCAGGGTGAAATCGGGGGCGATATCGGATGTGTCGGGCATGGGTGCTCCTTGTGATGCGAAATTGTGAGTTCCATATTAGGACGCAAAAGGCGAGAATAAAGCCAAGAGGCAGAAAAGGGCGGCGCAAAGCCACCAGTCGGAATAGATGAGCAATAAAGACAATCAAGTCACGCGAAAAGGGCGGCTCGGTCGGTTTGGGCGGGGCCTGTCATTCTGTGTCTGTGTCCTGGTTCTGGCGGTGGTTGCGGTGGGTATGCTGGCGATCGGCACGCGGCTGACGGCGCCCGATTGGCTTCAACAACGGATCGCTGAGCGGATCAACGCCGATTTGCCGGGGGGGCAGCTTGTCTTTGGCGACATGTCAATGGTGGTCAATGACGATTTGGTGCCGCGGCTTTTATTGCGCGATGTGGATCTGTCGGCGGATGCCAGCGGGCAGGTGGCCAACCTGTCCGAGCTTGAAATTACCGTCGCGCCCAATCCGCTTTTGCAGGGCAGGGTTCAGGCCTCGTCAATCCGGCTGGCGGGGTTGCGCCTTATTCTGCGGCGGCGGGCCGACGGCGTTCTGGCGATTGCTTTCGAGGGGGCGGATGGGATCAGCTTTGCGAGCCTGACCGATCAGATTGACGCGGTCTTCAGCCGACCGCAATTTGCCGCACTCAACCGGATCGAGGCGGGCAACCTGACACTGCGTTATGAGGATGCGCGCGCCGGGCGCGCCTGGAGTGTGGATGGCGGGCGCATGGTTCTGAGCCGAGATGGCGCACAGATCGGCATTCGCGCTGATGTCGCGCTGCTTGGCGCGCGCGATTATGCCACCAGCCTCGAAGTAAGCTATACCGGCGAGATCGGGCGCAAAGAGGCCGGGTTTGGCGTCAAGTTCGGCGATATGCCGTCGGGCGATATCTCGGGGCAACTGCCGGCGCTCGCCTGGCTTGATGCACTTGATGCGCCAATCTCGGGGGCGTTGCGGGCCAGTGTGGATGGAGAGGGGCGGCTTGGCCCGCTGAGTGCGACGCTTCAGATCGGGGCCGGTGTGTTGCAGCCGACGCCGGCGACTGCGCCGATAGCATTCCAATCGGCGCGCAGCTATTTCACCTATGATCCAGAGGTCAATGAAATCCGCTTTTCGGAATTGTCGGTCGAAAGCGAATGGGTCTCGGCACGCGCCGAGGGCACGGCGTTTCTGGTGGGGATGGAAAACGGCTGGCCGCGCGAATTGCAGGCCCAGATCCGCGTCAGCAACATCCGCGCCGATCCGGCGGATTTTTACCCCGAGCCGGTCCTGCTTGACCGGGCCGCGGCGGATATCCGGCTTCAGCTTGATCCGTTCGTTCTTTCGGTCGGCGAGCTGCGCCTTGACGATCAGGGCGAGCATTTTGTGGTTGATGGCACGGTGCGCGGCAAGAGCGATGGCTGGGACGTGGCGCTGAATGGGCGGATGGGGGCGCTCGCGCCCGAGCGGCTTTTGGAATTGTGGCCGCTCTCGCTCAAGCCCAAGACGCGCGAATGGGTTGCGCAGAATGTGCACAAGGCCGCGTTGAAGAATATTCAACTGGCCTTGCGCGCCGCGCCAGACATGCGCCCGGATGTGTTTCTGGGGTTTGATTTCGAGGGGCTTGAGGCGCGGTTTCTCAAAGAGGTGCCGCCGATCAGCGCGGGGGCGGGGCACGCCTCGATCTATGACAACCGCTTTGTGATCACCGCCGAAAGCGGTCATGTGATGGCCGCGCAGGGGGGGCGGGTCGATGTCTCTGGCACCAGCTTTATCATCCCTGATGTGCGGCTGAAAATGGGGCCTGCGCGCGTCCTGTTGCACAGCGACAGCACCGTGACCGCCGCGCTGTCGCTGCTTGACGAGGCGCCGTTCCGCTTTCTCAGCAAGGCCGGGCAACCGGTGACGCTGGCGGATGGGCGCGCCCGGCTTGGCGGACAGCTTGATCTTTTGCTCAAGCCCAAATTGACCCCTGCCGAGGTGGCCTTTGACGTGAACGGCACCCTGACAGAGATGCGCAGCGAAACGCTGGTCAAGGGGCGGGTGCTGGCGGCCAATTCCTTGACGGTCTCGGCCCGCAATACCGGGATCGAGATTGGCGGCGACGCCCGCATCGGCCGGGTGCCGGTCAGCGGGGCCTGGCGTTTGCCACTTGGCGAAGGCATGCGGGGCGACAGCAGCGTGACAGGCGTGATCGAGCTTTCAGAGCAATTTGTCGATGAGTTCAATATCGGCCTGCCGCCCGGCAGCATCTCGGGGGCGGGGCCTGCGGATATTACGATGAGCTTTGCCAAGGGACAGCCGACGCGCTTTGCGCTTGGTTCTTCTCTGGCCGGGGTCGGGCTAAGCCTGAAACAGCTCAGCTGGGCCTTGCCGCGCGCCGCCACCGGGCGCCTTGAGGTGGCCGGCACGATTGGCGAGCCGCCCAATGTCGACCGGCTCGATTTTAGCGGCGGCGGGCTTGAGGCGCGCGGCGCGGTCACCCTTCACGCCAGCGGCGATCTGGACCGCGCCGCATTTTCCAGCGTCAAGCTTGGCGATTGGTTGGATGCGCCTGTGTCGTTGGTGGGG
>JAVVFB010000122.1:0-10008 GCA_032251095.1 Roseovarius sp. | reverse complement strand
CGGGATCGATCGGCGGCCAAAATCGGTGTAAAGCACCTCGAACTCGGCATCGAGGCTGGCGAGCGCGTCATTCACCACCTGTCTGATCTTACGCAGAGGGTGTTGCGCCGGGATGCGGTCCTCCAGATCGACATAACTGAACAGCGACCCGCTCGTCTCATCCGCCCCGCGCATCATCACCCCCGCCGTTGCCGTGCTCAGGGTGAATCATGTTCTCAAATCGTTGTCGAGGCAGGACTATTTCAGCAGCCTGCTCTCATGATCGCTGTCAAGCCGTTGTTTCATGGCAAATATCCCGGCGGAGCCGGGCGCAGCGTGATGTGGATGCGCAAGGTAGGAGACGGAACTGAGACGACGGTTGAGCAAGCTCTCATACGCGGGTTGGATACCGCATGACCGTGGTTTCATCCTGGGGCTGCCTCGGTCTAAATGGCGAGCGTCGACCTTGTCGGCTCATAACAGGGCACGAGGGTTCCCCACCGCATTCCGCCCCCAACCTTGCACATCGGCATGTTCGGGCGCGTTTTGTCTTCTCAGCCTTGGGTGTGAACCGGAGCGGCATGTGGTGACGTTACAGCCCGGGCGATGGCCCAGATGAAGCCAACCATTTCGCGAGCGATGGCCGTGGTGACGACCACCTTCGCCTTTCCGGCTGCGACCAGATGACGGTAGCGTTGGCACATCCGCAGTTGGCCCTTCCACGCGATGTCCCGCACGGCCTTGGGCAACCCCTCTATCCTGTCGTGAAGCTTGCGACTGACGCGCGCCTGCATCCGGTAGCTCCAGGCACCTTCGATCAAGGCCCTTCGGGCGAGACCGCTCCCAGCCTTCGTGATGCCGCCGCGGCGCACGGTGGTGCCGCTCGAATGCTCGGAGGGCGTGAGCCCGAGATAGGCCATCAGCTGACGCGGAGTGTCGAACCGTTGGAAATCCCCGACCTCGGCCACCACCGTCACTGCGACGATGAAGGCCACGCCCCTCATCGCCTGAACCACCTCGACCACCGGAGCCAACGACCAGCTCGGGAGCAGGTCGGCGATCTGACTTGTCAGGCGCTCGACCCGTTTCTCAGCGTCGGCGACCGCATCGACATAGTCCTGGAACACGATCTGCTGGGCGGGATGGTCGAACCGCACCGTCGTCAGCCAACGACGGTAGGCCACCGTCCGGCCCTTCTTGCCGGGATAGATGCGGCCGTGCCTCAGCAGAAACCCCTGCAAATGCTGGCGTGCCTTTCCAAGAACACGCATCGCGGTCGCGCGCGCCCGAACCAGGTCGCGCATCGCTTCATGCGCCGCGTCCGGCACCCACACGGCTGTCAATTCGCCCGCGCGGTGCAACTTGGCCAGCATCACGGCATCGCGACGGTCCGTCTTTACGCGATCGCCCGCCTTCACCGGAATGAGCGAGGGGGCCACAACAATGCAATCATGCCCCAGCTCGATAAGCTGGCGATACAAGCCATACCCGCATGGGCCTGCCTCGTAGCAGAAATGCAGACGACCTCCACCGGCGCCAAGCTTCTCCACCAGCTTGCGGATGTGATCCGGACGGTGCGGAACCGTGCCCCAGTGACGGACCTCTCCCCCACGTTCGCCCTGCGCAACCGCGACCGAAATCGTCGCCTTATGGACATCCAGTCCGATGAACATGCTATGCTGCATACGGTCTCTCCCCCATTCTTGAGGCTCGGCACCGGCCCATCCGGCGCAACCCTCGAATGCAGGATGCCGCGGGAGAGACCACTGAGCCAGTCAGTTCTCCGCGCGATCATGAGGTCTAACGCAGACCTTCTCGCAGGCACCTCACGCGTCAGGAACAGGCCAAATCAATGGGGCCTGGCTGCCGCATACGCTTAAACTTCTTCTTGGCCAAAATACTCCGGGGAGTTTGAGGGGCAGCGCCCCTCATTGCAAACCAAAAGAGGGCGCGCTCTGGCGCGCTCCATTCTGAAAACCGGGTTGCGTCAAAACCCGTCGGGCTTGGTCTCATGCGCCATGTGATCAAGCACGGCGTTGACGAATTTAGATTCCTTGCCATCGGGATAAAACGCCTTGGCCACATCAACGTATTCCATGATCACCACGCGCGGGGGCGTGTCGGATTGGGTCATTTCAGCGCCCGCGGCGCGAAAGAGGGCGCGCAAGGTCGGGTCAATCCGCGCGATCGGCCATTTGGCCACAAGTGCGCGATCCGTCATCTGATCGATACGCGCCTGCCAGTTCACCGAATCCTCAAGAAGCTTGCGAAACAGATCAACATCGCCCTCGGCCATATCCACGCCGTCATCCACTTCGGCACCGAACCGGTGTTCCAGAAACTCTGTGCAGACCGCATCGACGGTTTGGTTCGAATGCTCCATCTGAAACAGTGCCTGCACTGCATAGAGCCGCGCCGCGGAGCGCATTTTGCGTTTCTGGTTGCCAGAAACCGGGCCGTTATTCTCGGGATCGGGGGTCGTCATGCTTTGGGGGTATCCTTTGGCTCGCCTGCCAGCTTGTATTCCTGGGTCGAGGGCACAAAGCCCACGCCCTTGCGCGAAGCGCCCCATTTACGGCTGAGCGCGATAAGATGCAAGGCCGCAGCCGCCGCCCCTGCCCCTTTGTTCATGGCGTTCGGGTCGGCGCGCACCTCGGCCTGGGCGCGGTTTTCCACGGTCAGGATGCCATTGCCGATGCACAGCCCCTGAAGCCCCAGAAGGGTGATCCCGCGCGAGCTGTCATTACAGACGGTCTCGTAATGCGTCGTCTCGCCCCGGATGACACAGCCAAGCGCCACGTAGCCGTCAAAGTTCGACATCCGCTCGGCAATGCCAATGGCGGTGGGCAGTTCAAGCGCGCCGGGCACTTCGACCAGATCCCAGGTGCCGCCAGAAGCCTCTATTTCCGCCTTGGCCCCGGCGATCAGGTTATCAGCGATATCGCGATAAAACGGCGCCACCACGATCAAGAGCTTGACCGGCTTGTCAAATTCAGCGCGCGGCAGGGAGTATTCTTTTTCGGCCATTTTGGATCAACCTATGTGATGGGGCGGGTGCCGGTGATGGAAATTCCATAGGCATCAAGGCCCAGATAGCGGGTCTTTGGGCTGTCGGTCAAAAGGATCAGCTCGTGCACGCCCATGGTCGACATGATCTGCGCGCCAAGCCCGGTCTGCTTGATCGTGCGCGGGGTGTCGTCATCCTCCATCTCGCCCGAAAGCTTGGGGCGGGGTTGGCGGAACAAAAACACCGCGCCGCGCCCCTCGGCGGCGATGATCTCCATCGCGCGGCTCAGCTTGCCGGTCGGCCCGCCCCTGGCAGAGGCCTCAAGCCCGATGCCAAGCACATCCTCAAGCGCGTTGAGCGCATGGGTGCGCGCCAGCACCGGCTTGCCATCGGTGATGTCACCCTTGCTCAGCACGACATGCTCGGTGCCGGTGATCTGATCCGCGAAAATCCGCATGTCCCAGGTGCCGCCATGGCTCGATTCAACCGTTTCGCGGCGCACTTCGGTGATCAGATTGTCATGCTTGTGGCGATAAGCGATCAGGTCCGAAATCGTGCCGACCTTCATGCCATGTTGCCCGGCAAAGGTGATCAGGTCCGGCAGCCGCGCCATGGTGCCGTCTTCCTTCAGGATTTCGCAGATCACGCCAGAAGGGTTCAGCCCGGCAAGCCGCGCAATATCGACCGCGGCCTCGGTATGTCCCGCACGGATCAAAACGCCGCCGGTGCGGGCGCGCAGCGGAAAGATATGGCCGGGCGTCGACAGCGCCGCCATGGTGTTCTGCTCATTGATCGCCACCGAGACGGTCAGCGCGCGGTCGGCGGCGGAAATCCCGGTGCTCACGCCTTCGCGCGCCTCGATCGAAACCGTGAACGGGGTCTCGTGGCGCGACGAATTGTTGACCGCCATCATCGGCAGGCCAAGCCGGTCAACCCGCTCCGCCGTCATCGGCAGACAGATCAACCCACGGCCGTGGGTTGCCATGAAGTTGATCGCCTCGGGCGTGGCGAATTCGGCGGCAATCACAAGATCGCCTTCGTTCTCACGGTCCTCGTGATCGACAAGGATGAACATCCGTCCGGCGCGGGCCTCGGCGATGATCTCTTCTGTCGACGCAATCGCGCCCTTGAGATTGGCCTCTACGGGGCCGGGTTTTTCAAATGGCACAGTGTCGGACATAAGCTGCCCCCTTTTCGCGGCTATAGCCCGGCCCGGATAGCGCAGCCCGGCGGCATTGGCCAGAGGCGAATGGCACCGATCACGCCGCTTGCAGCTCCCCCAAAAACCTGCACCGGGTGATTTAGCCCTGTCAGGCCTTGCTCCCCTCGGCACCTCTGGTGACATTTCCACTTGATTGCAACAGCCGCCGCGCGCCAGTGTGGCCCAAACCAGTCCGGGAGATTTCAACATGACACTGGCCCGCCGCGCTTGGGTGCCTGCCCATTGCGAAGACCTTGTTCAAACCCTTGCCGCGCGCACGGATGCCGAGGACGGCGCCCGCATCGCCGCCCGGATCGAGGCGCTTGCCACCGACAATCGCCGCATCCACGAGGCCGAATGCTTCAACCTCAACCCCGCCACCAACGTGATGAACCCGCGCGCTGAGGCGCTTTTGGCCAGCGGCATCGGCTCGCGGCCCTCGCTTGGCTATCCCGGTGACAAATACGAAATGGGGCTTGAGGCGATCGAGGAAATCGAGGTGATCGCCGCCAGCCTTGCCGCCGAAATCTTCGAGGCTGAATTTGCCGAAATTCGCGTGCCCTCGGGGGCGATTGCCAATCTTTACGGCTTCATGGCGACCTGCAAACCCGGCGATACGATCATCGCCCCCCCGGCCAGTATTGGCGGGCATGTGACGCATCATGCGGCGGGCTGTGCCGGGCTTTATGGCTTGCGGATCATCGAGGCGCCGGTCGATGCGGATGGCTATAGCGTTGACCTCGCCGGTCTGGCCGACTTGGCGCGCAAGGAGCGCCCCCGTCTGATCACGCTTGGCGCGAGCCTCAACCTGTTCGAGCATCCGGTGCGCGAGGTGCGCGCGATTGCCGATGAGGTCGGCGCGAAGCTGTTGTTTGATGCGGCCCATCAATGCGGGATCATCGCCGGGCGCGCCTGGCGCAACCCGTTGGCCGAGGGCGCGCATATGATGACGATGAGCACCTATAAAAGCCTTGGCGGCCCGGCCGGCGGCTTGATCGTCAGCAATGACGCCGCCCTTGCCGAGCGCCTTGATGCGATTGCCTTTCCCGGCATGACGGCCAATTTCGATGCGGCCAAATCGGCGGCTTTGGCGGTGACCCTGCTGGATTGGCGCACCCATGGCGTGGCCTACGCCACGCAGATGGTGGCCTTGGCGCAAGCGCTCGCCGCGGCGCTTGAGGCCGAGGGCCTTCCGGTCTTCAAGGGCGCACTGGGGGCAACGAATTCGCATCAGTTCGCAATTGCAGCGGCCGGGTTTGGTGGCGGTCAGGCGGCATCGAAAACCCTGCGCGAGGCCGGGTTTCTGGCCTGTGGCATCGGCCTTCCGATTGATCCGTTGGCGGGGGATATGAACGGCTTGCGCATCGGCACCCCGGAATTGGTGCGATGGGGGGTGACCCCGGAGCATGCGCCGCGCATGGCCGGGCTTATCGCCCAGGCGCTGCGCAGCAATGACGCGAGCGCGCTTTTGCCCGAGGTTTCGGCCTGGCGGCAGGAGTTTGACGCGCTGCACTACATCATCTGAGCCGCTCTTCGCGCCCTTGCGTGCGCGCCTCGCAAGGGCGCGCGCGTCGTCAGTGCAGCCTTTTGCGAATGCGCTGCACCATCCACCAGACAAGCGCGACCACCGGAAGGGTCACTGCGGCGGTGATCATGCCCTTGCTCAGCCCCAGCACGTCGGTCAGCGGATAAAGCAGATAGCCCGCCAGCGACACCGCATAATAGCTGATCGCGACGACTGAAAGCCCCTCGACCGTGCGTTGCAGACGCAATTGCAGATCGGCGCGCTTGTCCATGCTTTCCAGCAATATCTGGTTCTGCGCGCTGCGCTCCACATCCACCCGCGTGCGCAACAACTCGCCCGCGCGCATCGCGCGATCCGCCATGGCATCCAACCGATCCTTGGTGGCGCGCACCGTGCGCATGGCCGGCTCGTAACGGCGCATCATGAATTCGGCAAAGGTCTGGCGCCCCTCGAACCGTTCCTCGCGCAGCACGCTGATGCGCTGATTGACGATCTGCTCATAGGCCGCCGTCGCCCCAAAGCGAAACGAGGATTGCGCCACCAGCGATTCAAGCTCGGCAGAGACCCGCAACAGGTCCTGTAGGGTTTCCTCGGCGGGCTGCGTTCCCCCGGTCATATCGCCGATCAGGCGGCTCAGCTGGCTGTCGGTCTCGCCCATCTGACGGCCCATTTCGCGCACCCTTGCAAAGCCGAGCATCGCCATCGACTTATAGGTCTCGATCTCGCAGAGCCGCTGCACGATCCGCCCGATCCGGCGCGCGCCGGTGTTCGGCGCGACGCTGACCGAAAACCGCAGATGCCCCGCCGTATCAATCCGGAAATCCCCCGCCATCACCGCCGCATCATCCAGCACCCGCGCCACCGCCACGCTCTCCGAGACAAACCACTGATCGGTTTCGTCGCGGGTCTGTTCCTTGTTCTTCCAAGGGCTCACCCGGATCAAGGCCGAGGTCACCCGAAGCCCCGGCGACGCGGCAAGCCACTCGGCGGGAAAGACCTCGAAATCGGCCGGATCAAAAGGCCGCGTGCTGACCCCTTCGGTAAACACCGTATAGGTCACGAATTCGGTATGGCTCTCCCATTTCAGAACATGCCGCCCGATCTTGCCCGAATAATGCGTGGCGCCGGGCTGTGGATGGCCCGCACCATAGCGATCAAGCAAAGCGACAAGATGCGCCAGATCCGCCGCGCGATCGCGCTTGGCCGCATCATGGGGCTGCTTGATTGCCAGATAAGCCGCCGTACAAGGCGCGTTCAGCGACGGGAACGGTCGCGCATGAAGCTCATTGGCCAATTCATAACGCAGCGGATGATCTTCTATCGGGGCCATTTGCCGATCTCCTTACTTCTTCCGCTTGATACCCGCTTCGCCCGCAACAAAAAAGAGTTTTTCCATAAGTTCCAATGATTTAGCGGCACACAACCGCATACCACCCAAGCTTTGGGCTTCTTCTTGGTAAAAATACTCAAAATCCGCCGGTTGCGCCATGCATATCACATGCAAAAGGGGCGCCCCGATCAGAGCGCCCCCCAAAGATCCGTCCTATGCCGTTATTCAGTCGATTTTCGGCAAAAGGCTGCTCACACTGTCCTTGGCATCGCCATAGAACATGCGGGTGTTTTCCTTGTAAAACAGTGGGTTCTCGATGCCGGAATATCCGGTGCCCTGACCGCGCTTGGACACGAACACCTGTTTCGCCTTCCAGCATTCCAGAACCGGCATGCCGGCGATGGGGCTGTTGGGGTCTTCCTGCGCGGCCGGGTTCACGATGTCGTTCGAGCCGATGACGATAGCCACATCGGTGCTGGGGAAATCCTCGTTGATCTCGTCCATTTCCATCACGATGTCATAGGGCACCCGCGCTTCGGCCAAAAGCACGTTCATGTGCCCCGGCAGACGTCCCGCAACCGGGTGGATGGCGAAACGCACGTTTTTGCCGCGTGCACGCAGCTTGCTGGTCAGTTCGCTCACCGCCTGCTGTGCCTGCGCCACGGCCATGCCATAGCCGGGGATGATGATGATGCTGTCGGCCTCATTCAAGGCCGCGGCAACGCCATCGGCATCAATCGCAATCTGTTCGCCTTCAACCGCCATCTGCTCGCCTGCGGGGCCACCAAAGCCGCCGAGGATCACAGATATGAACGAGCGGTTCATCGCCTTGCACATGATATAGCTCAGGATCGCACCGCTTGAGCCGACAAGCGCACCGACCACGATCAAAAGGTCATTTCCAAGGCTGAAGCCAATCGCCGCCGCCGCCCAGCCGGAATAGCTGTTGAGCATCGACACAACCACGGGCATGTCGGCGCCGCCGATCCCCATGATCAGGTGATAGCCGATGAACAGCGCCGCAAGCGTCATCAGGGCCAGCGGCACAAAGCCACCGGTGTTGAAATACCAGATCAGGCAGAGCACCGAAATCGCCGCCGCAGAAGCGTTGAGCATATGCCCGCCAGGCAGCTTTTTCGCCGCCGTGTCGACCTTGCCCGCAAGCTTGCCATAGGCGATGATCGAACCGGTGAATGTCACCGCCCCGATGAAGATGCCAAGAAACACCTCGACCCGCAGGATCGACTGTTCAACCGGGGATTTATGCGCCAGAAGCGCGGCAAACCCTTCCAGGCCCTCGCGCGCGTCGTGGCCCATGGCCAGCACATTGTTCAACTCGATATGCGCGTTGAAGCCGACGAAGACGGCGGCAAGCCCGACAAGGCTGTGCATCGCCGCCACAAGCTGTGGCATCTCGGTCATCTGCACGCGTTGCGCCACGAAATAGCCGATGGTCCCGCCCGCCGCGATCAGCACCGCCGACAAGATCCACAGGCCAGAGCCGGGGCCGATAAGTGTTGCCACCACCGCAAGCGCCATGCCGGCAATGCCGTACCATACCGCGCGCTTGGCGCTTTCCTGACCCGACAGACCGCCAAGGCTCAGGATGAAAAGGATAGCTGCGACCACATACGCGGCCGTTGTAAAACCGTAATCCATTAGACCTGCCCCCTTACGATTTCTGGAACATGGCGAGCATGCGCCGTGTGACCATGAAACCGCCGAATATGTTGATACCGGCCATAAAGACCGAGAGCGCCGCCAAAAGGATCACCAGGTAAGACCCCGATCCAATCTGCATCAGCGCGCCCAGAATGATGATCGACGAGATCGCATTCGTGACCGCCATCAAGGGCGTGTGAAGCGAATGCGACACGTTCCAGATCACCTGGAAGCCAACAAAAACGGCCAGCACGAAAACGATGAAGTGCTGCATGAAGCTTGCCGGGGCCACAAGGCCGACACTCAGAAGCAGGACCGCACCGACCACAAGCAGGGTCACCTGATTTTTGGTCTGGGCCTTGAAGGCGGCCAGTTCCTTGGCGCGCTTTTCCTCGGGGGTCAGCTCCTTGGGGGCTTCCTTTTTGGGCTGCGCGGCAATCGCGGCCACTTTCGGCGGCGGCGGCGGGAAGGTGACGGCGTGGTCATGGGTCACGGTCGCGCCCCGGATCACGTCATCTTCCATGTTGTGATTGACCACACCGTCCTTGTCCGGCGTGAGGTCTGTCATCATGTGGCGGATGTTGGTGGCATAAAGGCTTGAGGCCTGCGCCGCCATCCGGCTTGGGAAGTCGGTATAGCCGATGATCGTCACGCCGTTGTCGGTGACGATCTTTTCGTCCATCACGGTCAGCTTGCAGTTGCCGCCCTTTTCCGCCGCCAGATCGACAATAACCGAGCCGCGCTTCATGGATTTCACCATGTCCTCGGTCCAAAGCTCGGGCGCTTCGCGGTTCGGGATAAGGGCCGTGGTAATCACGATATCGACCTCGGGGGCCAATTCGCGGAACTTGGCAAGCTGCGCCTCGCGGAATTCAGGGCTGGAGACAGAGGCATAGCCGCCGGTGGCGGCGCCGTCCTTGGCCTCTTCCTCGAAATCCAGATAGACGAATTGCGCGCCCATCGATTCGACCTGCTCGGCCACTTCGGGGCGCACGTCGAACGCATAGGTGATCGCGCCAAGCGAGGTCGAGGTGCCGATCGCGGCCAGACCGGCAACGCCGGCGCCGACCACAAGAACCTTGGCCGGGGGCACCTTGCCCGCCGCCGTAATCTGGCCGGTGAAGAAGCGGCCAAAGTTGTTACCTGCCTCGATCACCGCACGATAGCCGGCGATATTCGCCATCGAGCTGAGCGCATCCATCTTCTGGGCGCGGCTGATGCGGGGTACCATTTCCATGGCGACCACGGTCGCACCCGCGTCCGAGGCCATCTTGAGTTGCTTTTCGTTTCCGCCGGGGTTGAAG